>JBBAVU010000117.1:0-9381 GCA_040397565.1 Pirellulales bacterium | reverse complement strand
CCGCCGACCGGCTCGATCAGCTCCTGCGGATGCTCGCCGCGACGCCGGAGGCCGCGGAGCTCCCCAAGAGCCGCCTGCTCGCCGCGCGGCTCGACGCGGTTCGGCGACTGTCGAGCGAATGACGCCCGCCGCGGGAGCTGCAGTCAGGTCAGATAGAGCCCGTGCGTGCGGATGTAGTTCTCGACGGCCTCCGGCGTGAGACCGCAAAGCGGGCGGCCTTCGGCGACGGCGCGGCGGAGGTCGGTGGATCTGGCCTCGACCGGCGGCATCCTGACACGCGATGCGATGATGCGGTCGAGCCGCTCGCGGCCGACGATTCTCTCGAGCGCGGGCGTGGCTCTACGGAGCCGATCGAGATCGTCGAGGCCCTCCCGCTCCACCGGCAGGAGCTCGGCGAGCTCGAGGATGCGATCGGGCCGGTGCCACGAGGGAAACGATGCGAGCGAGTCGGGGCCGACGACGAGCAGGAGCGTGTCGCCGGGGTGCTCGGCCCGCAATCGCCCGAGCGTGTCGGCCGTGTAGCTCGGGCCGTCGCGGTCGAGCTCGATCGTGGAGATTTCGAACCGTGGATCCCCCGCGGTCGCAACCGCCAGCATCGCCGCACGGTGCCGGCCGGCGGTCGGAGGTCGGTCCTGCTTGAACGGCGAAACGCCCGCCGGAACGAGGATCATGCGGTCGATTCCGGCCTGGTCGACGCACGCCCTCGCCGCCGCCAGGTGGCCGGTGTGGACGGGATCGAAGCTGCCGCCGAAGATGCCAAGTCGCATGTCCGGCAAGCATACGAGCCAACGGGGACTCTTCGAAACGCGGCCCGCGTGGGAGGAGGACGACCGCCGACACGGCCTGGTGCTCGAGAAGGCTGCAAATTGCCGCGATCTGCCGGCTGTCATGAGCGAGGCTCTGGCTATACTTTTGAGCTAGTTTCGATCGATCTCCCGCGCTTGGCAGGAGGCGGTTTGTGAGCGAGTTCATGAAACTCTGGAGGCCGATCGCAGTCGTCGCGTGTTCGTGCGTGGCGTCGTTCGGGCTCCGGGCCGAGGCCAGCCCGCCGATCGCTCCCACCGAGGCCCTCTCGCCCGAGGAGGAGCGGGGGAAGTTCAAGCTGCCTGCCGGGTTCGCGATCCAACTCGTCGCCAGCGAGCCCGAGATCCAGAAGCCGATGAACTTGGCGTTCGACACCCGCGGCCGGCTCTGGGTGACTCACTCGGTCGAGTATCCGTTCGCCGCTGCCGACGGCGTCATTCCGCGGGACGGGCTGACCGTGCTCGAAGGGTTTGGGCCCGACGGCCGGGCGACGAAGGCGACCCGCTTCGCCGACGGGCTCAATATCCCGATCGGCGTGCTGCCACTGCCGGTTGGCACTGCTGACGGCTGCGGTCAGGAGGTGATCGTCTGGTCGATTCCCAACATCTGGAAGCTCACCGACACCGATGGCGACGGCAAGGCCGACCGCCGCGAGGTGCTCTACGGACCGTTCGACTTCGCCGACACCCACGGCAACCAAAACGCCTTCCGCCTCGGGCCCGACGGTTGGGTCTACGCCTGCCACGGCTTCCGCAACGCGTCGAAGGTGAAGCTCCGCGGCGAGGGCGACGTCGTCCTCGAGATGACCTCCGGCAACACCTACCGCTTCCGTCCCGACGGCTCGGCGATCGAGCAGGTGTCGTGGGGACAGGTCAACCCCTTTGGGATGTACATCGACCGGCTCGGCAACCAGTTCACCGCCGACTGCCATTCCAAGCCGATCACGATGGTCCTCCGCGGCGGCTACTACGACAGCTTCGGCAAGCCGCACGACGGCCTCGGTTACGCGCCGCTCACGACCGGCGACGGCCATGGCTCGACCGGCATCGCCGGCATGGTCGCCTACGAGGCGGAGCAATTTCCCGCGGAGTATCGCGGCTCGATGTTCGTCGGCAACGTCATGACCAACGTCATCCATCGCGACCACCCAGAGTGGCGGGGCTCGTCGCCGTGGGTGGAGAAGCCGATCGATTTCGTGTCGTGCGACGACTGGTGGTTTCGGCCGGTCGATCTGCAGCTCGGCCCCGACGGCGGCCTCTACGTGGCCGACTTCTACAACTGCATCATCGGCCACTACGAGGTCGATCTGAAGCATCCCCGGCGCGACCGTCACCGGGGCCGCATCTGGCGGATCGTCTGGCAGGGAACGGACGGCAAGGCGGCGACGGGATCACCCGCTGACCTCGCGAGCCTTGGCGACGAGAAGCTCGTGACGCTGCTCGGCGATGCAAACGCGACCGTGCGGCGGCTCGCGTTCGGCACGCTCATGACACGAGCTCACGCGGCACGGGGCAACGGCCTGGCTTCGCTTCTCGAGCGAGTGCTCACCGCTGCGTCGCCCGAGGCCGGCCCGCACGCTGACGATCGGAGGGCGTTCGCCCTCTGGGGGCTTGCGCGGCTGGGAAGGCTCGATGGCGTGTCGCTCGACAGGATCGCGAAGGATTCGTCGCCGGTCGTCCGCGTGCATCTGGTGAAAATGCTTTCGGCCATGCCCGGCTGGGACGCGGACCGGGGCGATCTGGCGCGTTCGATGCTCGCCGACGCCGATCCCTTCGTTCGCCGTGCGGCCGCCGAGGCGATCGCATCGCATCCGGAGCCCGCGTCGATCCAGCCGCTCCTCCGCGCGTGGCTGGCGGCTCCGAGCGACGACACGCAGCTGATCCATGCGCTGCGGATCGCCGTGCGCAACCAGTTGCGGCACACGTCGCCGGACGTGATCGCAGGGCTTTCGCTTGCCGATGCCGAATGGGTGAAGCTCGTTGACATCGCGATCGTCGTTCCCGACGACGCGGTCGCCTGGTTCGCCTTCACGTTCGTCCGCAGCCGCGACGCCCAGCAGAATCTTCTCAGCCGCTGCCTGGCGAGCGTCGCGCAGCACTGCGGCGACGCCCGGGTCGACGAGGCGGCACGGTTCGCCCGTGAGAAGCACGCCGCGAGCATCGTCGCCCAGGCGGAATTCTTTCAGCCGCTCTTTGACGGCCTTTCCCGCCGCGGACGGAAGCTTTCGACAGACAACGAGCTGGGCCGTTGGGGAGCCTTGCTCGCTCCGGGCATTCTCGACATCGCGACGGACTCGACGAGACCGCTGCCCTCCGCCACGGTTTTGTCGCTGGCGCTCAAGGTGGCCGAGCAGTTGCGTCTGGCCACGCTCACCACCCAGGCGCTCGGCGTGCTCGGCAATGCCGCGTTGCCTGACGACGTGCGCACGACGGCCGCCGCCACCGCGGCCGCGCTCGACCCGCAGCGGACCACGGCGGCGCTGGCGACGATCGTCGCGAGCACGGCGGAGCCGGTGCCGCTGCGCCAGGCCATCGCCCGCCAACTCGGCGCGAGCGACACGCCGGAGGCCCGCGACGCCCTGGCCGAAGCGATCGTCACCGCCCCGGCGGCCTTGCAGCAGCCACTGGCAATGGCACTGGCCTCGACGAATGAAGGGGCCGAACTGCTCCTCGCGCGGGTGGCCGCCGGGAAGGCATCGGCCCGGCTCCTGCAGGACAAGCCGATCGTGGACCGCCTGAAGTCATCGGGGGCCGCAGCCGTTGAATCGCGGATCGCGGACCTCACCCGCAGCCTGCCCTCGGCCGACGCCGCGATCCGACAGGTGATCGCCCGTGTCGTGGCCGACCATGCGAAGGCGACGGCGTCGCCGGAGGCGGGCCGGGCGATCTTCGCGAGGGCGTGCGCGAACTGCCATCGCATGGCCGACGTGGGTGGCAAGGTGGGCCCGCAACTCGACGGCGTCGGGCAGCGGGGCACGGAGCGGCTCCTGGAAGACATTCTCGATCCCAATCGCAACGTGGACGAGGCCTTCCGCACGACGCTGGTGACGACTGGCGACGGCCGCGTGATCTCGGGGCTCAAACTGCGGGAGGACGGCGGCGATCTGATCCTCGCCGATTCGAGTGGCAAGGAGGTGCGGGTTGCCGCCAACGACATCGACGAGGTGACCGTCTCGCAACTCTCGCCGATGGCGTCGAACATGCTCGACCAGATCGGCGAGAAGAACCTGCCCGACCTGCTGGCCTACCTGATGCAGCCTTCGGCCAGGCCGTGAAATGCTGCCAGTTCGCATGTCCGACAAGCATACGAGCCAACGGGAACTCTTCGAAACGCGGCCTGCGTGGGAGGAGGACGACCGCCGACACGGGCTGGTGGCCACGGTCGTGCTTTCCGAAGGGGTGGCGAAGCCGCTCGATTACCTCGTGCCAGAGTCGCTCGCGGCAGCGATCGAGCCGGGCCGGCGGCTGCGGGTGCCGCTCGGCAAGAGCGGGCGGCCGCGGGTCGGCTACTGCGTGGCGGTGACGGCGGGCGAGTTGCCGCAGCAGCCGCTCAAGGAGGTGATCGCCGTCGAGGACGACCGGCCGCTCCTCTCGCCGCGGATGCTCGAACTCACGAAGTGGATGAGCGAGCGGTGGATGTGTCGCTGGGGGGAGGTGCTGGAGGCGGTGCTGCCCGCGGGCGTGCGGGCGAAGGCGGGGCGGCGATCGACGCCCGTGCTCGTGCGATCGGCCGTGGAGCCGGCCCGCACGCTCTCGCCATCGCAGGCAAAGGTGCTCGCCGCCGCGATCGAGCCGATGACGGCCGAGCAGCTTGCCGACAAAAGCGGCGCGAGCCGGGCGGTCGTGTCGCGGCTCTTCAAGAACGGCCTGCTCGAGGTCTGCGATCCCGCGCGGCTGGCGAAGGCGTCGTCCCCGGCCGAAGGCGTCTCCGCACCGCCCGTGCTCTCGGAGCGGCAGGCGGAGGCGGTGGAGGCGATCCTCGCGCCGATGCGGGCCGGCCGCCACGAGACGGTCGTACTCTTCGGCGTGACCGGCAGCGGGAAGACGGAGGTCTACCTCAAGGCGGTGGAGGAGACGGTCGCCTACGGCCGGCAGGCGATCGTGCTCGTGCCCGAGATCAGTCTCACTCCGCAGACCTGCAGCCGGTTCCGGGCTCGGTTCGGCGAGGTGGCGGTGCTCCACAGCCACCTCACGCCCGCCGAGCGGCACGCGCAGTGGAAGGAGATCGCCGCGGGGAGCGTCCGCGTCGTGGTCGGGGCGAGGAGCGCGGTCTTCGCGCCGACGCCTCGGCTCGGCCTGATTGTGATCGACGAGGAGCACGAAAACTCGTTCAAGCAGGGCACGGCCCCCCGCTACCACGCGCGGGACGTCGCGGAATGGCGGGCGCGGTCCGAGGGGGTCCCGCTCGTGCTCGGCTCCGCGACCCCCTCGCTCGAGACCTTCCAGCGATGCCTCGCCGGCGAGTGGCGGATGGTGGAGCTGCCGCAGCGGGTCGGCGGCGCACAGCTGCCCGCCGTGATCATGGTCGACCAGCGGGATCCGGCTTCACGCAGCCGCGGGCCCGTGAGCCCGAGGCTCCAGGCGGGGATCAACTGGGCGATCGAGAGTGGCGGGCAGGTGATCCTGCTCCTGAACCGGCGGGGATTCGCGACGGCGGTGCAGTGCCCCGCCTGCGGTCACACCGTCCGCTGCCCGCAGTGCGACATCGCGCTGACGCTCCACCAGCCGGGCAACCGGGGCGTCTGCCACGGATGCGGCCGTGTCACGCGGCTCGCCCCCGACTGCCCCGAGTGCCATTCGCCGTCGGTGAGCCTGCGGGGCACGGGCACGCAGCGGCTCGAGGACCAGGTCCGCAGGCTCTTTCCCGGCGTGCGGGTCGCGCGGATGGACACCGACACGATGCGTTCGCGCGGCTCGCACGAGAAGACACTCGATGCGTTTCGCGATCGCGAGATCGACATCCTCGTCGGCACGCAGATGATCGCGAAGGGGCTCGATTTTCCTTCGGTCGTGCTCGTCGGCGTCGTGAACGCCGACGCCGCGCTCCATCTGCCCGACTTCCGCGCGTCGGAGCGGACCTGCCAGCTTGTGATGCAGGTGGCGGGCCGCAGCGGCCGTGGCGCGCTCGGCGGCCGCGTCGTCGTGCAGACGAGCAGCCCCGACCATCCGGCGCTCCGCGCCGCCTCCACGCACGACTACGAGGCCTTCGTGAGGACGGAACTGCCGATCCGCGAGGCGCTCGGCTATCCGCCGTTCGGCCACGTCGTCCGCATCGTCGTGCGAAGCGTCGATGACGCCGCGGCACGTCACCAGGCGGGGCTCATTGCCGGGCGGCTGCGGGCGGCCGCGGGAACGACGGCACCCGAAGCGCCGGCGGCCGTGCGGGTGCTCGGGCCGGCCCCGGCGCCCATCGCGCGGCTGCGAGACCGCTTCCGCTGGCACGTGCAGGCCATCGGGCCCGACGGCGCGGAGCTTCGCCGGATCGTCCGCGAGGCGATCGACGGATTCTCGACGCCCGATGATGTCGGCTGGATCATCGACGTCGACCCGGTGGAGATGCTCTGACGCAGTCCGGTCTGATAGAGTCGGGTTCGGTCGCACGCACGCGGCGACCGCGGAGGTGGCTCATGCGATGTTCCACACGGCATTTCGACGCCATCGCCGCGATCCGCATCGCCGTGATCGCAGTGCTCGTGGGGGGTGTCACGCTTTCGCTTCGGACGGCGTCCGCGCAGGAAAAGTCGGTCGAGGAACTCGCCCAGGAGGCGAAGCCGTCGATCGTCACGATCCGCTTCCGTGGCCGCCGCGAGGGCGACGCGGGCCTCGGCACCGGGTTCGTCGTCGGCGAGGGTCTCGTGGCGACGAGCCTCCACGTGATCGGCGAGGCGAGGCCGATCAGCGTCGAACTGGCGGATGGCTCGACGCACGAGGTGACGGCGGTCCATGCGACTGACCGCGACGGCGACCTCGCGGTCGTGAGGATCGCCGCCAAGGGGCCCGCCGCCCTTCCGCTCGCCGAGGCCGGCACGCTCGCCGATGGGGCGGAGATCGTGGCGATCGGCAATCCCCACGGGCTCGAGCGGAGCGTCGTCGCCGGCCGGGTGTCGGGCCTGCGGCGGAGGGAGGGCATCGAGATGATCCAACTCGCGATGCCGGTGGAGCCGGGCAACAGCGGCGGCCCCGTGCTCGATCGGCGGGGGCGGGTGCAGGGGATCGTCTCGATGAAGTCGCTCATCACGCCCAACCTCGGGTTCGCCGTGTCGGTGGAGCGGCTGCGGAGCCTGCTCGATCGGCCCAACCCTGTCGTGATGGAGCGGTGGCTCACGATCGGCGCGATCGATCCCGCGGAATGGACGACGATCGGAGGGGCCCGCTGGCGGCAGCGAGCCGGCCGGATCGCGGTGAGCGGCGCGGGCTCGGGCTTCGGCGGCCGGTCGCTCTGCCTGGCCGTCGAGCCCCCGCCCGAGCTTCCCTACGACGCGGCCGTGTGGGTGAAGCTCGACGACGAGAGCGGCGCGGCGGGGCTCGCCTTCGCTTCCGACGGGGGTGAGCGGCACTACGGCTTTTACCCGTCGGCGGGCAGGCTGCGGCTGACTCGATTCGACGGGCCCGATGTCCTTTCGTGGAAGATCCTCGACGAGAAGCCGAGCCCCCGCTACCGGCCCGGGGCGTGGAACCACCTCCGCGTCCGCCGCACCGCCGAGAAGATCGCCTGCTTCGTGAACGACGAGGCGGTCTTCGAGTCTTCCGACCGCGGGCTCGCGCGAGGCCGCGTCGGGCTCGCGAAGTTTCGCGACACGGAGGCCGAGTTTCGTGCTTTCGCCGTGGGCCGCGAGCTGCCGCCATCGATGCCGGCGAAGGAGACGATGGCCCGGATCGAGTCGCTCACGGCCGCGCTGTCCGATGCCGGTCCTCCGGCAAAGGAACTGGTCGCGAAGCTGCTCGACGAGGGGGAGCCGGTGCGTGCGGCGCTTGCGGCGAGGGCGGCGTCGCTCGAGCGGCAGGCCCGGCAGGTCGAGTCGCTCGCGGCTGCGGTCCACGAGCGCCGCACGCTCGACGAGCTTTCGCGGATCGTCGCGGGAGACGAGTCGAAGATCGACCTGTTTCATGCGGCCCTGCTCATCGCGAAGCTCGACAACCCGGATCTCGACGTCGACGCGTCGCAGCGGGAGCTCGACCGGCTCGCCGCCGACATCCTGAAGCGTTCGCCGGATGCCGACGAGACGGCGAAGCTCGCCGCGCTCAATCGGGTGCTCTTCGAGGAGCTCGGGTTTCACGGCAGCCGGGGCGACTACTACAACCGGGCCAACAGCTACGTGAACGAGGTGCTCGACGACCGTGAGGGGATCCCGATCACGCTCTCGGTCGTCTACATGGAGCTCGCCCGCCGCCTCGGCCTGCGGGTGGAGGGGGTCGGGTTTCCGGGGCACTTCCTCGTGCGGTACGTGCCGGCCGAGGGAGAGCCCCGCTGGCTCGACGTGTTCGATTCCGCGCAGGTCCGCTCGCGGGAGGATCTCGCGAAGCAGCTTCTGGAGCAGTCCGGCGACGAGCTCGTCGACGACCACCTCGCCAGCGTCGGTCCGAAGGCGATCCTCGCGAGGATGCTCGGCAACCTCCGCGGGATCGCGATGCGGGAAGGCGGCCAGGCGGATGTGCTTCGCTACCTCGACGCGGCGGTTGCGATCGAGCCCGACTCGGCCCGCGACCGCGTGATGCGGATGGTGACGGCCGCCCGGCTCGGCCGCCGCGATACCGCCCTCGACGACGCCCGCTGGCTGCTCGATCGCCAGCCCCCCGAGATCGACCTCGAACTGGTGCGGTCGGTCGTCGAACGGCTCGAGTCCGAAGCCGCGGAGGTTCTCCCCGGCCGGTAGCCGTCTAGAATGCGGCTGTCGCTTCCCCCGGAGACTGCCGCCATGAACGCCCCCTCTGCCCTGCCCCGCACGCTCGCCGAGCTTCGCTCGAGCGGTTGGCGGAGCCGCCCGGTGAAAGAGGAGGTGCGGGAGAACTTCCTCCGCCTGCTCGCCTCGGGCGAGGAGCTCTTTCCCGGGATCATCGGTTACGACGACACCGTCATCCCGGAGATCGACATCGCGCTGCTCGCCGGCCACGACATGCTCTTCCTCGGTGAAAAGGGGCAGGCCAAGAGCCGGCTCATGCGACTGCTCACGCGGTTTCTCGATCCGCACCTGCCCTACCTCGACTCGCCGCGGATCCCGCTTCACGACGATCCCTACGCCCCGATCAGCCGAGAGGGGCGGCGGATCGTGGCCGAGATGGACCCTGCGCAGGTCGCCATCGCCTGGTGGCCGCGGGAGGAGCGGTATGCCGAACGGCTCGCCCCCGGCACGAAGTTCGCCGACATCATCGGCGAGATCGACCCGGCGAAGCTCGCCGGCGGCACGAGCATGGGGAGCGAGGAGGCCCTCCACTTCGGGCTCATCCCCCGGATGCACCGGGGCATCTTTGCGATGAACGAGCTGCCCGAGCTCGACGAGCTCGTGCAGGTCGGCCTCTTCAACATCCTCGAGGAGCGGGACGTCCAGATCCGCGGCTATCCGGTGAAGTTCGACATCGA
>JBBAVU010000116.1:0-9457 GCA_040397565.1 Pirellulales bacterium | reverse complement strand
AGCAAGGATTGCGCAGCGAAGTCTGCATCCGAGCGAGCGGAAGGCAGGATGCCTGCAGCGAGCGTCCGGCGATGGGCACGGGCAGTCCCGAACCCAGCACGTTTGACGTGCTTGACGTGCAGAAAGATCAGGCGGTCGGACGCTCGAGCAAGACCGCGATCCCTTGCCCGAGTCCGATGCACATCGTGGCGAGGCCCGTGCAGGCGCCGCGGGCGTGCATCGCGTGGACGAGCGTCGTCACGATCCGGCAGCCGGAGGCGCCGAGCGGGTGGCCGATCGCGATCGCGCCGCCGTGCACGTTCACCCGCGACTCGTCGAGCCGAAGTCCGCGGATGCAGTGGATCGCCTGGGCCGCGAAGGCCTCGTTGAGTTCCACGAGGTCGATGTCGGCGACCGAGCGGCCGGTGCGGGAGAGGAGCCTGTTCACCGCCGCGATCGGGCCGCCGCCCATTTCGCTCGGAGCGACGCCGACGACGGTCGTCGCCACGATCCTCGCAAGCGGCGCGAGACCCAGCCGTCGCGCGGTCTCCTCCCGCATCACGACGACCGCCGCCGCGCCGTCGCTCAAGGGGGAGCTCGTCGCCGCCGTGATCGTGCCGTAGCCGGGAACGAAGACCGGCGGCAGCGCCGCCATGGCGTCGGGCGACGCATCGCCACGGATCGACTGGTCGCGGCGCACGGAGACGAGCCCTCCCGCATCGTCGAGCCCGTTCACCGCCACGATCTCGCGGTCGAAGAGCCCGGCCTCGGCGGCCGCATGGGCCTTGCGGTGGCTTTCAACCGCAAAGGCTTCCTGCTGCTTTCTCCCGATGCCGTGGCGGGCCGCGAGAAACTCCGCCGCGAGGCCCATCGACGCCGCGGCGCGGGTCGAGGCCACGAACGCCATCGGATGGAAGTCGACGAGCGACTCCATCGGCAGGTGGTGCATGTGCTCGACGCCGGCGGCGACCTGCACGTCGGCCTCCCCCGCGGCGATCGCATGGCAGGCCTGCCGGATCGCCTGAAGCCCGGAGCCGCAGAGCCGGTTGGCCGTCGTCGCGCCGGCCGAGAAGGGGATGCCGGCGAGCATGGCGACGGTGCGGGCGGCGTTGCCCCCGAGCTCGCCGTGCTGCTTCACCGCGCCGAGGATGACGTCGTCGATCGTCGCGGGATCGATCGTCGCCCGTTCGACCGCGGCGCGAACCGCGGCCGCGGCCAGCTCGTCCGCCCGCACGCCGCGAAAAACCCCCTTCTCCGGATGCGACCGGCCGATCGCGGTTCGTGCGCAGGCGACGATGACCGCCTCACCGTGCATGGAAGGATCTCCCCTCGCGTGCCATGCCGACGAGCCTTTCCGTCGGCTGCATCCGCGCGCCGAGCGGCTCGAACGCCGCGAGCCTCTCGAGGATCGTTTTGGCGCCGAGCGAGTCGGCCCAGCCGAGAAGGCCACCGCGAAACGCAGGAAACCCGAGGCCATGGACGACGGCGAGATCGACGTCGCCTGGATCGTCCACCACGCCCTCGTCGAGCGCGAGCGTCGCCTCGAGCACCATCGGGAGAAAGAGGCGATCGGCGATCCGGTCGTCGGCGTGCACAACCGCGGGATCACCGTGCGGCTCGATCGCATAGGGCTCGAGCCGTTTCGCGATCGCCGGATTCGGCACGAGCGTCCGGTCGCGGCCGCCGTGGAGGTAGAAGCCCGCGCCGCACTTCTGCCCGAGCAGCTTCGCCCGCACCATCGCGGGGATCACCGGCGACGCCTCGATCCGGTCGCCGAAGCTCTCGTGCATCACGATGCCGGCGTAGAACGCCGTGTCGAGACCGATGAGGTCGTAGAGCTCGATCGGCCCCACGGGCATGCCGAACGCCTTCGCCACCCGGTCGATCTTCTGCGGCGACACGCCCTCCCGCAGAAGCTCGATCGCCTCGTGGAGGTAGGGCATGAGCACGCGGTTCACGAGGAACCCGGGCGAGTCCTTCACCACGATCGGAAGCTTCCCGATCGCGCGGGCGAAGGCGACGGCCGTCGCGATGGTCTGGTCGCTCGTCTCGCCGCCACGGACGATCTCCACGAGCGGACGCTTGCGGACCGGCACGAAGAAGTGGATGCCGCAGACCCGCGAGCGGTCGGCGATCCCCTCGGCGATCCTGGCGATGCGATAGGTGGACGTGTTCGTCGCGAGCACCGTCGAGGGTCGCACGAGCCGTTCGAGCTCCGTGAACACCTCCCGCTTCACCTCGATCTTCTCCGTCACCGCCTCGATCACGACGTCGGCGTCGGCCGCAACGGCGAGCCGCCCCGAAGTCCGCAGCTTCGACGCGAGCTCCACGGCCCGCTCCGGATCGCTGCGTCGGGCCTCGCGATCCCAGGCGGCCTCGTCGAGGATCGTGCGGGTCGCCTTCTCGAGCATCGCCTCCGACGTTTCGGCCACGGCGGTGCCGAGCCCGGCGCGGAGGCTCGCGGCGGCGATGCCGCTTCCCATCACGCCCGCGCCGATGATCGCGACCCGCTCGACCGCCCGATCGGTCGCAGGCTGACGACGCCGGCTTCGCTCCCCCACGAGGTGAAGATGCACGAGCTGGCGGGCGATGGGCGATCGCGCGAGCGATTCGAACCCCCGACTTTCGAGGCCGCCGGCCGCCTCGGCATCGACCGTCACTCCATCGAGGATGAGTTCGAGGATCGCCTGCGGCGCCGGATACCGGCCGGCCGTGCGGGCGAGGATCGCGGCGGACGCGGTCGATGCGATGAAGGCCTTCTCCGACTCGTCGAGTTCCACACGGCCGGCGGCCCGCCGCCTCCGCACGAGATGCCCACCGCGCGCCGCTTCCGCGAGAAGCAGCCTTCGAGCCGATTCGATCGCCTCCCCCGCCGACACGACGGCATCGACGAGTCCGAGCCGCCTCGCCCGTGCGGCATCGACCGGCTCCCCCGAAGCCGCAAGCTCGATGGCGGCGGCCGGGCCGACGAGCCTCGGCAGCCGCACGGTGCCCCCCCAACCCGGCAGGATGCCGAGCTTCACCTCCGGAAATCCGAGCGACACCTGCGGCGAATCGGTCGCGATCCGAAAATCGCAGGCGAGAGCGAGTTCCAGCCCCCCACCGAGGCAGACGCCGTCGATCACGGCCACGCTGGGCCAGGGCCGCGACGAGAACCGCCCGAACAGGGACCTGCCTGCGTCACACACCCTGGCCAGGTCCCCCTCGACCCCACCCCCGCCAAGGCGTTCAGCAAGCCGGTCGACATCGGCGCCGGCGAAAAACGAGCCCGGCCGGCGGGAGGCGACCAGGAGGCCCGAGGGGGGCGGGCCGGCATCGATCGCGTCGAGCGCCCGGGCCATTTCCTCCAGAACTTCCCGCGTGAGCACGTTTTGGCTGCGGCCCGGCACCAGAAAGGCGACCGTGACCAGCCCTTCGTCCGAACGCTCCAGCGAGAGTGTCTGGAATGGCTCCATCCGCGGAAGTGTGGCTTGCCGGATCGACAAAAACCAGTAGGGTATCGGGGTCGCCGCTCGGGCAAAGCCCTTCGCGGCAGGGTCCACCCCGGAGGCTGTTCCATGGCCAGGACGGATGTGCAGTCATCGAACAGAGCCAGTCGCGCGGGGCTGACCGGCGTTTGGGGCGACCCAGCGTCGTTGGCGACATTCTGGCTCGTGCTCGTGGTGATCGGCGCCGCGGGAAGGCTTTGGCAGCCGGCCTACCACGTGACGCCGATGGCCGCCGTCGGGCTCGCGGCCGGGGCCGTGTTCACGAGCCCCCTGCTGGCCGCCAGCGTGCCGGTGGCGGCGCTCGCCGCCAGCAATCTCTTCCTCCCCTCCTACGGGAGCTTCACCATGGCGGTCGTGGTGTTCGCGGCGACGGCTTGGCCCGCCCTGCTTGGCTTCGTCGCGCCCGGCATCCGCGAGGGACGCGGTTGGACGTGGCTGGGAGGGGCTCTGGCCCACTCGCTTGTCTTCTTCCTCGCCACGAATCTGGCCTACTGGTGGATTTCGGACGACTACCCCCGCTCCGCTGCCGGCCTCGCTGAGTGCTTTACGATGGCACTGCCCTTCTACCGCTGGATGCCTGTGGGCGATGCCGCCTGGTCGCTCGCCGCGCTCGCCCTCGTGCGATCGGCGACCGCCGCCGCGGGATCTCGGCCGCTGCAGGCTGGCGGCGGCGTTCCCGACGGCAGTCGCGGCGTGCCGCTTGACTGAAGGGGTCCCGGCCGCAGAATGACGAGGAGTTCGTTCCGCGGGAATGGCGGAATTGGCAGACGCGCCAGGTTGAGGGCCTGGTGGTAGTAATACCGTGCAGGTTCAAGTCCTGTTTCCCGCAGTTTCTTTCGTTCGTGACCGAATGATCCCATGACCAGCGACGCCCAGGAGCCCGAGTCGTCAAAGCGCCGGATTCCCATCGGGAGCCAGCGGGTGGGCGTGCCGGTTCCCAAGCTGCCGCCGCGGCATCTGCTCGTCTCGCCGAGTCCCGCGGCGGCTCAGCCAGCCGACCGCGGGCCAGCTGACCGCGAGCAAGTAGAGCCGACCCCGATCATCGACGTGGCGGCCGAGGCAGTCGCCCGACACAAACAGAAGCAACTCGAGCAGAAACCACTCGAGTCGCGGAAGCCGGCTCGTTCGCAGCCGGTTCCGCCCGCGTCGAGAGTCGAAGTGCCGAACCTCCGCGCCCCTCTCGAAGACGACCTCGCGAGCGAGTTCGAGGCGGCCCTCGGCGACGTCGAGATCGACGCCCTGCTGGAGTCGAGCGTCCCGGCAAAGGCCGAGGCGGCGATCGAGCCCGGCACGAGGCTTTCTGGCACCGTCATCCGTGTCGGGGCCGACACCGCCTTCATCGACCTCGGCGCGAGGCGGCAAGGTGCGCTCAAGCTCGTCGGCATCGACCCGGAAGCGTTTCCGTCCGTCGGCGATTCGATCGACGTGACGGTCGGAACCCGTAACGAGGAGGACGGCCTCTACGACGTGGCGCCTGCCAACCGCGCCGTGTCGGTCGACGACTATTCGCAGATCGAGGCCGGCATGATCGTCGCGGCCCGCGTGGTCGCGGCCAACAAGGGGGGCCTCGAGGCCGACGTGGCGGGCCTGCGGGGATTCGTCCCCGCGAGCCTCGTGAGCGTCTGGCGGGTCGAGAACCTCGAAGAGCTCGTCGGCCAGACGCTCGAGTGCCTCGTGACGGAGATCGTGCCGGCGGCGAGGCGGCTGGTGCTCTCGCGGAGGGCGGTGATCGAGCGACAGGCGGCGGACGCGAAGGCGAAGCTCCTCGAGACGCTCGAGGTCGGCTCGCTTCTCGACGGCATCGTCCGAAGCGTCCGTGATTTCGGGGCTTTCGTCGACATCGGCCACGGCGTCGAGGGGCTCGTGCACGTCAGCCAACTCTCCTGGGACCGCGTTGCGAATCCCGCCGACGTGCTCAAGCCCGGCGAGGCGATCCGCGTCGTCGTAAAGAAGATCGACCGCGACACCGGCAAGATCTCGCTCTCGGCCCGGGACCTCGTCGAGAGCCCCTGGAAGCGGGCCGCGGAGAAGTACCACGTGGGGGCGACCGTCCGCGGCACCGTCAGCCGCATCGCCCAGTTCGGCGCCTTCGTGCGGCTCGAGCCCGGCGTGGAGGGGCTCGTGCACGTTTCCGAACTCGCCCACCGTCACGTCCGCAGCGTGTCCGACGTCGCCAAGGAGGGAGAGGAGGTCGAGTGCCGCGTGCTCTCGATCGATCCCGACGAGCAGCGGATGAGCCTCTCGATCAAGGCGTTGGCGTCGAAGTCCGCCGAATCCGGCGAGGCGGACGACGCTGCCGAAGGGGATGGCCGCGGCACGGAAGCTCTCGCCGCCGCGGCAGCCTCGGCGCCGGCGCGTCGCAAGAACGTGCCGCTCAAGGGAGGGATCGGCGGCGGGGCGACGGGCGAGCGGTTCGGCCTGAAGTGGTAGCCTGACTAGGAGTCGGCCGCGAGGAGCAGAGGAGCCGATCCGATGTTGAAACGCGTCTCTCGCGATCCACGTTCGCCTTCGCGGCGGAAGTTCCTCAAGACCACCGCGACCGGCGGCCTCGCGGCGGTTTCCGCCCCGTACATTCTCACCTCGAAGGCGCTCGGCGACGCGACGACTCCTCCCGCGAGCGACCGGCTCGTGATGGGCGGCATCGGCGTCGGCAACATGGGATCGGGCGACCAGGGGGCGTTCCTCGGTCGGTCGGATGTTCAGTACGTGGCGGTCTGCGACGTGCGGCAGAAGTGGCGGGAGGGTGGCAAGGCCCGCGCGGACGGCCGCTACGGCAACAAGGACTGCGCCGCCTACGTCGACTTCCGCGAGCTTCTCGCCAGGGACGACATCGACGCGGTGCACATCGCGACGCCCGACCACTGGCACGCGATCATGACGATCGCCGCCTGCCGCGCAGGCAAGGACGTCTACCTGCAGAAGCCCGAGACGCTGACGCTCCGCGAGGGCCCGCTCATGATCGCCGCGGCGCGACGCTACGGCCGGGTCGTCTCCGGCGGCAGCCAGCGGGTGCTCGAGGACTACCGGGCCATCGTCGAGCCCTGCTGGGCAGGCGAGGTGGGCGCAATCAAGTCGATCGACATCAACGTCGGACCTCCCTCGATGGCGTGCTACCTGCCCGCCCAGGAGACACCGCCCGACATCGACTGGGACCTCTGGCTCGGGCCGGCCCCCTGGGAGCCGTACAACCCCGGCCGCTGCGACGGCAACTTCGGCTGCAACGGCGGCAGTTGGCGGTCGTACGTCGATTACTCCGGCGGCAGCCTCACCGACTGGGGAGCCCACAACTTCGGCGGCACGATCTTCGCGGCCGACCTGCTCGAACTACAGCCTGCGTCGGTCACGTACCATCCCGTCTCCGCCGACGGCAAGGACGCGGCGTACGTGTCGCTCGACTATCCCAACGGCGTCGCGATCCACTGCAACCGTCCGCAGCATCTGCGGACCGAGAAGCCGTCGGTGTCGCACGAGCGAGGCATCCAAATCACCGGCGACGGCCGGGCCCGCGAGGCGAAGCCGGTGCCCGCCTACCGCGGCAGCGGCGGCATCTACGGCGATTTTCTCGAATGCGTGAAGACACGCGAGCGACCGTTTCGCGACATCGAACCAGCCGTGAACACCATGACGGCCCCGCACATGGTGGCCATCGCGGTGCGGCTGCAGCGGTCGTTGAAGTGGGATCGCACAACGCAGCGGTTCACTGGCGACGAGGAGGCCAACCGTCTCCTCGATCGCGCCAGGCGCGAGCCTTGGATCCTCTGACCTGGAGCGGCCCTCGCCATGGCCTACGACCTCGCCTCTCTCGACGCCCCTTTCTCGTCGCTTCAGGCCTACGACTGGGGGGCCGACGCCGGCTTCTTCAAGGCGATCGACGACGCGGTGATCGCGGCCCACGGCGATGCGGCGGTCCGCGCCGAGCTTGAGAAGCGTTTTTCGGCGATCCTCTCCGGCGGCGCGAGCCGGGCGGCGAAGGAATACGCCTGCCGCAAACTCTCGATGATCGGCACGGCCGCGAGCGTGCCGGCGCTCGCTCCACTGCTGTTGCAGAAGGAGCATTCGCACATGGCGAGGTTCGCCTTGGAACGGATCGACGGGGCCGAGGCGGCCGACGCGCTTCGCAAGGCCTTCTCCTCCCTCGATGGCGATCTCAAGCTTGGCATGATGGCCTCGCTCGCTGCGAGACGGGATGGGGCGAGCGTGCCGCTCTTCGCGGCCCTGCTCGCCGGCGATGAGAAGGCCGCCATCGCGGCCGCCGACGCCCTGGGAATGATCCGCGATGCCGCCGCGGCACGGGTGCTGGAGGCCGCGGCCGGCTCGGCCTCCGGAAGGAAATCGCTCGCGATCACCGATGCGCGGCTCGCCTGCGCGGAGGCCATGCTCGCCGTGGGGAAGCGTTCCGAGGCGATGGCGATCTACCGTGCCATCGAGGCGTCGGCTGCAGGAAAACCCTCGGCGAGGCCCACCCTGATGGCCGCGAAGCGCGGCATCGTCGCCTGCCTCGACGCGACGCCCTGACCGGTTCGACGTTCCACCGCCCGTCTTCCCTCCATCAAGTCGGCCTTTGAGGTTTCTGAAATGCGTGTTGCCCGATGCATCCGCCGCGCGGCGCACGTTTGCCTGCCGGCCCTCGCCTGTCTTCAAGTCCTGGCAGTCGCTGGCGATCCGGAACTCGTTCCGACCATCGTGGCGATGCTCGCCGACGCCGACCCCGAAGTCCGGGCGATCGCGCTCGACCGGGTGCGGTACGGCGCGAAGGGAGAGGCCGCGACTTCGCAGTTTGCCGGCGTGATCGCGAAATTGACGGCGGCCCAGCAGGCGTCGCTCGTTCGCGCGCTCGCCGACCGGGGCGACAGGGCCGCCGTTCCCGCCATCGCGGCCCTGCTGCCGGCGGCCGCGGAGGCTGATGTCCGAGTCGCCGCGATCCGCGCGGTCGGTTCGCTCGGCTCGGCTGGCGAGACGGCCCTACTCATCCGATCGCTCGCCGCGGGCGAGCCCGAGCGGTCGGCCGCCCGGCGGGCCCTCACGATCCTCCGCGGCGAGGAAGCGACGAAGCAGATCATCGCAGCAGCCAAGTCCGGCGAGTCGGGCCTGAGGCCCGTTCTCATCGACATACTCGCCGACCGACGCGCTCGTTCAGCCCTGCCCGACCTCGTCGCATTGGCCGTCGACGCCGATGCCGGTGCCCGCCAGGCCGCGATGCGTGCCCTCGGGAAGCTTGCCGGTCCCGAGCAGATCGACGGGCTCGTGAAGGGGCTGCTCGCGGCCCCGCCCGGCGATGAGCGGGCCGCCGCGGAACGGGCCGTCGTCGCCGTCTGCACACAGAACCCCGGCAGGGAGAAGGCGGCGGAAGCGTTTCTGGCCCGGTTCGAAGCGTCGCCGGAAGCCGACCGCGAAGCCCTCCTGCCCACGCTCGGCCGCGTGGGCGGTCCGGGGGCACTCGCGATCATCGACCGACTCGTCGCCGATGCCGACGCCGCGAAGCGGCAATTCGGGCTCAAGGCGCTCACGCGGTGGCCGGATGCCACGGTGGCCGACCGCATTCTCGGCCTGCTCGGCGACTCGCAGGATCCCGCCGAGCGCGACATGCTTCTGGCCGCGCTCATCAGGATCGCGCCTCTGCCCGACAACAAGCTCAACGACCAGCAGAAGCTCGAGCTTCTCCAGAAGACGATGGGCCTCTGCCAGAAGAACGAGGACCGGGCCAGGGTGCTGGAGCGGGCCAACGCGATCCGGACGATCGAGACCTTTCGCTTCGTCGTCCCCTATCTCGACGACCCCGCCCTCTCCGAGCCAGCCTGCAGGAGCGTGGTCGAGCTCGCGCACCACCAGAAGCTCCGTGACTCCAGCAAAGACGAGTTCGTGAAGGCACTCGACAAGGTGATCGCCACCACGAAGAACTCCGAACTCGTCGAGCGGGCCAACCGCTACAAGGAAGGCAAGACCTGGGAGCGGAAGAAGGGCTGATCGGCGGGACTTCATTCCTCAGCGAC
>JBBAVU010000115.1:0-9579 GCA_040397565.1 Pirellulales bacterium | reverse complement strand
AGATGAGCTACGCGGTCGCGTCGAGGAATTTGCCCATGCGGCGGAATTTCTCGTACCGCGAGGCGACGAGCGAGTCGCCGTTTTGGCCGACGAGCTCCCGCAGGCTCCTCACGAGGTAGGTCTTGAGCCTGACTCCCATCTGCCGCGGGTCGCGGTGGGCGCCTCCCGGCGGCTCCTCGATGACCGCGTCGACCACGCCGAGCTCCGTGAGATCCTTCGCCCGCATCCGGAGGGCCTTCGCGGCATTGGTCTTGTATTCGGCGCTCTTCCAGAGGATTCCGGCGCAGCCTTCGGGGCTGATGACGCTGTAGTAGGCGTGCTCGAGCATGGCGACCCGGTCGCCCACGCCGATCCCAAGCGCCCCGCCCGACCCCCCTTCCCCGATCACGACGCAGACGATCGGCACGGGGAGCGTCGCCATGAGGAACATGCTCTCGGCGATCACCTGCGCCTGCCCACGCTCCTCGGCGCCGACGCCCGGATAGGCGCCGGGCGTGTCGATGAGAGCGACCACCGGCAGGCCGAACTTTGCCGCCAGCCGCATCTTCCCCATCGCCTTGCGGTAGCCCTCGGGATGCGCGCAGCCGAAGTGGCAGGCCTGCCGCTCGGCGAGCGTCTTCCCCTTTTGGTGGCCGAGCACGAGGACGCGATGCCGGTCGAGCTTCGCGAACCCGGCCACGAGGGCCGGGTCGTCGCCGAAGGCCTTGTCGCCGTGGAGCTCGACGAACTCGTCGAACACCATCTGGAGGTAGTCGCTCGTCTTCGGCCGGTCGGGGTGCCTCGCGACCTCGACGGTCTGCCAGGGGTCGAGACTGCCGAAGACCTTCTTCTGCACCTCCACCATCTCGCGACGGAGACGCTTGATCTCATCCTGCTCGGGGCCGCCCAGCGGGGCAGTCTCGAGGGCGGCGATCCGGTCCTCGATCTCGTAGATCGGCTTCTCCAGCGGCAGTCGATGCAGGCCTCTGCTCATGGTCGTTGCAGTCCTCTGCTCATGGGTACTTGTCGTCCGCGAGGGATCCTCCCGGGGGTGCTCGACCCCACGGTTGTCCCGGCTGGAGGCCCCCCGCGTCAACCGCGTTTTCGAGGGGGCTTGGGGAGAGGGGCTGCTCGTGCCCGTCGCCTCTTTTCTTTCAGGCCTGGGCCACGGCCCGCTCGAAGACGCGGATCGACTTGAGCGTCTTCTGCACCTCCTTCATCGACGCCGGCCGGTCCCCCGGCTTCTTGGCGAGCATGTCGCGGAGGAATTTCGACATCGCGGTCGTGACGTTTTTGTTGACCGACTCGACCGCCGGCGGCGGCGACGAGACGTGCTTGTTGAGCAGGTCGTTCTGGTTCGGCGCCGCGAACGGCGGCTTGCCGGCGAGCAGTTCGAAGAAGAGGCAGCCGAGCGAATAGATGTCGGAGCGGCCGTCGACCGACTGGCCGCGGATCTGCTCCGGCGACATGTAACTCGGCGAGCCCTGCGGCTTGCTGCCGCCGCCGAGGAGCCGGCCGAGCAGCCCCGGCATCGGCGAGGCGATCGCCAGGTCGATGAGCTTCACCCGGCCGTCGTCCGCGGCGAGCACGTTCTCTGGCTTGAGGTCCCGATGCACCCAGCCCCGCGCATGGAGATGGTCCACGGCGAGCGTGAGCTCCGTCATGATCCGGGACACCTTCGGCGCCATCGCATCGACGCCCTGGGCGAGTTGCTTCTTGAGATTCGGGTGGGGAAAGAGCTCCATCACGAGAAACGCCAGCCCCGACGCCTCGGCGAGCCGGTCGATCCTGATGACCCCAGGATGGTCGCACGACTTCGCCACCTTCAACTCGTGCTCGAGCATCTTCCTCTGCTCCGCGTCGCCGGTCGCATCCGGCACGACGACCTTCACGACACACTTCCGCGGCGGCTGGCCGGCGGACGGGCTCTCGAGGGCGGTCCAAATCTGGCACTGCCTGCCGACGCCGATCTGCTCGACGAGCTTGAGGGGACCGAGTTGTTCGGGAACTTTAGGCATGGCGTCGTCGGAGTGAACGAATTGTGCGCCCTTTCGAAATCCGTGTGGAGGGGGGTCGTTCCGAAGCCCGTGCAGTCGCGTTCACAGACGAGCCTGGGCGGCTTATCCCGTCGGACTTTGACCGGCCTATGCTTCGGCCGATACCCTCCAATGGGCCTCCGGAAACGCCATGGGATCGCTGCGAAACATCGTCCCGCTCGCGCTGACGCTCGTGGCGAGCGGCTGCCTGGCGGCTCGAGCCGTTGAATCCTCGGCCCCGAGTGAGCTGCCGCCCGCATTCGAGTACGAAGCCGCCCTGATCGACGGCACCTCCCTGGCGTGGGCCGAACGCCCAGGCGACGAGCCAGCGCTCGTGCTGATTCCGGGCACCTTCAACGACTGCTGCATCTATTCCCAGGTCGTCGCGGGCCTCGATCCCACACGCCGCACGATCCTCATCGAGCACGCCGGCCATGGGAGGAGTTGGCCGCCGGACAAACACGCGTCGATCGAACGATCCGCCGCCCACGTGACGTGCGTGCTCGACCGGCTGGAGATCGACTCCTGCTTCCTGGGTGGCCATAGCTTGGGAGGTATGGTGGCCCTGGAGGCAGGTCGTCGAAATCCCGACCGGTTTCGGGGCATCATCTCCATCGAGGGCTGGACCAACAGCCGGTCCGCTTTTGCCGCCTTCCAGGGCGACATGACGTCCACTCTTTCCCCCGCGACACGCACTCGGATCGATGCTCACAGGCATGAGAATGCCTCGCGCTGGCCGGTGGCGGCGCAGCAGGCTTTTTCCCAAATCTGGACGAAGTGGGATGGGAGTGCATTCCTGCGCGAGACCAAGCTTCCCGTGCTGCAGCTTTACGGCGACCGTGCCAAGCCCAGGCCGTCGGCG
This sequence comes from Pirellulales bacterium, assembly GCA_040397565.1. Taxonomy (GTDB): domain Bacteria; phylum Planctomycetota; class Planctomycetia; order Pirellulales; family UBA1268; genus UBA4655. The sequence goes on along the minus strand of JBBAVU010000115.1, from coordinate 6,702 downwards.
GAGTCGCTCGGCATCCCGGAACGGTCGAACATCAGGCTCCAGTGGATTCCCGGTGCATCGCACTGGCTGCCCGTGGAACAACCGGCACGGGTTGCGGCGGCGATCGAGGCATTCATCGCGGACGCCGAGGGGCTGGCGAACCGCGGCACTCGAGACAAGCAAGGGTCGCCACGTGTCCAGCCATGACGATCTCGCCGAAGATGAGCTTGGGTAGAGGGGCGTGCCTTCGACCCACCTACCCCGGCGCCGGAATCTCGAACGGGGCGAGATCGGCTCCCGCCAGCACGAGGCCTTCGGGGGGCGCCGTCGGGCCGGCGGCTTTTCGGTCGCGGGCCGCGACCGCCGTCGCGACCCAGTCGGGATCGCGGCGACCTGCCCCGACCATCACGAGCGTGCCGACGATGATCCGCACCATGTTGTGGAGGAAACCGTTTCCCTCCACCTCCACCCACACCTCCGCACCGGGCTGGTCGTCGAACCCGTCCCGACGCGTCACGGTGAGTGAATAGATCGTGCGCACTTTGGAGATCCGCGTGGAGGGGGTCGCCTCGAAGCTCGTGAAGTCGTGCTCGCCGACCAGTGAGGCCGCGGCCGCCGCCATTCGCGATTCGTCGAGTTTCGACCGCCAGCGCCAGACGAATCGCCGGCCGACCACCGGCCGCCAGGGAGCGTCGTGGATCCGGTAGCGGTACCGCTTGCGGAGGGCCGCGGCGACCGGATTGTAGCCCGCCGGTACCTCCCAGGCATCCACGACGGCGATGTCGTCGGGGAGCCTCGCGTTGAGAGCGTTGCGCCACCGCCGAGCCGCGAGGTCGCCCGTCGTCATGAAGACCACCCGCTGGGCGAGTGCATGGACCCCGGCGTCGGTGCGGCTCATGCCGCGGGGCTCGACCGATTCGCCGCTGATCGACCGGATCGCCTCGGCGAGGGTGCCCTGCACGGTGGGCAGCCCCGGCTGGGCCTGCCAGCCGCTGTAGCGGGTGCCCTCGTAGGCCAGGTGAAGCAGGATCGAGCGGGCAGTCATCACCGCTCCGCCGCAGGCCGGCTACGAGTCTCGTCGCTGAAGAGCGGCCCGGCGAAGGCCATGTTGGCCACGATCATCGCGAGGCCGAACTCCATCATCCCCATCGCCAGGCCGATGCCGAGGTGCACGAACACCGCCATCGCCAGCGCGATCGGACGCGTGAGCCGGGGCCAGACGATCGCCGCGTACGACACCTCCCAGAAGAGCGTCGACAGGGTAATGAGGTTCACGAGCCAGGTGTGGTCGGCCATCCAGGTGAGGTCGAGCGTGCGGTACTGGCCGTTGGCCACGGATCCCCAGAGTGCGGTTCCCTCCCACCAGCTTGGGCCGAGCAGCTTGCCGCAGCCGGAGAAGAAGTAGATGACGCAGAGCGTGAGCTGCAGGATCCGGATCGCGATCGTGCCTCGAATCGACCGCTCCTCTCCCGTTTCGCCCCGCCCTGCCCCGCCCTGCCCCCGCAGGCCACGAGCAAAGAGCCGGTTGTCGAGCGACCAGGCGCGGCCCGCCGGCCCGATGGCCAGCGAGATCAGGAGGATGCCGAGGATGTCGTCGAAGCCGAAGATGTTCAGCGGCGCCCGGTTGGCCGCGCTCACGAGTGCCCCGAGCGAGAACCACGCCGCGACCGGCGTCGCCAGCCCGATCGTGAGGGCGATCGCCGCGATCAGGGCGACGATCGCCGCCGCCAACCGCAGTTCGGGGCTCGTCGTCACAAAATACCAGCTCCACTGCCAGGGCTGGTCGTTCATCCGCCACACCTCGTCGGCCCGCAGCCAGCCGGCGTCGCCGAAGAAGCCCTCGACGTCCATCAGCCAGACGAGGCACGACCAGGTGCAGAGCACGCCCGTGGCGATCCGGATCGCCGCGAGATGGCGAGGGCCGGAGGGGGTGAAGAAGAAGCGGTCCCAGGCGTCGACCCATGCGCGACACCAGCCGAAGAAGGCTCCGGAGATCGACCGCGAAGGCGACCGTGGCACCGAACTCATGGGGCGATCTCCCCCGGCGCGATGCTCTCAACATCCTCGGCGGCCTGCAGCCCTTCGGCCGCAGCAGCGGCGGCGGCGACCGACTTCCCAACGGCCGTCGCCCGTGCGTACGAGCCGAGCGGCGAACGGTTGTCGGGCTCCACGCTTCCGGCAAGCACCTCCTCCGGCCCGGGGAGGAAATGCTGCACGAGCGTCAGCTGCACCTGCTCGCCGCCATGGTCGTCGAGGAGCCGGCGGGCGACCCCCTTCACGAGCGGGCCCCAGTTGCGACGCGCCTCGTCGCGGACCTCCCGGGGTGCGTCGGGCGGCGGAACCTGGGCGGCGATCTTCTCGCTCACCATGAACCTGCGGTGGTAGGCCAGCCGCGGCCGGTCGTTCCTCGCGTCGGGGATCCGGCCGGCGACGGTCGATCCATCGGGCCGCGTCACGACGTACTCGATCGAGTGGCCCGGCCCCGGATCTGGGGCGAAGAAGCGGTAGCCGTGCCCAAGGTAAAGCAGCCCCACGTACGGCCGCAGCGGCTGCATGACTGCGTTCGCGAGGCGGCTCGCCGGCGGAGGCCCGGCCAGCGGCGGCACGATCACGGCCGCAAGGTGAAGGATGATCGCCGCCGAGACGAGCAGCTTGAGAGCCCGGCTACGCATGGTCGAGGAAGTCCGAATCGCCGGCGGCCCCGTTCTCTGGGGCCGCCGGCGTCACCCGGTGAACTGACGATCGGGCCTCATCCACTCGAAGCCCGGACAATCTTTCTTTGGACGAACGAAGCGATCAGCGGATCGACGCCACCCCGGAAACCGGAGCGGACGAACCGGCCGACTGCTCGACCGTCGCCTTTCCTTCATCGGCATGAAGCTCGTCGGCACTGAGGGCGAGTTCCGTCGATTCGCCGCCGACGAGTTCGATCACCTTGCGGGTGACCTTCTCCTTGCCGGCCTCGGTCGTCACGACCCGAACCTCATATCCGCTCCACCGCTCGCCCGGCTTGAGGGCCTCCGTCTCGAAACGGCGAACCGTGCCCGAGGCGGTCGTGGCCTTACCGGCGAGCCAGACCTTGGCGCCGGCCGGGACGCGAAGCGTCAGGGCCGTGCGGCCGGCCTGCTTCTTCGCGGCCGCGGCGAACTCCACCGCCCGCTGCTCGCCAGCCGAGAGCGTCACGACCTTCACCTGCTCCGCGGCCGCGCCGTTTTCGTCGGCGACGACGCGAACCTGGAAGTCGTACTTCTCGCCGGCCTTCAGGCCGCGGGAGACGAACCGGCGGACCGAACCGCTCGCCTTGGTCTCGGTGCCGTTGATGAACACCTTGCCCGACTGCGGGACGTGCAGCACGAGCATGCCGGCGTCGGCCGGAAGCCGCAGGCTCGACGTCTTGTCGTTGCCCGCCGCCGGAGCCGGGGTCTTGATCGTCTCGGTGCTCGTGGCCGGCCGGTCGTCGATCACGCGATAGCCTTCGACCGTCTCTCCGGAGACCGGCTGCTCGGAAATCACGCGCTCGGTGACGTACGCATGCGACACATGGCCGCCGTACGAGCCGCCAGCCGAGCCATACGAACCGTACGAGCCGCCAGAGGAGCCGCCGGATGAGCCGTACGAGCCATATGAACCGCCGGAAGAACCGTGCGAACCGCCGGAGCTGCCGTGCGAGTGATGCGAGTAGGAGCCACCCGAGCTACCGTGCGACGAGTGACGGGCATGCCAACGGCCATGCCAGCCGTAACCGCCGGAAGAACCGCCGGACGAACCGTAGCTGCCGCCCGAGGATCCATGGCTGCCGCCCGACGAGCCGTAGCTGCCGCCCGACGAGCCATGGCTGCCGCCGGAAGAACCATAGCTGCCACCGGACGACCCGTGACTGCCGCCCGACGAACCCCAATGACGCCAACCGGCCTCCGCGATGCCACCAAACACAACCAGCGCGACAGCCATGCACGCGCCGAGAACTCGAACCGAATGCCGTTGCATCATGTTTTTCCTCGGGAAACCACTGAAAAAAGAGGGACGAGGCCCAAGAATAATGCGGGCTTTGGGCAATGCAAACGGTCTGGGGGGATTTTGACGGCTTACAAGCGCCCTAACGGCCGTCTTCAGAACCCGTATTTTCGGGTTTTTCAGCGGGTTCCGGCCGCAGGATTGCCCCGAGCCGCAACGAATCGGCCTCCAGGCGTCCCGTGGCTCCTATGAGCCCGACCTGGACGATCGCCTCGGTCGCCCAGAGCGGCACGACGAACTCATGCTCCGCCCGGCGCCACTCGAACGTTCCCAGCCAGCCGCCGAATCTGGCCCGTGCCGTTCGCGCCCGCGACGCGTCGAAGAACTGGATCCACACCCCGGGAACCTCGTCCACGGACCGGCCCGGCCGCAGCATCTCCCCGCGGACGTCCAGAGCGACCTTGAGCCGGCTGACCCGTCGTCCGTCGACGGGGAATCCCTGGAAGATCTGCGCCGGCCGGCCGGCCTCGGTGTTCTCGAGGCGGAGCACCCGTCGGCCTTCGCGGGCATCTTCGCACTCGGGGGCGAGGGCTTGCCTGCCGTAGTACCAGACGCTCGGCAGCGTCCCGCCCTCGACGGTCTCCTCGAAGCCGCCGTTGCGAATCTGGGGGGCGGCCCCGTCGGGCCTGACCTGCCGCTTGGCCTCGGCCTCACCCGTCATCGGCACGAACAGGCTCGGCACGAGCGATTCCCTGGCCAGTTGCCCGTCCCGCTTCGTGAGAAGCACGAGCGACTGCTCGTACCGCTCACCGACGGGGATGATCATGCGGCCCCCCTCCGCGAGCTGTTCCTCGAGCGGCCTTGGAACCGCCTCCGGGGAGCAGGTGACGATGATCTTGTCGAACGGCGCCTCCTCGGGCCAGCCGAGGAAGCCGTCGCCGATCCGCGTGACGACGTTCTTGTATCCCAGCCGCGCGAGCGTGCGGGCGGCTCGGCGGCCGAGATCCTCGTCGATCTCGATCGAGTAGACGGTCTTCACCAGCGGCGCAAGCACGGCCGCCTGGTAGCCGCTGCCCGTGCCGATCTCGAGCACCCGATCGGTCGGTTTCGGCTGGAGCTTTTCCGTCATGAAAGCCACGACAAACGGCCCGGAGATCGTCTGCGAGCTCCCGATCGGCAGCGCCATGTCGAAGTAGGCGAGCGGCCGTTGCTGCGGGGGCACGAACTCGTGCCTCGGCGTCGCCCGCATGCTCGCGAGCACCCTCGGGTCGACGACCCCGCCGCGGGCGATGTCCTCGACGACCATCCGCTCGCGGGCAGCGGCGTAGTTGTCCGCTCCGCGGACGGAGGCTCCGAGGCAGACGATGCCCACCGCAAAAAGCCGCGCGATCGATCGGACAGCCCGGACCATCATCACTCCATCCCAACTCCGCCCCGATCCCGCCGGCCATCGCGATCAGGGAGAGGGGCTGTTCTCGACCGCGACGAGCTCGAGTTCGAACACGAGCAGTTCATTCGGCTCGATCTCGGGCAGTCTGCCTTCTTCACCATAGGCGAGTTGGGGCGGCACGAACAACCGCCACTTCGCTCCCGGACTCATGACCGCAAGCGCCTCTTGCCAGCCGGGAATCACTTCCGCGATCGGGAAGCTCGCCGGCGGCTCCGACTCCGCCGTTCGGTCGAACTCACGCCCGTCGAGGTGCCTGCCGACGAATCGTGCACGCACCGACTGGTCGGGCTTCGGCTGAACGCCCTGCCCTTTCGACATGATCTCGTACTGGAGGCCGCTCGGCGTCGTGCGCACCCCCCGCTTTTTGGCGTTCACGGCCAGAAACTCCGCCGCCTTCGTCTTGTTGGCCCGAGCCTTGCCCGCGAGCTCCTCGCGAAACACCCGCTCCCGCTCCCGCATCTTCCGGTCGAAGGCATCGAGCGACCGGGCAATCTTCTCCTCCGAAAGCATCGGTGCCGCGTTGAGGATCGCATCGGCGAGCCCACGGGCGAGCGCCCCCGGATCGACGCTCGAGCCCTCCTGCTTGAAGTCGGCGGCGATCCTGCTGCCGATCCTGAGGCCGAGCGCGTAGCCGAGTTCACCGGCGGGCGTGTCGAGCCCCGCGAGTTCCGCCGGCCGCGACGGAGCCGGTGGCGCCGGAATGAGCGCGGGCGCGGCATCCTCCGAAAGGGCCGTCGTCGGGAGAAGGCCGAGTATCAGGAGCCCGCAGCACCCGATCGCACAGCCGCTTCCTGGACACCGCGTTACGAACATGAACTCACCTCGCATTCGACTGACGCGACTTCTACCACCTCGTCGATTCTCGCCCACCCACCCGGTTGCGTCCAAGTCCACAATCCAATCGCTTGCACGACACCGCATTGCCGCCGGGGGAGCGGACGCATCGTCGCTACGGTGAGGATACACCTGACGCTCCTCAACTTTCCCCGACCCCCCGACCACGCTCCCCCGGCGTTCAGCATCCATGTGCCTGTGTGAATCATCGAGCACCACGTTTGACCGGTTCGGGGCTGCCCGTGTGCCCGAGACGGCGTAGCTGACCAGCGCAGGCCGGAGGCCGAAGCGCCAGTCAGGTCCGAGTGAGCGAAGGGCATGGATGCCCGTAGCGAACGTCCGGCGAGCGGCATACGGGCAGCCCCGAACCCCACACGTTGGACACGCCGAAAGAAACGGTCACGCGGGCTTCGGGTGGTTGCCGCGGGTGAGTTCGAGGAATGCCGTTTCGAGGTTCACTTCCTCGAACTTCATCTCGAGGAGCC
>JBBAVU010000114.1:3339-9607 GCA_040397565.1 Pirellulales bacterium | reverse complement strand
CGAATTACATTCGCTGCGTCATTCCTCCCGGAGCGAGACCTCGCCGTGTCATCCCTGATTGGCGTCCTTGGCATCACGGTCATTCTCTTTTTCGTGGTGGCGATCACCGCGCGGCTGATTCTCGGAAAATGATCTGCCCGCGGCCGCTCAGCGTTGCGAGCCGACGCCGATCACGAAGAAGGCCGTCACTCCCCAGAGCACGCTGCCGAAGAGCAGCCACGCCACGCAGGCGAGCGTGAAGTGATCACGGAGCCATACGAGCCCGGGCGGCTCCACGCTCTTGGGCACCTTCCGCTGCACGGGGCCGTCGCGGCCGGTCTGGGCCCGCATCGCGCCGCGAAACTCGTCCCAACCGGCCCGCGATTCCGGCCGGTCGAGCCGCTCCATCCACGACTCCCTCACGATCGCCAGGCCGGCCGGCGGGAGTCCGACGAGCACGAGCCAGGCCACCGACATGATCGCGACCACGATCCTGCGGGAAGAGGGCTTCGGCTGCGGGGCGGGCTCGGATGGCATCGACTCAACTTCCCATCCCGGCACTGCCATGGGCAAGGGCCGCTTGCCGGAAAACCCTCGATTTTTCCTCCGCCAATCGGTCTGGCCCCGCCTGCGCCGGATCGCTAACTTCCCGCCGTCATGTCCCGAAATCGCCCGACCGTTTCCGCCGCCGCGGTTCTCGTCGCGGTTGCCTGCCTCGCCGCGGGCGGCCGCGAGAGCCTCGCGCAGAGCGGCTGGCTGCCGACGTCGTGGTTCGCGCCGTCGGCCTCCTCCTCGATCGCCGCCGACGAGATGTTTCCGCTCTCGGAGAAGGACGGGCCCTGGCTCGTGTTCGCGACGACGTTTCGCGGCGAAGGGGCCCGCGAAGACGCCCGCCGCCTCGTGCAGGAACTGCGGGGCACCCACAAGCTCGAAGCCTTCACCCACGAGAAGTCGTTCGACTACACCGGCCGGCCGAAAGGGCTCGGCCTCAATCCCGACGGCACTCCCAAGCGAATGCGGTATGCGAACGCCGAGCAGGTGAAGGAGATCGCGGTGCTCGTCGGCAGCTTCGCCACGGTGGACGATCCCCGTGCCCAGAAGGTGCTCGCGAAGGTGAAGTCGCTGGAGCCACAGTCGCTCTCGGGCCAGAGCGGACGGACTCGCGCGTTCTCCGATTTCAAGCGTTCGATGGGCCTCGCGGCCACCGGCAAGGGACCGCTGAAGCTCGCCTTCATGATCCCCAACCCGCTCCTGCCCGAGGAGTTCTTCGCGCAGAGGTCCGTCGACCAGTTCGTGCTCGACATGAACTCCGACGTCGAGCACAGCCTGCTCGAATGCCCCGGCCGCTACACCGTCCGCGTGGCCGTCTTCACCGGCGCCGGCACGGTCGACCAGAAGAAGATCGAGTCGGGCGCCGCGGCCGAGGATCTCGGCAACCGGCTCGTGCAGGCGGCCGAGAAGGCCCACACCCTCACGCTGGCCCTTCGCCGACGCGGCCACCTCGCCTGGGAGTTCCACGACCGCGAGTCGAGCATCGTCTGTGTCGGGAGTTTCGACGCGGTGGCCGGGCAGGGGCCCGACGGCCGCGAGGTCGTGAACCCGGCGGTCACGAGGATCGTCGCCGATCTCGGTCCCGATCGCGAAAAGCTGGCCAGCGGCGTCGTGGTGCCGCGGTCGATCGAGGGCATCATGCTCGAGATCGATCCGAAGCCGATCGAGGTGCCCAAGCTCGCCGCCCGAGGACGCCCGGCCAGGTGAAGGCCGCGTATCATGGGGGCATGATCGACCTTCCCGAAGAGCTCGTACTCGGCACCCGCAATGCCGGCAAGCTCCGCGAGCTCGAGGAGCTCCTCGCCCCGCTCGGCATCCGCTGCCGCTCGCTCGACGGGCTCGCCGGCGCCGTGGAGGTCGAGGAGACGGGCTCGACGTTCGCGGAGAACGCCGCGCTCAAGGCCTCGCAGCAGGCGATCGCTCTCTCCCGACACGTCCTTGCCGAAGACAGCGGCCTCGTCGTCGATGCGCTCGACGGCGCGCCGGGCGTCTACTCGGCGAGGTATTCCGGCCCCGGGGCGACCGACGAACGCAACAACGACCTCCTTCTCGAGCGGCTCGCCGCCGCCGATCCCGCCCGCGGCCGCGGAGCGGGCTACGAATGTCACATGGCGGTGGCCGCCCCCAGCGGAGCCGTCCTCGTGACCGCCTCGGGCGGCTGCCGCGGCCTCATCGCGACGAGCCGCCGTGGAAGCGGCGGCTTCGGCTACGACCCGCTCTTCATCGTGCCGGAATACCATGCGACTTTCGGGGAGCTCGGCCCGTCGGTGAAGGCGGTCATCAGCCACCGCGCGCGGGCGCTAAGGCAGCTGGTGGAGACCCTGCGAGTCAGGCGGCGTCGCTGACGGGGCACTTGAGCCGGTGCTCGAGCACGCGGACGACGTCGGGAGTGCCGTCCATCCTGCCACGCACCGCGTCGAGCGCCGGTGCGAACGCGTCGAGTCCGTCGAGGAAGCCGCGGACCACGGCGGGCGAGACCGTCTCGAGCGGGCAGAACGTTCCCGCCCGCATGCCGGCCAGGAAGTGGCTGTTCATCATCTGCTCGGCGTGGGCCCGCTCCGGCAGAACGAGCATCGGCTTGCCGAGATGGAGCGCCTCGCCGATGAGCTGGTTGCCCGCTGCGCTCACCAGCGCCCGGCAACGGGCGAGGTCCTCGACGAACCTCGTCTCGTCGATCGCGTGGAACGAGATGTTGCCGACGTGCTCGCGTTGGCCGAGGCCGTAGACCTTGACCGGCATGCCGCAGTCGGCGAGCGTGGCGATCGCATCGAACGGCGTATGGCGTCGGAGGTAGGAGAGGATGAAGCCGTCGTCCTCCGGCTGCGCCCTCGTGATCTCACTCCGCAAGAGCGGGCCGACCTGCACGGCGTGCTCCCAGCCGCGTTTCAGCGGCGGTCGGAAGAAGGCGGAGATGACCGTGTCGGCCGCATCCGACACGTACATCCACACGGCATTGCTCATGAGCCAGGCCTGGCACCGCAGCGACACCGGCAGGCTCGACAGATCGTAGGCGAGCAGGAAATGCTGGTGGTCGACGCTCACGAACGGCAGCGACAGCCGCTTGGCCGCGCGGGGCAGCGCCGGCTCGAAGTCGGTCACGGCCAGGTCGGCTCCGAATTCCTCGAGTTCGTCCATGAGGCGGTCCACGAGGGGCCCGAGGATCCGCGCCTGGTAGTCGAGCCCGACCGCCACCGACCGCACCACGTCGAGCCGGCCGCCGCTGTACTGGAAGATGATGCCGGGAATCTCGGCGATGCGGACCCGACCATGCTCCTCTGGAAACCGCGACCGCAAAAGGGCCGTGGCGTCGCCGGAGGTGTAGACGAGGATCTCGTGCTGGGGCACGAGCTGCTCGATCAGCGTGCAGATCCTGGTGGCGTGTCCGCGTCCCTCTCCGCACAGGCTGACGGCGATGCGTGCCATGAATCCGTTCCGGGGCGTAGGCTTGTCGTCGGCGGTTGGTCCGCCGACCCACCCCACGGATTGTGCCATCGCCCCCCGGGGCCGACCACCATGCGTTTTTCCCGTCCCATGTTCGCGATCGTGGCGCTGGTGGTCGTCGCCGCCGCCGCGGGCCTCTCGCCGGCGGGTGAAGCCGGGCCGCCGCCGGCCGACGAGGTCCGTCGGCTCGTCGCCCGGCTCGGTTCCGCGTCGAGGGCGGATCGAGAGGCGGCCGAGGAGTCGCTCGGGAGCCGCGGTCCGGAGGTCCTCGCGGAACTGCTGCGGCTGACTGCCGCGTGCACCGGCGAGGTCCGGCTGCGGCTCGACCGCGTGATCGCCCGGTTCGAGGCCGAACTCGTCGAGCGGGCGACGGAGCCGGCGATCGTGTCGCTCTCGGTAGAGAAGATGCCAGTCCGCGACGTCTTATCGCGGATCGCCCGCGACTCAGGCAATTCGATCACGGTCTCCGAGGAGGTCGAGCACGGAGCGGCGGGAGCGAGGCCCGTGTCACTCTCGCTCGACCGGGCAACCTACTGGGAGGCGATCCTGGAAACGCTCCTGCGTGGAGGCCTCGACATCGATTTCCGCGACGACGGGAGAAGGGTCGTGGTCGTGCCCGCCGCCGGAAGGCCCGTCGCTCGCGTGGCCGCAGGCCCGCTCCTGGTCGTCGTCTCGGGCGTGGAGGCCGGTCGCGCCGCGGCGGATGGGCGTCCGCTCCGCGTGGGCCTGAAGCTGGCGTGGGAGCCACGGATCGTGCCGCTCGTGGTCCGGCTGCCGATGGACTCGGTGCAGGTGGAGGGGCCCCGCGGCGAGAGCGTGCCGCCGTCGAGCCGCCGAGGCGTGCTCGAGGCGACGGTCCTCCCCGGCGCCGCATGGCTTCCGCTGACGATCCCGCTCCTGGCGAAGGATCCCCTGCCGGAGTCTCTCGCGAGCGTGCGGGCGACGGTGCGGCTGTGGTGCGCGGGCGGCGAACACGACTTCTCGATGCCGCTCGAGCCGCTGCCGGCCGAGGCCCGCCAGCGGGTGGGGCAGGCGGAGGTTTCGTTCCGCGCGGAGCGTCGCGATCGTGGGCGGGTCGCCGTCGATGCCGAGGTGGTCTACGACGCCCCGAGCGAACCGCTCGAGTCACATCGGATGTGGCTCGTCGATCGGGAGCTCGTGGTCGTCGGGCCCGAAGGCGACCGCCTGCCAGCCGCGAGCCATCGCGTGCGGCATCGCAGCGATCGCGGTCTCGCGGTCACCGACGAATTCGTCCTCGACCGCGAGGCCGGGCGGGGCAGCGTTCGCTGGCGTTTGCCGGCCGCGGTCCGGGAAGTGCCGATCGACGTGAACGTGCGAGACATCGCGCGGTAGGATACCGGCCTCGTCGGTTCATGGCCTCGGAAAGGAGTTCGGAGTGTCTCGCGGCATCGCTCGATTCATCGGCAGCATGGCCGCCGTGGCGTGTCTCGTCGCGGGCTCGTCACGGGCCGCGGACGAGATCGACGTCCTGGAGCCCCTCGTGGTGGCCCGCGTCGGTGAGTCGCCGATCATGCGGGCGACCCTCGACGCGGCGCTCGGTCGGGTGAACTACGAACGGCTCGGGTCGGACGAGCTGAAGCAGCGGGCCAGGGCCGAGGTGCTCGGGCAGCTCGTCGACGAGCAGTTGCTCAGGCAGGCGATCGACCGCGATGGCAAGGCCGCGACCGACGCCGAGATCGACGCGTTCGTATCGCAGCTCGAGACGCGGCTCGCGCCCGGACGCGTGTCGCTCGACCAGTTCCTCGCCCGCTCCGGACGCGACGAGAAGACGCTCCGCCGCCACGTCGCCCTCGAGATCGGCGTCAACAAGATGATCGCGTCGCGGATCACGAAGGAGTCGCTCGAGGCGGCTTACAAGCAGCATCGCACGGAGCTCGATGGATCGCTCGTGCGGGTGAGCCACGTCCTGCTGAGGCCCGACGCCGCGGTCGGCGCGGACGCCGTCGAGAAGGCGATGGAGAAGGCGTCGTCGATACGCTCCGAAATCCTGCAGGGATCGCTCACCTTCGCCGAGGCGGCCCGCCGTCATTCCGCGGGGCCAAGCCGGCGGCAGGGGGGCGACATCGGCTTCGTGCCGCGGACGGGCGTCATGGTCGAGGAGTTCGCAAGCAAGGTCTTCTCGCTGCGGAAGGGAGACGTTTCCAAACCGTTCGTCACGCCGTTCGGCGTTCACCTCGCGACCGTCACCACGATCAGGCCCGGGACGGTTTCGGACGAGCGGATCCGGCCGCAGGTCGAGAAGCTCGCCGCGCAGAAACTGTTGCGGGAGATCCTCGACCGCGAGCGGGCGGAAACGAAAATCTTCTACGGGCCGGGCGTCGCCCATTTCGAGCGGGATCCCGACGATCCGTCGGCAGCGCCCCAGTTGGTCGTCGAGCCGCTGCCCGTCGGCCGCTGAAGGCCGTTGAAGCCGGGAAACACCCGGAAAATTCGATTGTCGGTCGGGAGGCTGGTCGCTACCCTCCCGCTCCCCCCTGGTGCGTCGTCCATGAAGCTGCGATCGTCGATCCTCTTCGGCTGCCTCCTGTTCGTGCCGATGGTCGCGATGTTCTCCCACAAGATTCCTCGCGGCGTGCGCGAGGGATTCCGGGACCACGTCTGGCGGCCCGCGGTGGACCGGGTTTCCGCGTGGGTCGCCGGTGAGGCGGATCGTGGCGGCGCTGCGGTCGAGCGATCCGCTTTCGCACCGGTGGCTCCGGTCGTGCCACAGCCTGCGGCCGCCGTCGCCAACCGGGTCGTGTCACCCGCCGCAGTCTCACCGGCCGCAGTCTCACCG
>JBBAVU010000114.1:0-3239 GCA_040397565.1 Pirellulales bacterium | reverse complement strand
TCACCGACGGCTCCAGCGGCCGCTCCGCCGGTCGCGGTTCCTACTGTGACGGTTCAATCGACGCTCCTGCCCCAGCCGTCTCGCGGTGCGCTTGAAGAACGTCTGGCCGCGGTCGGTGCGGTCGGGTTGAAGCTGAAGCCGCCGGAGGAGCCGGCGGGCGTGCACGTCGCCTCGTGCCGCGTGCCGGCCGATGCCAGCGGGCAGCTGCAGCGGCTCTTCCAGGCGAGCGGGCCGACGCCCGAGGCGTCGCTCGAACGGCTCGCGGCGCAGATCGAGACCTGGCGGTCGCGGGTCGCCTCCGCCGCCGGACCGCTGCGGTAAGGCGTCGCCATGCTGCCCCGCCGCCCGACATCGCTCCGCCGTCGCCGCCATCCGATGGTGTGTCCGCGGGGCTTCGATCGCCTCCGCAAGCCCGGCCGCCGTCGTGGCTGGGCCCGGCGCGACCGTCGTGCGGTCGCGGACTCGCCGACCGCGTCGATCCGCCCTGCCGGTCAGCATGCCCGCTCCGACGAACTGGCCCGGCTCGAGGCCGTGCTCTTTCTCGCCAGGGAGCCCCTCAATACGCGGCGGCTCGCGAAGCTCGCGCGGCTCGCCGACGGCACGCGGGCGAGGGTGCTCGTCCGTGAACTCGACAGGCTGCTCGACGCAGCCGGCTCCGCCTTTCGCGTGGAACCGGTGGCGGGCGGGTTCCAGTTGCTCTCGCGGGCGGCCTTCGGCCCGTGGCTGCGGCGGCTGCTCGACGCGCATCCGCAGGCTCGCTTGTCTGCTCCGGCGATGGAGACGCTCGCCATCGTCGCCTACCGCCAGCCGGTCTCCCGGGCGGAGATCGAGGCGGTCCGCGGGGTGGGCTGCGAGGAGATGCTCCGGCAACTCCTCGACCGGGATCTCGTCGCCGTCGGGGGCCGCTCCGAGGAGATCGGGCGGCCGAATCTCTACGTCACGACTCGGTATTTTCTGCGGGTGTTCGGCCTCGGGCGGATCGAGGATTTGCCGCCGATTTCGGCCGCCGCCGACCCGCAGCAGCCGTCCTGAGCCGCCGGCGGTCTTCCGTCGCAAAAAAAATTTTGCGGGCGATTTGGATGATTCGGTGGGATCGGGTACAGAATTGGTCGGTTTCAGGAGCCCTTCGAAGTGTCCAGAGGAGATCACGCCGTGACGATCGTCGCCAGTCCCGACCGCGAGCAGGATGTGTTTTGCTGGAGCGAGCTTGCCGAGCTCGAAGCGGCTGAAGCCTTGTTCGAAGGGGACGCCTCCGACCGTTCCGCCGTCGGACTTCCGTCGCTCGACCGCGTATGGGCGGCTCGCGACGAGGAGGACGAGGAGGACGACGAGGACGAGTACGACGACGATGAGGACGATGAGGAGGATGACGACGAGGATCTCGAGGACGAGGAGTGGGAGGAGGTCGAGGACGAGGAGGACGATCTCGACGAGGAAGAGGACTCCGAAGACGACTCCGAAGACGAAGAGGAAGATGAAGACGACGACGAGTGGGAGGACGACGACGATGATTGGGAGGAGGACGACGAAGAGGACGATGACGACGACGATGATTGAGCGTCGCGCATTTCGACCCTGAAGATCCTTCCCTTTCGTTCGAAGTCGACGTCGATCCTGGCGGGCCACGGAGCCCCGCCGAGCCTCCGAACGAGATCGTCCTGACTCCGTATCTCGATTCCGTCGATCGCCATGATGCGGTCGCCCACGCGGAGTCCGGCCCGTCCTGCCGGCGTTGAATCGGCGGCTCGCACGACGATCGGGGCCATCGGCTCGCATGGGTCGCTTCGCGTGGCGAGCCCCCATCGCTTCGGCGCCGTCGGAGGCGAGGGCATCTCGAGCCCCCGTCGCATGCTGTCGGTCTCGGCCCGGCCCGCGGGGCGGAACGCCGGGAGAGGCCCGGGATCGTCGGCGAGCGACACGACCGTGTCGAAGACGAGCCTTGCCACGGGCTCCATGCCAGGCACGTTCACGAGATGCGTGTCGTCGCTCGGCCTGTGGTACTGGTCGTGCAGGCCGGTGTGGAACATGACGGCCGGGATGCCCGCCATGATGAAGGCGTAGTGGTCGGAGTCTTGTTCGATCTTCCAGTCGAAGAGGAGTTCGAGGCCGGTCGATCCGTTCGCGCGGGCGAGGCGGCTTCGAAGTCCGGTCGCCGTGCGGCACCCGAACATCTCCACCCGCTCCTCGCGGAGCCGCCCGATCATGTCGAGGTTCACGACGATCGGGATGGGACGAGCCGCGAGGGCCGCCGGCCGCTCGCGGATGAAGTGGTAGGAGCCGAGCAGCCCCTTCTCCTCGCCGTCCCAGAAGGCGAAGAGAATCGTCCGCCGCGGGCGGCTCGGCAGCCGCATGCAGGCCTCGGCCACCTCGATGAGCCCCGCCACGCCCGACGCGTTGTCGTCGGCGCCGTTGTGGATGAGTCCGATCGGACCGAAGCTGTTGGTCGCGTTCCCGTAGCCGACATGGTCGTAGTGGGCGCTTGCCACGACCAGCTCGCCCGAGACCGCCGGATCCCGCCCCGGCACGAGGGCGAGGATGTTGCGCATCGTGCCGGCGGAAGGCTTCGAGGCGGCCTGCGGAGCCGGATGGGCCGGCGGGGGTGGGGCCGGGGAAAAGGCCTGGAAAAACGATCGTTGCCGGGAGCCAGTCGGCCCGGCGACGTCGTCTCCGGCCGGCTCGAGGCCGAGTCGATCGAGCTCTTCCACGATGTACGCGCCGGCCGCCCGGCCGCCCCGGCTACCGGCCTCGCGTCCCTCGAAGGTGTCGTCGGCCAAGGCGTCCACGTGCCGCTTGGCGTCGACGGCCGTGATGCTCGCGCGGGCCGCGGCCAGATCGGCGGCGGCTCCCGAATCGGCAAGCACACCGGCGACCGCCGCGAGCGAGAGGATGGCGGCGAACCCGCACCGACACGCCCGGCGGAACCGTGAAAGCTGCGGAGGAAACGCGTGCATCGCCTGCGTCCTTGCGGGTGGAGCCGGATCGATCCACAATACCACGCGTGTTCGGAGAGGTGGCAGAGCGGTCGAATGCGCGTCTTTGCTAAAGACGTGTCCGGTCAAAAGCTGGACCGCGGGTTCGAATCCCGCCCTCTCCGTTGCTTGCCCGTCCTCCTTCGGAGTACGGGTGAGAGGGCGGGATTCGAACCAAAGCGACACCGCGAATCCCGCCCTCTCCGCTGGTTGGTGAACGTCGAATCAAACATGCCTTGTTTCCAAGGCTCATTGCACAGCGAGTCATTT
>JBBAVU010000113.1:0-9715 GCA_040397565.1 Pirellulales bacterium | reverse complement strand
AAGCCGAAGCTCTGGTCGATGTAGGGGATGTCGTTGTCGATCGTCTTCGGCACGCCGACGACCGCGATCTTCAGCCCCCTCGCGGCGATCTCCTCGGCGATCCGCATCGCTCCGCGGAGCGTGCCGTCGCCGCCGATCACGAAGAGCGCCGAGAGGTTCATCCGCTCGAGGCAGTCGACGATCTCCGCGGGTTCCTGGGCGCCGCGGGAGGTGCCCAGGAGCGTGCCACCCCCCTCGTCGATCTCGGTCACGCTGTCGGGCGTGAGGTCGATGACGTCGTGGCCGTACTTCGCGATGAATCCCTGGTAGCCGTTCTTGAAGCCGTGGATCCGCTGCACGCCGTAGTGGAACGAGAGCTCCATCACGAGCCCGCGGATCACGTCGTTGATGCCCGGGCAGAGACCGCCGCAGGTCACGATCCCGACCCGCATCTTCGCCGGCTCGAAGAAGATCCTCTGCCTCGGGCCGGCCGGCTCGAAGCCGGGCAGCTCCGCGACCGGCACGCCGGCGGCCGCGGCGAGGTGGAGCGTGTCGTGGAAGAGGACGCGGTCGTCCTCGCCGACGTAGTGCGGGCCGGTCCGACGCGACTCGACGAGCGGCTTGAGAGGCGAATCGATCCGGCAGGGGCCGAGCGACTTCACGGCCAAATCGGCGGCGTTCATTTGGGCGGGCTCTCGTGGCGGCCGCCGCATCCTACCACGTCGGCTAGCCGGCCGACTGCGTCCCGCCCGCTTGCGTCCCGGCCGACTGCATCATCGCATCGAGCTCGCGGGCCGTGATGGCGACCGCCTCCCGGATCTGCTCCTCGCGGTGCTCGCTCGTGATGAAGAACCGCAGGCGGGAGGCCTTCTCCTCGACGGCCGGGTGGAGGATCGGCTGCACGTTGAATCCGAGGGCGTGGAGCCGCCGCGAGAGCTTGAGGGCCACGAGCGAGTTGCCGATGATCACCGGAACCACTGGCGTGTTGTTGCTCGTGCCGGTGTCGAGTCCGGCCGCCTTCGCCAGCTCCAGGAAGAGCGCCGAGTTGGCGATGCAGCGGCCGACGATCGACGGGTCGTTCTCGAGCCGGCGGATCGCCGCGAGCGCGGCGGCCGTGTTGGCCGGCGACAGGCCGACGGAGTAGACGAAGCCGGGCGCGGTGTACTTGAGGTATCGCACGAGGTCCCGGCTGCCGGCGACGTAGCCGCCGCAGCTGCCGAAGGCCTTGCTGAGGGTGCCCATCAGGATGTCCACCTGGCGGGCCTCGAGTCCGAAGTGCTCGACGATGCCACGGCCGGTGGGCCCCATGGTGCCGATCGAGTGCGCCTCGTCGACGAAGAGGAGCGCGCGGTGTCGCTCCTTGAGCTCGACGAATCGGCGGAGGTCGGGGTAGTCGCCGTCCATGCTGTAGACCCCCTCCACGATCACGAGCGCCCGCTTGTAGTCGCCCCGCATGCGTCGGAGCATCTCCTCGCAGGCCTCGTGGTCGTTGTGGGGGAAGGGGCGACGCTGGGCGGCCGAGAGACGGCATCCCTGGATGATGCTGTTGTGGGCGAGCTCGTCGTGGAGGATGAGGTCGCCGGGCTTCATGAGGTGGCCGATCGTCGTCTCGTTGGTCGAGTGGCCGCCGACGTAGACGATCGCGTCCTCCGCGCCGATGAAGCGGGCGATCGCGGCCTCGAGCTCGCGATGGATCGTCTTCTCGCCGGAGACGACGCGGCTGGCCGACACGCTCGTGCCGAACCGCTCCACCGCCGCCTTCGCCGCGGCGGTCACCTCGGGAGCGCCGGAACTGCCGAGGTAGTTGTAGCTCGAGAAGTTCACGAGCTTCCGCCCGCCGATCACGGTCGTGTCGGCGGTGAGCCCCTCGTGGACGTCGAAGTACGGGTTGTCGATCCCCAGGGCGGAGAACTGATCGAGCCGCTTCGCGAGCTCCTGAATCTCCGGGAAGTCCTTGACCGACCAGTCAGACGGCGGGACTTCGGCCGCGGCGGCCGGCTGATCGTGAACCGCCGGCGCGGCTGCCGTCAACGGTGCTGCCGGCTCGACCGGGGCGTTCGGCGAATCGCTCCGTGCCGTCGCGGTTTCCGCACCAAGCAGCTTTCCAACCGCGTCGCAGAGGTCGTCGACGGTGGTCGTGGCCGTGAAGGTCTCGATCGGAATCTCGGCGCCGATGTCGGCCTCGATCGCGTTTCGCATCTCGATGCCCATGAGTGAGTCGAGCCCGATCTGCGAGAGCGGCCGGTCCCTTTCGAGCGTGGCCGGCGGGATGCCGAGCGTCTTCGCGACGTGGCCGGCGACCACCTCGCGGATGATCGTCGCCCTGTCCGTGGCCGTCGCCGCGTCGATCCGCTCGCGGGCGCGGCCCGCGGCCGGCTGCTTTCCGGCAGCGTCGCGGCGGTGCTTGAGCGCGAGGTCGTCGAGCAGCTTCGGTGAACGCGAGCGGGGGAATTGGGCGAGAAACTTCGGCCACTCGATCGGGTAGCAGCCGACGGACGCGAGCGGCTGGTGGAGGAGCGATTCGAACGCGGCGCGTCCCTCGGCGGGCTGGATGGTGCCGAGGCCGATCTGGGCCCACTTCGCGGCGTCGTGGCCGGCTGCCATGCCGCCCCCGGCCCAGGGTCCCCACTGGATCGAGAGCCCCGGCAGGCCGGCGGCCCGCCGCGATTCCATGAGGCCGTCGAGGAACGCGTTGGCCGCGGCGTAGTTGGACTGTCCCGGCGAGCCGAGCACGGCGGCCATCGAGGAGTAGCAGACGAACCAGTCGAGCGGACCGGCACAGGCGTGGAGATTCGCGGCGCCGACCGCCTTCGGGGCGAGCACCGTCTCGAATCGTTCCCACGACTGGTTGGCGATCGCCGCGTCGTCGAGCACGCCGGCAGCATGCAGCACTCCCTTCAGCGGTGGGAGCTCCTGGGCGATCCACTCGAGGGCCGCCCGCACCTGCTGCGTGTCTGAAGTGTCCAAGGCACGCAGGTGGACCGCGACGCCGCGGCTGCGCCAGGCCTCGATCCGTCCGGCGGCCTGCTCCGACGGGTTCGCGGACCGGCCGCAGAGGACGAGCGACTTCGCGCCCGCGTCGACGAGCCACCCGCCCGCCTCGAGCCCGAGCGCCCCGAGGCCGCCGGTGACGAGGTAGGTCGCGTCGGGTCGCGCTATCGCCGTGTCGCTCGCCGGCGGCGGTAGCTGGATCACGACCTTGCCGAGATGCTTCGCCTGCTGCATGAGGCGGAAGCCGCGGACCGCCTCGGAAAGGGGAAACACGTCGTGCGGCAGCGGCTCGAGCCTGCCCGATTCGAACTTCGGCAGGAGCTCCGAAAGCAGCCCCGCGATGAGCCCGGGCGACCGCCGCTCGTCCTCGCCGATGTCGAACGGCAGGTACGCGGCGTCGGGCCGAGCCTCGGCAAAAGTTTTGGGCGACCAGATCCCGATCTTGCCGATCTCGACGAACCGGCCGCTGCGGGCGAGGGTCTCGACGCTCCTTGGGATGAACTCCTGGTTGAGGCTGTTGAGCACGACGTCGACGCCGCGGCCGTCGGTGTCGCGAAGGATCTCGGAGGCGAACGCGGTGGAACGTGAGTCGTAGACGTGCTTCACGCCGAGCGACTCCAAGAACGCATGCTTGCCCCGGCTCGCCGTCGCGAAGATTTCGGCACCGGCGGCCTGCGCGATCACGACCGCGGCCTGTCCGACACCCCCGGCCGCCGCGTGGATGAGAACCCGCTCGCCCGGGCGGAGCTTCGCCAGCCGCTCCAAGCCGTACCATGCCGTGAGGAATGCCAGCGGCACCGTCGCCGCCTCGTCGAAGCTCCAGTCCCGCGGCATCGACGCCACGTACCGCTCGTGCACGGTGACGTGGCTCGCCAGACTCGCCGTGGAGACCGCCATGACGCGGTCGCCCGGCCGATAGTCCGTGACGCCGTCGCCGACCCGTGTCACGATTCCCGCGCACTCGAACCCGAACGTCACATCGCGGTGGTCGCGGATGCCGATCGCCTTCTCGTGCTCCCGCAGCATCCCGAGGGCCCGCAGCACGTCGCGGAAGTTGAGGCCCGAAGCACGGACGGCGATCTCCACCTCGCCGGCCTCGGGTTCCTTCCGGACAATCGGCTCGACCACGAGGTTGTCGAGCACGCCGAAGCCGGAGAGCGCGAGCCGATAACTCCCTTCGGGAATCGCGAGGCCGCTCGAGGCCTGCTCGAGCCCTTCGACGAGCCGCGACGCATACCGCCTCCCTTTGCGGATCGCGATCTCGGTCTCGCGGTCGGCGACCCAGATCTCGCCAAAGAGATGGCCGGTGGAGTCGGCCGATGCACTGTCGAGGTCGATCCGCACGCACTCGATGCCCTGCATCTCGGAGGCGACGACGCGGGCGAATCCCCAGAGGGCGGCCTGGAGCGGGTCGGCCCCGGGGAGCGAGGGGGCGACCTGCTGGCCGCCGAACGTGACGACGTGGATGCGGGGCGGCTTCGCCTTCGCCCGCTGGATCGCCTGCACGACGGAAAGGAGCCGGCGGCAGTCGCCGAAGTCGGCGGTCGAACGGCCGCGGACGACGGCGTCGGCCGACCGCGTGCCGAGGAAGACGACGCCCCGCAGCGGCGACGATGACGCCACGGAGATCTCCGCGACGGCCGCGTCGATCGCGGCGTCGTCGTCGCCTTCGAGCACGACGCACCGCTGCCCGCGGGCCGAGAGTTCCGACTCGAGGCCGGAGCGTTCTGCGGAGGCCGGGCCGACGATCAGCCAAGAAGGGGTCTCCTCCGCGGACACCGTCAGCGGCGTTCCGATCCGCGGCGTTTCCCGCCAGGCGACGTGGTGGAACGACCGCCGCGTGGAATCCCCCGCGAGCCGTCGTTCGAGGTCGCTCCGCGACACCGCGAGGAGGCGGACGCCGTCGAGTTCGGCGAGCACCTGCCCGTCGCCGTCGAAGAGAACGACGTCGGCCGCGACGAGCGCCAAGGGCTTCTTCACGCGGCGGGTGATCCTGCCGTGGCAGATGCCGCCGCGGACGGGAGAGCGGGCGAGGATGCGGACGGCGTCGAAGCCTGCGGGAATGAACGTGTGACCGGGCGCGACCTCGTCGGCGAGCAGGCCGCCGAGCGATTGGAGGCAGGCGTCGAGGAGCGCCGGGTGGATCGCGTGGCCGCTCGCATCGAGCGACGGGTCGAGCTCGAGATCGGCGAGCACGTCGTCGGTCCCGGCTCCGAGCCGGCGGACCGCCCGGAAGGCGGGGCCGTAGTCGAGGCCGCTCTCGCGGCACGCCGCGTAGAACCTCTCCACGTCGATCTCGCGGGTGAGCCGCGGCATGATCGCGTCGGGACGTTCGCGGGAGGCGGAGGCCGATTGCCCTGCCGGGTCGATGGCGGCGAGGGTGCCGGTGGCGTGGAGCATCCAGGTCGCGCCGGACGACGTGGCCTCCTGGCTCATGAGGCGGAAGGCCGCCTTGCGCTCGTCCTCTGGCGAGAGCACGATCTGGACGAGCCTCTTCGAGTCGGCCTCGAGCGATAGCGGCGCCTTGAGCGTCATCGACTCGACGGCGACGGCCTTCGTGTCGAACCGTTCGGCCGCGGCCGCGATGGCGATCGCGAGCGAGCCCGCGCCGGGGAAAACGACCCGGTCGAACACCTTGTGGTCGGCCGCCCAGGCGGGCCGAGCGGCCGAGATCGCCTGCTCGTAGATCGCGTCGTCGGTGGCGGCGACGAGGCGTCGGCCCGCGGGCTTCGCATCGCTCGCCGGCGGCATTCCTTCGGTCGGGGCATCGGCGGGACCGGCCGCATCGGGGGCCCAGTGCCGCTGTCGCTGGAAGGGATAGGTCGGCAGCGAGACGAACGCGTGCGACCGTCCCGCATCGAACCCCTCCCAATCGACGTTGAAGCCCCGCTCGAAGAGTCCGCCGACCGCGGAGAGCAGCGTCTTCGTGTCGTCCTGCCCCTTTCGCAGGCTCGGCAGCCACGCGACGTCGCGGTCGGCGACGCAGCCTCGTCCGAGCGCCGAGAGCACCGGCTGCGGGCCGATTTCGAGGAAGACGCCGACTCCCTTCGCCCGCAGCGACTCGATCCCCTTGGCGAACTGGACCGCCTCCCGCAGGTGACGCTGCCAGTAGCCGACCGACGGGAATCCATCCGCCGTCAACTCGCCCGTGAGATTGAACGCGATCGGGATTTTTGGCTTGGAGAACGGCACCGCCGCCGCGGCCTCGCCGAACGCCTGCAGGATCGGCTCCATGAGGTGCGAGTGGAAGGCGTGCGACACGGCGAGCGGCATGCCGCCGATCCCGGTCGCCGCGAGCTCCGCGCGAATGGCCTCGACCGCGGCGGCCTCTCCGGAGACGACCGTCTGCCGCGGGCCGTTGAAGGCGGCGATGCCGGCTCGGCCGTCCTGCCGCGCGACGATCGGCAGCACGACATCGGGGCCGGCCGACACGGCGAGCATGCCGCCCGCTCCGGGCAGAGACTGCATGAGGCTCGCCCGCTTCGCGATCAGCCGCAGGCCGTCGTCGAGTGAAAACACGCCGGCGATCGCCGCGGCGACGTACTCGCCGACGCTGTGTCCGAGCAGGCAGTCGGGCACGATGCCGAAGCTCCGCCAGAGTTCCGCAAGGGCGTATTCGACGGCGAAGAGAGCCGGCTGCGCCATCGCCGTCTCGTCGATCCGCGCCGACTCGATCCCGAAGAGCACGTCCAGGAGCGGCACGCCGACTTCACGGAGCACGCGGTCCGAGCGGTCGAGCGATGCCCGGTAGACCGGCTCGGACTCGTAGAGCTGCCGACCCATGCCGGCATGCTGCGAGCCCTGGCCGGTGAAGAGCATCGCGATCTTCGGCCGCCGCTTGGCCGCGACGACGCCCGCCGACGAGCCTCCCGCGAGCGCTCGAAGCTGCTCGATCACCTCCTGCGGCGACGCCGCCACGATCCCTCGGCGGATTTCCATCGGCACGCGGCCGGCGTTGTTGGCGTGGCAGACGTCGGCGAAGGCTTCGCCCGGGTGATCCTCGAGATGGTCGGCGAGATCGGCCGCCTTCGCGGCGAGCGCGGACGGAGACCGTGCCGAGAGGGCGAGCAGCTGCCGCGGTCGGGGCGGGACGGACTGCGACGGCTGCGGCACTGCGGCGAGATCGCCGACGATGACGTGGCAGTTGGTGCCGCCAAACCCGAACGAGCTCACGCCGGCCCGGCGGCCGCCCGCGGCGGAGTTCCACGCGACGAGCGACCGCGGGATCTCCACCGCCACGTTTGCGAGGTCGATGTAGGGATTGAGCTTTTCGAGGTTCCGGTGGGCCGGGATCGCGGCGTGCTCGAGCGACAGGATGAGCTTGATGAGTCCGGCGATGCCCGCGGCCGGTTCCAGGTGGCCGATGTTGGTCTTCACGCTCGCAAGCCGCAGCGGCCGGTCGGAGGGGCGTCCCTCGAGCAGGACCTCCTTGATCGCGCGGACCTCGATCGGGTCGCCGAGGGGCGTGCCGGTGCCGTGGGCCTCGACCAGTTCAATGGACGATGGAGCCAACGCCGCGTCCTCGAGCGCCGCCCGGAGCACGGCCTTCTGCGACGGTCCGTTCGGGGCCGTGATGCCGTTGGTGAGGCCGTCCTGGTTCACGGCCGACCCGAGCACGACCGCGCGGATGCGGTCGCCGTCGCGGAGGGCGTCGGCGAGGCGTTTGAGCACGAGCATGCCGCAGCCCTCCCCGCGGACGTAGCCGTCGGCCGCGGCGTCGAACGTCTTGCAGCGACCGTCGGGGGCCATCATCCTCGCCTGCGAGAAGGTGATCGTGCCCTCCGGCGAGAGGATCAGGTTCACGCCCCCGGCGACGGCGAGACTCGACTCACCCGACCGCAGGCTCCGGCAGGCGAGGTGCACCGCCACCAGGGCCGAGGAGCAGGCGGTGTCGATCGAGAGGCTCGGGCCGCGGAGGTTGAAGGCGTAGCTCAGGCGATTGGCCGCCACGGCGAGGCTCGTGCCGGTGGCGCTGTAGGGCGTGAGGCTCGCGAGTCCCTTGAAGAGCAGCCTCGCGTAGTCGCAGTTGCTGATGCCGACGAAGACGCCGGTCGGCGACTCGGCGAGCGAGTCGAGGCGGATGCCGGCGTCCTCGAACGCCTCCCAGGACACCTCCAGGAGCAGCCGCTGCTGCGGATCCATCAGGTCCGCCTCGCGTCCGGAGATGCCGAAGAAGGTGGCGTCGAAGTCGGTGACGTTGTCGAGGAAGCCCCCCTTGCGGGTGCACATCTTTCCCGGCGAGGAGACCGCGGGATCGTAGACCGCCTCGACGTCCCAGCGGCCGGCGGGGATGTCGCCGATGGCCGACTCGCCGCGGGCGAGCAGGTCCCAGAAAGCGGCCGGATTCGCCGCGCCCGGCAGGCGGCAGCCGAGTCCGACGACGGCGATCGGTTCGTGGGTGTTCATTCCGAACGCGTTGCGAGGTGGTCGGCGAGCTTTTCGATGGTCGGGTAGTCGTAGACGAGCATCGGATCGACGGCTTTCCCGAGCAGTCGCTCGAGGTCGCCCGTCATCTCGATCGCGATGGCCGAGTCGAGCGCGAAGGAGTCGAACGACGCCGCCACGTCGATCGAGGCGGACGGCACGCCGAGGTGCCTCGCGATGTAATCGGCGATCCAGTCGCGGACGTCATCGGCGGTCATCACCGCGACCGCGGCTGCCGCGGTGGCGGACGGGGGCGGAGCAGCCGGCGTCGGTGGTGCAGGCGAACTCGACCCCTTTTCACCCCAAGCGAAGACCTCGATGCCGCGCCGGACGCCGTCGAGCCAGGCGAGGGCGCCGACCATGTCACCCTGCGGTTCCATCTCGACGAGCCACGACTCCGTCGTGCCGTCGATGCCGGAATGGTCGAAGACCCGCCAGTAGGGAGAAGCGCCGAGATCGATCACGATCGAGGTCAGCGGCCGTCGGATCCCCTCGCCCACCGCCTTCAGGTAGGCCTCCTTGTGCGCCCAATACCGGAGGAACTCCCGATCCCGCGAGGCGATCGGATGCTGGAGGATCACCTCACGTTCGGCCGGGGCGAGACACCGCGAGAGCATCGATTCGAACGCGCGGATCGGACGAACCATCTCGACGTCCACGCCCACCTCGACACCGCTGGCGACGGCGAGCACGGCGAGGCTGCCCGAGTGCGTCAGGTTGAACCGCAGGTCGAGCGGGTTCGAGCCCGCCGCAAGCCGCGGTTTGCCTCCCGGCGACGGCTCGATCGAAACGTCGCCCGCCGGTCTGCCTAGATAGCTGCCGAGGATGGAGCGGACGGCCGCGTGGCAGATGATGAACCGACGCCTCTGCTCCGGGAGCAGGATCTCGGCCGCCCTGGCCTGCTCGTCCCGCGACAGGGAGAGCACGGCATCCATTCCGGGGTCCGGGCCCGTCAAATCGACCGACCAGACGTGGATGTCGGCCGGATCAAGTCGTATGGCCGACGTGGCCGGCCTTTGAACGGCCATTCCGGCTGGAAAACTGATCATTTCGAGACTGTCTTCAGGGGAAGAACGAGTAGGCAAAATGAATGATCTGGGCAATATAGGAATACCCCATAAACCGGTACTGGTCCAATGACATGGCGAGTACCTCTTGCAAATGATCAGATACCCCGTTGGGGGCGGTGCATTTGCTACTTCACGAGGAGGTTTACGCTCGCGGAGTGGGCGTTGAACTCGGGGGCGTAGCGGCTCTGGATCTTCGCGAAGCCGCTCGAGGCCGTGCCCCGGTGGGCCGCCCGCAGCGAATACTCGAAGAC
>JBBAVU010000112.1:1807-9799 GCA_040397565.1 Pirellulales bacterium | reverse complement strand
GCCGCCGCGGCGATCAGTGGCCGGCCGGCCGGTACCAGTCGCCGCGGAGCCAGTCGGCGACGAGGTCGATCTCATCCCGCGTGAGGATCGTCGCCGCGCCGTCCTCCCCCTTGCCGAAGCTCGGCATCCGGTCGTTGGTGTCGCCGTAGAAGCGGGCGTGCGTGGGGTCGGCGATGATCCCGACGAGCCACTCCTTCGAGCCCCAGCGGGTGATGTCGGGGGCCGTGCCGTATTCCATGCCGTTGTCGTGGAACGTGTGGCAGCCGCTGCACCGCTCCCCGTCGGTGATGAGGTCGCGGCCCTCCGCGACGAGATCGGCGGGCGTGTCGGGGGCGGCGAGGCCGGCCTCGGTCGCCATGGCTGCGATCACGGCCCGGATCTCCTCCGGCTTCCACTCGTCGGGGTTGGCCATGTCGCCGGTGACGTAGCTCACCATGTCGCCGTCCTTGTGGGCCGTGTTGCCGAAGTAGGCGGGGCCGGCGACCTGCTTTGCGTCGAACAGTCCCTCGAGCCAGCGGGCCGTGCCGAAGCCGTGGAGGTTTGCGGCCGACGACTTCGCGAGGATCGCCGCCGCCTCCGGGGCCGCGGGATCGACGTGGGCGTGGCAGCTCGCGCAGTGCTGGGCGAAGAGCCGCGGGCCCGCGGTCTTGGCGTCGTGGCGGACGAGTTCGAGGGCGCCCGAGGGCGGGATCTTCTCCGGCCGGCCGGCAAGCTCGACGGCCCGCTCGGCATCCGCCTCCGCCTGCCTCACCGCGGCCAGGAACGACTCCGAATGGCGGATCTTCTCGAGCTTCTTCGCCCGCTTCTCGAACGCCGCGATCTTCGCGGCGTCGTTGCCGAGCGCCGCGGTGATCTTGCCGTGATCCCCTTCCGTCTCGTCGAGCAGCTTCTGCACGTCGGCGAGCGACGCCTTGTCGGCCCAGAGGGCGTAGTAGTCCTCGTTCAAGGCCATTGCCGTGAGGAGCCCGGCGCCGGCGAGGATCGCGAGCGTGAAGAGGACATTGAAGCGGTGGCCGAGCTGCCAGCGGCCGACGATCGGCATCAGGAACATGAGCCCCATCACAATCCCCGGCACGACGATCGCCCCGAAGAATTCCCCCGTCGCCCCCCAGCCCTCGAACACCTTCAGGAACTGGAAGAGGAAGAGGAAGTACCACTCCGGCCGGGCGGCCGCGTAGGCCTGCGAAGGGTCGGCCGGGGCCCCGAGTTCCGCTCCGACGTGGCCCCAGTCGACCTCGCCGCCGGCGAGCATCGTCCGCACCGCAGGCAGGAGAATCACGCCGAGCACGACCGCCATCACCGCGAGCATCGCGACCGCGTCCTTGAGCACCTGGTCCGGCCAGAACATGGCGTCGGGCCTGGTGATCGGCTGCTTCGCGTGGAGGCCGTGCTTGCGGAAGAGCGCAAGGTGCAAGACGAGCATGACGATGAGCGTTCCCGGCAGAAATCCGGCGTGGAGCGCGAAGAAGCGGGTGAGCGTGTGGTGGCCGTAGTCGGGGCCGCCGACGACGAGCTGCTGCAGCGCCGGACCGACGACCGGCACGAGCCCGGCGAGGTTCGTCGCCACGCGGGTGGCCCAGTAGCCCTTCTGGTCCCATGGCAGGAGGTAGCCGGTGAGCGCCATGCCGAGCACGAGCATCATGAGCACGAGGCCGAGCCAGAAGTTGACCTCGCGGGGAGCCTTGTAGGCCCCGTCGATCACCACCTGCATCAGGTGCAATGCCAGCAGCACCACCATCGCCTGCGCCATGACGTGGTGGATGCCGCGGAGCAGCCAGCCGCCGGTCATCTCGTGCTGGATGTAGTAGACGCTCTCCCAGGCGGTCTGCGCGCTCGCGGAGTAGCTCGCCCAGAGAAACAGCCCGGTGATCACCTGCGTGAGGAAGGCGAAGACGAGGCAGCTGCCCCAGACGTACCGCCAGCGGGCGCCGCCGGGGACGTTTTCGTAGAGCGCCGCGTGGACGACCGCGCGGTAGCCGGTGCGGTCGTCGAGGAAGTCGGCGAGGCCCCCGAGCAGGCCTCGTTTTCCGCCCAAGGCTGGCTTGTGCGGCGAGGCGTCGCTCATGGCTTCACCTTCTTCTCGGCGATGCCGGTGTAGAAGTTCTGCCACTTCACGGCGATCGAGCCCTTGCCGTTCACCTCGCACTCGAGTGTGTCCATCGCCCGAGGGCTCGGGCTCGGGGCGACGATGCCGCCGTCGAGCGTGAATCGGCTGTTGTGGCAGGGGCAGCGGAAGCACTTCTCCGCCCGGTCGATCTCGACGAAGCAGCCGGCGTGGGGGCAGGTGGCCGAGATCGCCTCGACCTTCTCCTGACCCTTCTCACGCCGCAGGTAGACCGCGCCGATCGGCTCGGCCGCGAAGCCGGTCCAGGCGTCCACGCGGTCGGAGACGACGGCGAACTGCCGCGGGATGCCGTCGTCGGGCACGCTCGCGATGTCGGTCACGGGCAGGAACTTCGCCGCCGCCCCCTTGCGGCTCAAGGGATCGAAGAACGCCCACAGCCCCGCGACGATCGGCGGCAGCGTGGCGAGGCCGCCGCAGAGGATCGCGAGGAGCTCGGCGAGGAAATTCCGCCGTCCGGCGGGCGACGGCGCGTTGGGGTGCGGCATGCGAGGCTCCATTACTCAGCTGATGCAGGCCCAATATATACCGCAATGAACGCCCGATCCGACACCAGATCCGTCTGAAGAACCAACTCGCCGCGGCTGTCGTGAGGGGCTGCCCGTGTGCCCGAGGATTGGCTCACGTAGCCCGCCAGGCGGCGTCGACGGCGGCGACGACCCGCTCGAGCGCGGCCTCGAAGGGGCCGTCGAGCGTGGCGCCGGCGGCGGCCTTGTGGCCTCCCCCGCCGAACTCGGCGGCGAGCTTGCTCGCGTCGACGTGGCTGCGGCTGCGGAAGCTCACCTTCACCTTCCCGTCGGAAAGCTCGATGAGGATGTAGGCCAGCTGTGTGCCCTTCACGGTGAGCGTCGTGTTGATGAGGTCCTCGGTGTCGCCGGCGCGGGCACCGGTCGCCTTGAAGTCGGCCTGCCGAACCTCGCTCTTGATCACCTTTCCGTCGTGGCTCGTGACGGCGCCCGCAAGGGCCCGCCCGACGAGGTTGAGCCGGGCGAGCGTGTCCTGCTCGAAGAGGTCGCGGTAGGTCGCGGCCGGGCTCGCGCCCGCGTCGACGAGCCGTGCCGCGATCCGGAACGTCTCGCCGCTGGCCGACGGAAAACGGAACCAGCCCGTGTCGGTCGCCAGCGCACAGAACAAGGGCGAGGCGATCGGCGCGGTCTGCTTCACCCCGAGTCTGAGCGCGATCTCCGTGACGATCCGGCCGGTCGCCTCGGCCGCAGTGTCCTTGAACCAGCGGTCGCAGAGGTCGTCCTCGCTGACGTGGTGGTCGATCACCACGACCTTCGGACGGATCGCGCGGATCACGTCCCCCATCGCCCCGAGCTGGGCGAAGGCGCTCGTGTCGAGCACGAGAAGCAGGCCGCAGCCGTGCAGGCTCTCCGGCTTCACGCCCCCCTCGAGCGACTCGATTCGTTTGTCGGGGTCCATGAAGGCGAGGCCGGGCGGCGTCGCCTGGGCGTTCACGATCCTCACCTTCTTGCCGAGCGATTCGAGCACGGCCGCCATGCCGAGCTCGCTGCCGAGGGCGTCGCAGTCGGGCCGGATGTGGCTCGTGAGAACGAAATCGTCGGACTGCTTCAGGAGGTCGAGCAGGCTTGCCCAGTCGAGTCGCATGGGTTCTCCGTGAGCCGCCGGTGCGGCATGCGTGCGGTCAATTCGCCGCGATTCTCGCCGCCTCGGCGACGTCGCGCCGAAGCTGCTCCGCGAGCAGATCAACCGACGCGAAGCGGCGAGTCTCGCGCAACCTTCCGAGGAAGTCAACGTCGAGCGGCTGCCCGTAGAGATCCCCCTCGAAACCGATGAGGTGCACCTCCACCGAGACACCCGTCTCACCGAAGGTGGCGTTCGGGCCGATGTGGATCGCGGCGGGGTGCCACGCCTGCGACGCCGTCGAGGGAGATCGCGCCCGGCCCGCGTAGACGCCCCCTTCCGGCACGAGCGTCTCGATGCCGGAGAGATTGGCCGTGGGAAAGCCGATCGTGCGGCCGCGCTTGGCGCCGGTCACGACCGTGCCGGAGAGCCGGTAGGCCGCGGTAAGCAGCCTGTTGGCCTCGGCGACGAGGCCCGAGCCCACGAGCGAGCGGATCCGCGAGCTCGAGACGGGCTCGCCGTCGGCCATCACCGGCTCCACCACCTCCATCGGGATGCCCTCCTCGCTGCAGAGCCGGGAAAGCAGTGCGACGTCGCCCGAACGGCCGGCGCCGAACCGGAAGTCGGCCCCCTCGACGATCGCGGCCGCGGCAAGCCGGCCCCGGAGGATGTCCTGGTAAAAGCTGTCGGCCGAAAGCGACGTGAGCCGCCGGTCGGTCGCCTGCACGAAGATGGCGTCGACGCCGAGTGCCGCAAGCAGCTCCGCCCGCCGCCGCGGCGTCGAGAGCGGTGGCGGCGCCGTCTCCGGCCGGAGCACCGCCGCGGGATGGGGATCGAACGTGAGCACGGCCGTAGGCAACCGCTGGGACGCGGCCAATGCGGCGAGCCGGCGGACGATCTCTGCATGCCCGAGGTGCACGCCGTCGAAGTTTCCGACGGCGACCGCGCACGGGGCCGACGGCGACCATCGGTCGGAGGCGTGGAGGAGCGACGGCGGGGGAGGGAGTGACACGGAGTCGCGGGGAATCGTGAAGCGGCCGCTCCAAAGTCTACCCGAAGCCGGAGCGGCGACCGTCGAAATGGCGCGACACGGTATGATGAACGCCGCTTTCGAGGATGCATCGCCCATGGACGAAAAGCAGATCTACCTGTCGCCGGAGATGAGCTGCCGGGTGGCGGCCATCGACATCGGCAGCAACAGCGTGAGACTGCTGGTGGCCGAGGCCCTCCGCGGGGGCGCCTACCGGATCCTCGACGAGGAGCGGGAGCCGACGAGGCTCGGCCGCAGCGTCGATTCCAAGGGCGCCCTCGACGAGGAAGCGATGGAGAAGACGATCCAGGCCCTCAAGACCTTCCGCCAGATCGCCGAGGGCTTCCAGGCGACGCAGCTGCGGACGATCGCGACCTGTGCCGTCCGCGAGGCCCGCAACGGCCCCGACTTCTGCCGGCGCGTGCGGGAGCAGGTCGGCCTCGAGGTGGAGGTGATCACGGGAGAGCGGGAGGCACGGTATGCGTTCGCGAGCGTGCAGAACGCCTTCGACCTCTCCGGCAAGAACGTGGTCGTGGCCGACATCGGCGGCGGCAGCACGGAGATCGTCTTCGCAACCGGCAGCCTCATCGAGTCGATCTCCTCGACACCGCTCGGCGCCGTGCGGCTCACCGAGCAGTTCGGCACGGCCGAGGGGCAGCAGGAGCCGTTCGAACGGCTCGAGGACGAGATCAACGCCTGCCTCAAGAAGCGGGTGCCCAAGCCGCTCTTCGCGCCGCACTTCCTCGTGGGATGTGGCGGCACGTTCACGACGCTCGCCGAACTCATGATGGCCTCGAAGCGTCAGGCGGACCTGCCGGTGGGCGGCTACCGCGTCTCGCACGCCGAGGTGCGGCACCTGCTCGACCGGCTCCGCAAGACGCCGCTGCGATCCCGGCGGAGCGTGGCGGGCATGACGCCCGACCGGGCCGACATCATCATCGCCGGCCTGGCGATCATCGATGGGCTCATGCGGCGGTTTCGCACGAACGCGCTCCTCGTGCATACCCGCGGAGTCCGCGACGGGCTCGTGCGGGAGATGATCGAGCAGTCGCTCGGAAGCGACTCCGACGATCCGGCCCACCGCGAGGCCGCGATCGACCGGCTCGCGGCGGCCTGCTCGGGCGAGGCGGAGCACGGCCGCAAGGTGGCGACGCTCGCCGGCAGAATCTTCGAGCAGCTCGTCGAGCCCCTCGAACTCGTCCCGTCGGACCGCGCGCTGCTGGAGACCGCCGCGAAGCTGCAGGATGTCGGCTACGTCATCAACTACGAGCAGCACCACAAGCACAGCTACCACCTCATCCGCAACAGCCGGCTGCCGGGCTTCCGCGGCCAGGATCTCGAGATGGTCGCCAACATCGCGAGGTACCACCGCGGCGCGCTGCCGAAGCGGAAGCACGAGAACCTCTCCCGGCTCTCCCCCGAGGAGCAGCGGCGGGTGCAGCAGATGGCCGCGATCCTCCGGCTCGCCGGCGGTCTCGACCGCAGCCGCTCGCAGCAGGTCCGCGACGTGCGGGTGGCCGTGGAAGACGGCACGGTCGCGATCGACGTCGTGGCCGACGAGAAGCCCGAAGCCGACCTCTGGGGCGCCGAGCGGCGGACCGAGCTCTTCGAGAAGGTCTTCGAAATGCCGCTTGCGATCCGATGGGCGGGCGAAACGGCCGCCAGCAGGGCCTGATCCAGCGGGGCCTGACCACGGGGCTACCCGTGCAACCGGCACGACCGTCAGCGGCTTCCCGTCGTGAAGTTTTTGCGGGAAAGAGAGGCTGATTGGCCGATGCTCCAGAAGCCGGCCTTCTCCCCACGGTGTGAGTTCCCCCATGCGGTTTGCCCGAGCCTTGCGGCTCTTTTTCATCGCTACGGCGGTCGTCGCGGCCCCCCTGCCCTCCTTCGCCGCCGACACGAACCGCTGGTTCATCGGGCGGCAGTCCCGAGCGCTCTCCCACGGGACGCCGCAGAAACAGGCCCCCTACCAGCCCGGGAAGTCGCCCTACAAGACGGCAATCACGCAGCGTCCGAAGTATTTCGTGCCGCCCACGAACCCGCGGACGCCCACGTGGAAGATGTACGGCACACCCCCGGGGGTCGTCCCGGGCGACTGGCCCAGCTACGCTCCATTCGGGTTCGGCGGCTATCGGTTTCCCGCCGTCGGTGCGCAGGCCTACCGCTAGGCCCGCCCGACGCGACCGACCGGCCGCCTCCCCCGGGGCGACCGAGGCCGGCCGATGCAGGACCTGCTCACCGTCAGCGATTCGGGGCTCTACTGTCCCGCGGGCGATTTCCACATCGACCCCTGGCGGCCCGTGCCCCGCGCGGTGATCACCCATGCGCATGCCGACCACGCGCGGAGCGGCTGCGGCCGCTACCTCTGCTGGACGACCGGCAAGCTCGTGCTCCGCGAGCGGATCGGCAACCGCCCGATCGACGTGCTCCGGCGTGGCGAGAGCGTGTCGATGAACGGCGTGAAGGTCTCGATGGCGCCGGCAGGCCACATCCTCGGAAGCGCCCAGGTCCGCCTCGAGCATGCGGGCATCACGTGGGTCGTCACCGGCGACTACAAGCTCCAGGCCGACCCGACCTGCGAGCCCTTCGAGCCGCTCCGCTGCGACGTGCTCGTCACGGAGTCGACCTTCGGCCTGCCGATCTACCGCTGGGGCGACCCGGCAGAGGTCGCGGAATCTATCAACGAGTGGTGGCGGGAGAACCGCGACGAAGGCCGCACGAGCGTGCTCTTCGCCTACTCGCTCGGCAAGGCGCAGCGGCTCGCGGCCATGCTCGACCCCGCGATCGGCCCGATCTACGCCCACGGCGCCGTGATGCGGCTCGTGAAGGCCTACCGCGACAGCGGCATCCGGCTGCCGCCGATCGACCAGTGCACCCGCGAGACGCGGAAGGCTGGGGACGGCCGGGCGATGGTGATCGCGCCGCCGAGTGCCGCCGGCGGCCGCTGGCTCCGCACGTTCGGCGACGCGCGGGCCGCGATGGCCTCCGGCTGGATGGCGATCCGAGGCGTCCGCCGTCGCCGTGGCTTCGACCGTGGCTTCGTGCTCTCCGACCACGCCGACTTTCCGGGCCTGCTTGCGGCGATCGAGGCGAGCGGTGCGAGGCGGGTGCTCGTCACGCATGGGTCTGCCGCGGCGCTTTCGCGGCTGCTCTGCGAGCGGGGGCTCGAGGCCTCGGTGCTCCCGACCCGGTTCACCGGTGAGACGGTCGAGGCGGAGCCGAGCGAAGATGTCGAGGCGGAGCCGAGCGAAGA
>JBBAVU010000112.1:0-1707 GCA_040397565.1 Pirellulales bacterium | reverse complement strand
AGGCGGAGCCGAGCGAAGATGTCGAGGCGGAGCCGAGCGAAGACGAGCCCGGCGATGCCGAGCCGGTGGAGGTGGCATGAAGCGGTTCACGGAGCTCTGCCGACGGCTCGACGCGACGACCCGCACGAACGAGAAGGTCGCGGCGGTCCGCGACTACTTTCGGGAGGCGCCGGCCGACGATGCCGCCGTCGCGCTCGCCATGCTCTCGGGCGACCGGCAGCGGCGGCTCGTCACGACGACGGAGCTGCGGGAGTGGGCCGCGGAGGCCGCGGGCATCCCGCCCTGGCTGCTCGAGGAGTGCTACGCGACGGTCGGAGACCTCGCCGAGACGCTCGCGCTCGTCCTGCCGGATCCGGCGGCGGACGCGGAGGACGCCGACGGACCGCCGGCCGCCGCCACGGCAGACGGAGAAGACGGGCTTGCTTTGATCGTCCGCGACACGCTCCATGCGATGAGGGGTCTCGACGCTACGGAGCGGAAGCGGATCGTGGTGGAAACGTGGCGAAGGCTCGGCCGCGAGGAGCGGTTCCTCTGGCACAAGATGCTCACCGGCGGATTCCGGATGGGCGTCGCGCGGACGCTCGTGGCCCGGGCCCTCTCCGATCTGGCGGAGGTCGATCCGGCGACGATGGCACACCGCCTCATGGGGCTCTCATCGCCGTCGGCCGAGGATTTCGCGAGCCTCATGGCGGCCGAGGGGGCCGCGACCGACCGGCTGCGTCCCTATCCGTTTTTCCTCGCGAACCCCTTGGAGGGTGGACCGGAGACGCTCGGCGACGTCGGTGCATGGCAGGCCGAGTGGAAGTGGGACGGCATGCGGGCGCAGCTCATCGCGAGGGAGGCGTCCGTGGCGATCTGGACGCGCGGCGAGGAGCTCGCGACCGACGGCTTCCCCGAGATCGTCGAGGCGGCGACCGCCCTTCGCGAGCGAACCGGCGTCGACTGCGTGCTCGACGGGGAACTGCTCGTCGTCGGCGCGGAGGGGCTGCTCGACTTCCAAGCGTTGTCGAAGCGGATCGGGCGGAAGCGGGTCACGAAGAAGCTCCTCGCCGATTTGCCGGTCGTGTTCGTCGCCTACGATCTCCTCGAACTCGGCGGCGAGGATCTGCGGCGGCTGCCGCTCTCCGAGCGGCGTCGCCGGCTCGAGGAAATCGTGCCCGTGCCGTTCGATCCGAGCCGGGCAGCGGGCGGAAAGCAAGGGCGGATGTTCCTTTCCCCCGCGGTCGAGGCCAGCTCGTGGCAGTCGCTCGTGACGCTCCGCAACGAGTCGCGATCCCGCGGCGTCGAGGGGCTCATGCTCAAGCGCCGCGAGAGCGGCTACGGCGTCGGCAGGACGCGGGGCGACTGGTGGAAGTGGAAGGTGGAGCCGCTCGAGATCGACGCCGTGCTCCTCTACGCACAGGCCGGCCACGGCCGGCGTGCGACGCTCCACACCGACTACACGCTCGGCGTCTGGAGCGACGGCCGGCTCGTGCCCGTCGCGAAGGCCTACTCCGGCCTCTCCGACGCGGAGCTCGTCGAGGTCGACCGGATCATCCGCCGCACGACGCTCGAAAAGCACGGTCCGGTACGCGTGGTCGAGCCGACGCTCGTCTTCGAGATCGCCTTCGAGTCGGTGGCCCGCTCGACGCGGCACAAGGCGGGCCTCGCCGTGCGGTTCCCACGGATCAAGCGGTGGCGACGCGACAAGCTGCCCGCCGACGCCGG
>JBBAVU010000111.1:0-9804 GCA_040397565.1 Pirellulales bacterium | reverse complement strand
CTCCGCAAGATGATGAAGTGGATCGAATCGAAGGAGGTCTGATGACCCCCGAGGAACACCAGTCGCGTTCGCTTTACGAGCAGCTCCAGCCGGGAGACCGGGTGGAGGTGGTCCACGGCGTCACGGTGGGATCGACCGCGAAGTGGACGACGACGACCGTCGGGAAGGTGCTGAGGCGGGAACGGCGTCGGCACGGCCTCCACTTCCGCCGCAATCCCGACGACAAGGTCTACTCCGACGTCCTCATCCTCTCCCGCGACGACGGCGAACTGACGACCGTGACGATCGACGAGTTCACGAGGCTCAAGCGTCTGTGAGCCGGGCCGCCCCCCGGCGTGGGCCGGGGTTTTCCGCCTTCGTCCGCGGCGCCGCGGCCTCTTTTGGGGTGTATGCTTGACCCGACGTCCAGGCGGCAAAGTCGCCGCAGCCTGCGCCGTCGTTTCAGCCGACACGTTCCAGTCGACAGGGTGTCCCGGCCAGGCCGGCAGTTGAGGGGATGACCGACAACCACGAGTTCATCGAGGAGTTCCTGGTCGAATCGAGCGAGAACCTCGACCAGCTCGACCGTGACCTGATCGCGCTCGAGGAGCGGCCCGACGACTCCCAGCGGGTCGCGAGCATCTTTCGTGCGGTCCATACGATCAAGGGAAACAGCGGTTTCTTCGGGTTCTCGAAGCTCGGCGCGCTTGCCCACAGCGGCGAGCACCTCCTGGGGAAGCTCCGGGACGGAAAGCTCTCGCTCGACGACCGCGTGTCGGGCTCGCTCTACTCGATGGTCGACGCCGTGCGGGCGATCCTGCGTTCGATCGAGGAGACCGGTGGCGAGGGGGATCACGACTACCGCGATCTCTCCCGTTCGCTCGCGGCCGTGGCCGCCGAGGAGACGCCACCGTCGCGTGCGGAATCGTCCCCACCGGCCACCGCTTCCGCGCCGCCGCCATCCGCCGCCGTCGCGGCTGTGCCGCCGGACGAGCCGGTCGCCCCGGCTGAAACGCCGCCACCGGCCGAATCGCCCGCCCCGGCGCCCGCCCTCCTTGCCGCGGAGTCGACGATCCGCGTCGATGTCGGCGTCCTGGCCTCGATCCTCGACCTCGTGGGTGAGCTCGTGCTGGCCCGCAACCAGTTGCGGAGCATCGACTCCGACGATCCGGCGGTGCAGGCCGTCGCCCACCGCGTAAGCGCGGTGACGAACGCCCTGCAGGAGGCGGCCGTCAAGACGCGGATGCAGCCGATCGAACAGGTCTTCAGCAGGTTTCCAAGGACCGTCCGGGATCTCGCGGTGGCCTGTGGCAAGGAAGTTCAGCTCGTCGTCGACGGGGCCGATACCGAGCTCGACCGCAGCCTCGTGGAGAGCATCCGCGATCCGCTCACGCACCTGATCCGCAACGCCGTGGACCACGGCATCGAGCCGCCCGACGCCCGCGTGGCGAAGGGCAAGCCGCGGGCGGGGCTTCTCTCGCTCCGGGCATTCAACGAGAGCGGCCAGGTGACGATCGAGGTCTCGGACGACGGGGCCGGCATCGCGGTGGATGCCGTCCGCGAGAAAGCCGTCGCCCGCGGCCTGGTCGACGCCGCCACCGCCGCCACGCTCTCCGACGATCGGATCCTGCAGTTCATCTTCGAGCCGGGATTCTCAACCGCGAAGCAGGTGACGAGCGTGTCTGGCCGCGGCGTGGGGATGGATGTCGTGAAGACGAACATCGAGGCCATCGGCGGGATGGTCGACATCCACAGCCGCCCGGGCGCGGGCACGACCGTCCGCGTCCGTGTTCCGCTCACGCTCGCCATCATCCCCGCGGTCGTCTTCCGCTGCGGAGGGGAGCGTTTCGCGATCCCGCAGGCGGCGGTGATCGAGCTGGTTCCACTGCGACCGGACCGCACGGGCCCGCGGATCGAGGGGCTCGCCGAAGCGCCGGTGATGCGGGTCCGCGGCAGGCTCGTGCCCCTCGTGTTCCTCGACCTCTTTCTCGGACTGCGGGCCGAGACGGCCTGCCGCGAGCAGGGTACGGTGGTCCTCGTGCAGGTCGACGACCGGGAGTTCGGTCTCGTCGTCGATGGAATGCAGGCCGGGGCCGCGGGTGGCCGCGAACTCCTCGAGGCCGTGAGCCTTTCGACGGTCGTCGTGAAGCCGATCGGTGGGCTGCTCGCCCAGCTGGGTCTCTACTCGGGTGCCACCGTCCTGGGCGACGGGGGCGTCGTGCTCATCCTCGACCTGCGCGGCGTGGTCAAGGCGGCCGCCCTGCCGCCGATCGCTCGGGAGCCCGCGGGAGCGGCGGAAGAGCCTCGCGACGTGCCCGACCGAGGCGACCGCTACCTCGTCTGCACGACGCACGGGGGGCGGCGGATCGCGGTTCCGCTCGCCCACGTGGTGCGGCTCGAGCAATACGCCGCCTGCGACCTCGAATCGCTGGGCTCGCGGCTCGTCGTTCGTCGCGGCGATGCCTTCACACCCGTCGTCGACGCCGACGCCTTGCTCGGCGGCGGACGGTCCGGCCACGCGGAGCGGGTGCAACTGGTCGTGATCGATGGCAACGATGGCGGCCTGGCCCTCGCCGTGGGCGGCATCATTGACGTCGTCACCGCCGAGAGCGATCTCCAGCCCGAACTCGCCGCCGCGGGCATCTCGGGCTCGCTCGCCCTCGGCGGGCTGGCCACCGAGGTGCTCGATCTCGCCTTCACAGCGACCCTCGGCCATTCCGCCTGACCCGCCGCCCGCTCACCGATGACGACCCTCGCCCAGATCGCCGTGATCCGCTCCTGCACGTTCCGCGTGGGCGGCGACTGCTTCGCGATCGCCTCTGACCGCGTGACCGAGGTGATCCGGCAGGGACACGTCGCCCGTGTGCCGCTCGCCCCGGAGGGCGTGCTCGGGCTCGTCCAGCTGCGGGGCCGGATCGTGCCGGTGATCGACCTCGCGGACCGGCTCGGCATCGTTCGCGCAGCCGCCGGCAGGGCGGGAACGCACCTGATCGTCGAGGCCCAGGGAGATCACTACGGAATGCTCGTCGACGAGATGCTCGACGTGGTCGACATCCCCACCGACCGCATCGAGCATCCCACCGATGCGGCCGTCTCCCACGAGGCCGTCGTCGGGGTTTTCGCCGCCCCGGAGCGGCTCGTGCATCTCCTCGATCCCGAGCGCATGATTCAGTCCCTGGTGCGGCCACGCACCCAGAACCCAGCACGGCACGGAGCATTCCATGGCGGACCAGCTTGACACGGGCATGAACGCGGCGAATCCACCGCAGGCTGGCTGGCTGGCCTTCCTCGGCAACCGGCTGCTTTTGTCGCTGTTGGCGGTGTCGCTGATCCCGATGGCGTTCATGGGCATGACCACGTACCGCACGGCCTCGCAGGCCCTTCGGGAGCAGGCCTTCAGCAAGCTGGAGACGGTCAACGCCGTCACGGCCAAGGCGGTCGAGCGGTACTTCGAGAACCTGCGGCACGAACTGCAGGTCTTCGCAGAAGACCAGATGGCGCTCGACGCGCTGAAGCGGTTCCGGGACGGCTTCAATCGGGTCGTCGCCGACAACAAACTGGACGAGAAGGAACTCGCCCGCGTCCGCCGCGAGATCGAGTCGTTCTACGCCGGTGATTTCGCCGCGGAGTTCCTCAGGCGGACCGGGGAATCGCTCGCGGCCAAGCCGCTCGTCGACTCCCTCGACGATGCCTCCGCCTACCTCCAGTGCCTCTACATCCGGCGGAACGAGAACCCGATCGGGTCGAAGCACCTGCTCGACGCGGCCGCCGACGGCTCGGCGTACACGAAGACGCACGGCGAGTTTCATCCGCTCTTCCGCAGCCTGCGGGAGAAGTACGGCCTGTCCGACGTCTTCCTGATCGATGCGGTGACGGGCACGGTGGTCTACAACGTCTCCAAGGAGATCGACTTCGCGACCCCCCTGCGGGCCGGACCGCTGGCGGGTACGAGCCTCGCGAGGGCCTTCCAGGAGGCGGCCTCCGCCGGCCGCCGCGACGCCGTCGCCTTCGGCAGCTACGCCCGCTACCTCCCCTCCTGCAATGATCCGGCGGGCTTCATCGCCGCCCCGATCCACGAGGGCCGCCAGGTCGTGGGCGTGGTGGCCTTCCAGATCCCGCTCAACCGGGCCGACGCGATCATCGGTGAGAAGACCGGCATGGGCGAGACCGGCGAGACCTACGCCGTCGGCCCCGACCGGCTCTTCCGCAGCAACTCCCGTTTCGCGAGGGAGCTCGGCGTCGCCACGACGGTCATCGACCCGAAGTTCAAGGTCGACACGCCGGCGGTGAAGGCGGCGCTCGAAGAGGGGCGGTCGGGCGTGACGTCCGCACTCGACTACCGCAATCAGCCAGCGCTCTCCGCCTACCGGCCCGTCACCGTTCATCGCGATCCCGCCGGCGGCCGGGGGGACGTCCGCTGGGCGCTCGTTTCGGAGATCGACGCCTCCGAGGTCTTCGCGCCGATCGACCGTCTCTGGCGGTTCGGCCTGATGGTCTTCGGGCTGACCACGCTCGGTGTGCTCGGCGTCTCCACGATGATCGCACGGAGGCTCACCCGCGAGGCCCGCCGGCAGGCGGCGCTCGTCGGCGGCATCGTCGACAACACGCACGCGCTGGCGAGCGCGTCGGAGGAGCTCACGAGCGTCAGCCAGCAGATGAGCGCCGCGGCCGAGCAGACGACCGCGCAGGCCAACCTCGTCTCCGCCGCGGCCGAGCAGGTGAGCGGCAACGCGCGGACGGTTTCGAGTTCGATCGACAACCTCGTGGCCAGCATCCACGACATCGCCAGGAACGCGCAGGACGCCGCCGCGACCGCCCGCAAGGCCGTCGAGATGGCCACGGCGACCTCCGCCACGATGGACGCGCTGGGCCGGTCGAGCCAGGAGATCGGGGCTGTCGTCAAGGTGATCAACACCATCGCCGAACAGACGAACCTGCTCGCGCTCAACGCCACGATCGAGGCCGCGAGGGCGGGCGAGGCCGGCAAGGGCTTCGCCGTCGTCGCCAACGAGGTCAAGGAGTTGGCCCGGGAGACCGCCAAGGCCACCGAGGACATCGGCGGCCGGATCGAGGGCATGCAGGGCGACACGGCCCGTGCGGTGGCGGCGATCGCGGAGATCGGAACCGTGATCGAGAAGATCGACGCCCTGCAGACGAGGATCGCGGCGGCGGTCGAGGAGCAGTCGGTCACCACCAGTGAGATCAGCCGCAACATCGGCGAGGCGACGACGGGCTCCGGCGAGATCGCGGAAAACATCGTGCAGGTGGCCCAGGCGGCGCAGAGCACGGCCGAAGGGGCCTCGAACACGCAGGTTTCCTCACAGGAACTCGCTAGGATGGCTCAGGCCCTGCAGCGGCTCGTCGACGAGTACAAGAAACAGTAGCGTCGGCCGGCCGGCAGGCCTCGGCAGGGAGGTTCCTCACCGTGCGGGCGCTCGTCGTCGACGACTCGAAGCCGATCCGGAGCATCGTCTCGCGGACGCTTCGCGAGTTGCGTTTCGAATGTGCCGAGGCGGCCAACGGCGTGGAGGCCCTCGAGGCGATCGCCTCCTCCGGCCGGCCCGATCTCGTGACCGTCAACTGGCACATGCCGGTGATGGACGGGTTGGAGCTCGTGCGGCGGCTGCGGCGGGAT
Source organism: Pirellulales bacterium (assembly GCA_040397565.1). Taxonomy (GTDB): domain Bacteria; phylum Planctomycetota; class Planctomycetia; order Pirellulales; family UBA1268; genus UBA4655. Next base: position 4,190 of record JBBAVU010000111.1, on the reverse strand, counting down.
CCCGTCCACCGAGACCTGCCGCTGCTCATGATCTCCACCGAGCACGACCGCGGTCGGATCGCCGAGGCGATCGCGGCGGGCGTGAACGACTACCTCGCCAAGCCTTTCACGCCCGCATCGCTCGTGCGGAAGCTCGTCGATCTCGGTCTGTGCGGCGAGGAGGCGGTCGCGGCGGAAGGACGCCGTCCGATCCGCGTGCTCGTCGTCGACGACTCGCACACGATCCGCAGTCTCATCTCGGCCACGCTTGCGACCGACGGCGAGATCCAGGTGGCCGGCACGGCGGTCAACGGCAGGGCCTGCCTCGACGCCCTCGTCTCCGACGTTCCCGACCTCGTCCTGCTCGACGTCGAGATGCCGGTCATGGACGGGATCACCACCCTCCGCGAGATCCGCCGACGGTACCCGAAGCTGCCCGTCCTGATGTTTTCGAGCCTCACCGAGCGGGGGGCGAGAGCGACCGTCGAGGCGCTCATCGCGGGGGCGAATGACTACGTCGCCAAGCCTGCCGGCCTGAACCCCGAGGAGGTCGCGGCGAAGATCCGCGCGGAGGTGGTCACGCGGATCAAGGCGCTCGTGCCCCGGGGCCGGCCCGCGTCGGCTTCGGCCAGGCCCGCCGCGGCGGCCGCCCTGCCGTCACGGCCGCAGCCGTCAGGCCGTCGCCCGCCCGTGGAGGCCGTGGTGATCGCGGTCTCGACCGGCGGACCCACGGCGCTGGCCGAGGTGCTGCCGGCCTGCGGCCGTGACGCGGCCGTGCCCATCCTGATCGTGCAGCACATGCCGGCGGTCTTCACACCACAGCTCGCCGAGCGGCTCACGAAGCTCTGCGGATTCCCCGTCCGCGAAGCCTCCGACGGAATGCCGATTGCCGCGGGAGACGTGCTGCTCGCCCCGGGAGGCAGGCACCTCGAAGTCGCTGGAAGCGCCGCGTCACCGCGTGTTCGGCTCACCGACGCGCCGCCGGAGAATTCCTGCCGACCCTCGGCCGACGTTCTCTTCCGCTCGGCGGCCCGCGTGTGGGGAGGGGGTACGCTCGGCGTCGTGCTCACCGGCATGGGCCGCGACGGCCTCGCCGGTTCGCGGGCGGTCGCGGAGGTCGGGGGCGGCGTCATCGCGCAGGACGAGTTCTCGAGCGTCGTCTGGGGCATGCCTGGCGAGGTCGTCCGCGCGGGCCTGGCGGACGCCGTGCTGCCGCTGGCGCAGATGGGCGTCGAGGTGGCGCTGCGGCTCAAGAGCCGCGGCGGTGATCGCGGGCACCGCGCATGAAGGTCGCCGACCCGCAGTTCACCTTCCTTCGCGGGCTGCTCAAGCGCCGCACGGGCGTCTGCATCGACGAGTCGAAGCAGTACCTCGTCGTGGCCCGCCTGATGCCGATCGTGCGGCAGCGGAAGATCCCGAGCCTCGAGACGCTGCTCGACCGGGTTCGGCAGGGCATCGACCCCACGCTCGAACGAGACGTGCTCTGCGCGATGATGACCCACGAGACGTCGTTCTTCCGCGACAAGGCCCCGTTCGAGGCGCTGCGGAAACTCGTGGCGGAGACCGCCGAGCGGCGGGCCGCCGAGAAGCAGCTCACGATCTGGTCGGCCGCCTGCTCCACCGGCCAGGAGCCTTACAGCATCGCGATCACGCTCCTCGAGCACTTCCGTGATCTCGTGGGTACCTGGCGGGTGAGGATCGTGGCGAGCGACTTTTCCGAGCCGATCCTCGAGCGGGCCCGGGCGGGCGTCTACAGCGACCTGGAGACGGCCCGCGGCCTCCCGCCGCAGCTGCTCAAGAAGTATTTCCGTCCGCTCCAGGGAAAGTGGAGCGTCGTCCAGGAGTGTCGCCGGCTCGTCGAGTTCCGCTGCCTGAACCTCAACGACACCTGGCCGATGCTGCCGGCCTGCGACGTCGTCTTCCTGCGGAACGTGATGCTCTACTTCGACGTACCTACGCGGGCCGCCCTGGTAAAGCGGGTCCGCCGCGTGCTCCACGCCGACGGGGCCCTGTTCCTCGGCGGTGCCGAGACGATGATCGGCATCGACGCCGGCTACGAACGCATCGCCGCCGCCGGCTGCAGCTACTACCGCCCGAACCGCCGCGGCTGATTCACGGACGCCACTCGATCCCAAGGATCGTGATGTCGTCGAGCGGCCCGACGGGCGCGCACCACTGCTCGACCGCGTCGAGCAGCCCCGAGACGCTCGCCTCGAGCGGCTGCCTGCGGGCGGCCGCGATCCGGTCGGCCATTGTTTGCTCTCCGTAGGGCTGCTTCCCGGGGTCCATCGCCTCCGTCACGCCGTCGGAGTAGAGGTAGAGCCGGTCGCCGGGGGCGAGCTGCAGCGTCCTCTGCTCGTACTCGACGTCCGGCACGAACGCGACAGGAAAACCCTCGGCGCCGTGGAACTCCGGATCCCCGCCGCCGGCCGGAAGGCGAAGCATCGCGGGATGGCCCGCCGAGACGTAGTCGAGTCGGCCCGTGGGCAGGTGGAGCACGCCGTACATCATCGTGAAGTAGAGCCCCGAGAACTCATCGGCCTGGAAGAGGTGGTTGAGCTGCGTGGCCACCTCGGCCGGCTTCGCCACGACGATCCGTCCGTCGGGGCCCTGCCGCACGAGCAGCGACGAGTCGGAGACCTTGGGGACGAGGAACCGTCCCACGCTCACCGCCATGAGCGAGGAGGGCACGCCGTGGCCGCTGACGTCCACCACGAACAGGCCGGCATGCTCGTCGTCGAGCGGGAACACGTTCAGGAAATCTCCCGCGAGGCTTTGGCAGGGGACGTACTTCCACGCGACGAGCGTGCCGGGCAGTGCGACGTCGTCACCGGGCAGGAGTGACCGCTGCACCTTTGCGGCCGCCTTGAGGTCGCGGACCATGTGGGCGTTGGCCCGAGAGATCTCGGCGTTGAGGGCGGCCAGCTCCTCGTTCGATTTCTGCAGGCTGTCGCGGGCCACCGACAGCTCCTGGTTGGCGACGACGAGCTCCTGGTTCTTGGTGACGGCGTTCTCGAAGGTGGAGACCAGGAGATTGAGCACCTGCTGGCGGCCGGCCTTGACGCGGAACTTCTGGCCGGCGAGCGTCACCTCGAGCGTCGCCGCCTCCGCGTCGTCGGCCGAGGCGAGGGGCGTCGACAGCAGCGCCGTCATCCGCCCGAGCAGGTAGTCGGGCTCGTAGGGCTTGGTGACGTAGTTGTCGGCTCCCGCGTCGAGGCCGCGGATGATGTCGATCGGGTCGGAGAGCGTGGACAGCAGGATGAAGGGGACGGTCTTCAGGGCGGGGTCCGCCTTCGCCGCCTTGCAGAACTCGTAGCCCGTCATCTCCGGCATCTCGATGTCGGAGACGATGATGTCGGGCCGCCGCTCGCGGGCGAGCGCCAGCGCCAGCGCGCCGTTCTCTCCCCAGCGGACGGTGTGGCCGGCCTCCTCCAGCCGGCGCGTCAGCATGCGGGCCTGGATCCGGCTGTCCTCGGCGATCAGCACGTCGACGCCGGCGGCCATCGCGAACCCTTCAGGTGAACGTCGCCAGGGCCGTCGGCGCGTCCTTGTGGATGCTGAAGAGCTTGTCGAGGTTGGTCAGCTTGAAGACCTGGAAGATCTCCGGCCGGATCGAGCACATCTTCAGCCGCCCCTTGGCGACCGTGATCTTTCGGTGCAGCTGCCCCAGCAATCCGAGCATGGCGCTCGACATGAACTCGACGTTGCCGAAATCGAGCAGCACGTCGGGCCCGGAGGCGTTCGCCAGGAGCTGCGTGAGCTCCGTGCGGATCTCGTCGAGCGCCGTGTCGTCGAGAATTTTCTTGTCCTTGAAGGCGACCATGTGGATGGCGTCCTTCTTCGCGGCCTGAATCCTGCGGTACTGTTCCATGGCTGGCGAGAGGGGGGTTGGGCCGCGATGGGCGGCGGTGCCCCAAGAGCGTAGCCTCGCGGGCCGTGCCATGCCAGCACCCCCGAGACCGTCACGCCACGCGGGCGATGACGCACTTGAGGTATTCCCCCTCGAGGCAGCTTGCGCTCACGGGGTGGTCGGGGGCGGCCCCGCGGATCTCGAGCAGCTGGATCGGCCGGCCCGAACGCTGGGCGACGCCCGAGAGCATCTCGAGGAAGTCGTCGCGGGAGACCGATCCCGAGCAGGAGCAGGTGACGAGGATGCCGCCCGGCTCGAGCAGGCCGACGGCCACGCGGTTGATCCGGTGGTAGGCCCGCAG
>JBBAVU010000110.1:0-9869 GCA_040397565.1 Pirellulales bacterium | reverse complement strand
GGAACCGGCACGATCGGGGCCGCTGGGGCTGGCTGAGGGGCGGCCGCCGTGCGGGCCTGCGCGAACTGGTTCGAGCGGGCGTTGAGGTCGGTGATGAGCTGCTGTACCTCGGGATGCACCGCGAGCCCGCGGTTGGCGAAGACGTCGGCGGGGGTCACGCCGAAACGGCCGTAGAGCATCGAGTTGGCGTTGTTGTCGATCGAGACGTCCGCACCGCTGAGCGACACGCCAAGAAAAAGCCCGCGGCTGCGGGCGTAGGAATAGATCTCGGCCCCGAGCCTCGCGTCTGTCCCCGCATTGGCCTGCCGGCCGACCGGACCGAGTGCCACCGATGCGTCGGCGCCGAGCGTGACCTTCTGGCCGTTCATGATCCCGCGGAGGCTCTGCGGCGTCGCGAAAACGAGGACGATGTCGGCCGCCTGCACGCCCGCCTGGAATCCGATGCTGCCGCCACCGCACGTCACCATCACCGGCGGGCTCCACGAGCGATCGGCGTTCCTGATGTGGAGCACGCCCTTGCCGAAGTTGGCGCCGAGGATGAATCCGCCCTTGATCATGTTGGGGAAGATCGCGATTCCCTCGGCGGACGAAAGCATGCTCGCGGGAATCGCCTCGACCGACAGGCCGGAGAACTGGTCGAGCGTCTGCCTCGCGGCGGCCACGGTCTGCAGTTCGCTCGCGCCGGTGGTGAGCTGGGCCATGGCGGACGTTCCGCTGGCGAGACAGGCCGCCAAGACGGCCACGACGGTGACGCGGGGAGCACGACGGGAATTCATGGCGACTCCTTTCGATGATGCCAATCAGGCCTTCGTCACGATGCCGAGGGCCTCGAGCTGCGGCAGACTCGTCATGACGAAGGCGTCGCAGGCCTTGCCGACAAGATCCCGGCGGACGGAGGCGTCGGTCACGGTCTGCCCATTCTGCTGGAGCGACCTTCCGCTCCCGGTCAGCCGCGTTTCGATCCGTTCCGCGAGTCCCTGCCTGCCCCGAGTCGACAGCTCGTCGAGGATGGCCGCATCGAGATCCCCGAGCGTGTGCCCGGTGCCGCTCGAGGTGCTGGCGAGTGCCAGTGGCCTGCCGCCGAGCGAATCGGTGCGAAGGATCGCGGCGTTGAAAGGCAGGACGATGCGGACGGCTTCGGGCGGCCGTGCGGCCGCCGGTTTCACCGGGCCGGCAGTGACGTCGAGCATCCCCATCGCGACGCCCGCGTCGACCGCCCTCGCGAGATCCAAGGGGGCGGTCCCGCTCACCTGCGGCGATGCGATGATCTCCGAGAGCCTCATGCTGCCTTGGGCGAGCATGCCCAAAAGCGACTGGTAGATCGGACCTTGCACGGTCGACGTCACGACACCGAGGTTGGCCTGGTAGGGCAACGCTATTCCCGGCCTCGAAAGCCGGAAATGGAGATCGTCGATCTCGCGGAGCCGGTCGTCCACGGTCGGCATCCGTCGCGGGGCCTTCGCGTAGAGATCCCAACGGAAGGCCGTGTTCGCGCAGAAATCCTTGTGGGCCTCGGTCACGAGTCGGTCGTTCGTCGTTCGGAAAAGCTCCTGGAACTCCGGCCGAACGCACAGGTCCCAGAAGTTCGTATGCACCGGCAGGCTCCCCACGAACGCGAGCCCCGCCCCTCGGAAGAGCCCTGACACCTCGGCGAAGTAGAACGCAGTCCAGTGCTCGTTGAGATACTCGTGGGCGACGTAGCGGATGTCCTGCTTGAGGATGCCGTCCACGTACGCCGCGGCCCGCGGGTTGTCCTCGAAATACTTTCCGTGCTTGTCCCGCATGTAGACGAGGTAGCTGATCGCCTCGCGGACCTTCTGCACGCTGTCGCCGGTCCGCAGCGTCGCGTATTGACGAAGGATCCCGCGGATCGGCTGCAGGTGTGCCCATCCGGGCATGGCGTTGTAGCTTACGAGCAGAAGCCCCCCGGGCTTGAGCCGTGATTTCGCGATCTGCAGCACGGCATCGCGGACATCCGGTGACACCCAGCTGAACACGCCGTGAAGCGCGATGAAGTCAAAGTCGCCGATGTCGTCGGGCAGTTTCGAGAAATCGGCCGTGATCACACTGGCGTTCGCGAGATCGCCGGCGGCGATCTCCTTCTCGACGACCTCTGTGTGGGCCGGATTCACGTCGACTCCCACGAACCGGCCGTTGGGGTTCGCGGCGGCGAGCGTGGTGAGCGAGCGGCCAAGCCCGCAGCCGAGTTCGAGGTAGCGAAACCCTTCCTGCATCCGGGGTGGCACCACCCGGTTGAGCGACGCGACGTATCGCATCGCAACGGGCGACATGTTCGGATAGAAGCCGGGGATGTAGGCGACGTCGGTGATATAGCCTTCGGCGGTCATGCCGTTTCTCCAGGAAGGAACGAGGCAAGGCGAAGTTTACGGTACTTGCGTACGAGCCGTCTCCGGATGCTGTTCGCCTCGGCCGGGAGTCTGTGGAGGCGCAGCACCCTGGCGAGGCTCCTCCTGCGGGCGATCGGCTCGATCGGCGTGTCGAAAATCCGCCCGAACTGGCCGAGAATCGCGGCCGCGTCGGCCCCGATGGGCACCCGATTGTCGCGGTACCAGGGCCGCGAGAGCAGATGCCGCTGCAGTTCGGGACTCTCCTCCACGGCCACGACCCGGTCGACGAGGTCGTCGAGCGAGGCCGAGTCATGCGCCGAGAGGAAACTCGTGGTGTCGAAGTCGCGGCCCACGAGCGGGTCGCCCCAGTAGATCGGTATCGAGTCGGCGAGCATCGCCTCGGGAAGCTTCTCCGTCGTGTAGCCGGGGTGCGACTCGTTCTCGAACGCGATGGTGAATCGGCACTCGGAGAGAAACGCGTGCTTGTCGGCCACCCGTTCGCCGAGCGTGTTGAAAAGCCGGCCGCCGGAGTCGACCGGCTTGTACCTCGAGAGCTTGTGGAAGAACCGGTTGCGGGTCTCGCACAGCGGGTTCGACACGACGAACCCGCAGAACCGCGTCTTTCGGGCAACCACGGCCGACGGATCGAAGCCCTCGGGCTTCACGAGCCTGGCCGGGTCGAAATAGATCGCCCAGAGCGGCAGTCGGAAGTGCCTCGGGTGGGACGAATGCTCGAACGTGAACGCCCAGTCGCAGGTGTTCCAGTCCGGTGCGATCTGCTCGCCGGTGAAGAAGATCCGGGTGCAGTCGTGCCTCAGGTGGTCGCGCCTGCCACCGCCGACCTGCGAGTAGACGAGATAGTCGGGCCGGTCGACGACCTCGACACGGTAGGCGGGGGCGAGCAGCCGCGTGAAGAAGTTGTCCTGCGGATCGAAGCCGTCCCAGAAGCCGGCGAAGCCGATCCGGACGGCGGGCCGATCGTCGTTCTCTTGGTTCATGCCGCCACACTATAAACGGTCGTCTCAGTTCGGACCCACGTGGCGGGTTCGGGGCTGCCCGTATGCCCTCGCCGGACGCGCCGGAGCGGTTTCCCGACCAGCGAACCAATGCGGTCTCCTTCAGTCCGCTCCCCCGGCGGCTGATCACGGCTTCGGGAGTTCGATGACGCGGTCGGTCGCCATCGTGGCCGTCTCGGGGGAGAGCGACGTGTCGGCCGCCCGCAGTTCGCTCTCGGCCCGCCAGTATTCCTGCCGGGCGCCGATCTCGTAGATCTGTGCCTCGAACTTCGCCTGTTCTCGAAGCGTGACCCGCAGAACGTCGCTGCGGCCGAGCCGGAGTTGTTCCCGCTCCGCCCTCGCGACGAGCCTCGCAAGCTCCAGCCGCTGCACCGCCTGCTTGTGGAACTCGTAGGCCCGCTCGAGCGCGGAGTAGGCGTCCTGCACTTCCGCGCGGATGCGGTCGCCGGCGAACTGCAGCTGGCGGTCGACCTGGATGATCTGGGAGTCGGCCGTCTGGATCTTGCCGCGGGCGTCCCGACGCTGGGCCGGCATCTGGAAGACGAGCTGTGCCTGGAGCACCTGCCGATCGAGACCGAAGGGGCCTGACAACGGGCTCTTGCCGTAGCCGACGTCCTGGTTGCCGAGGAGTTGGCCATCGACGCCCGGCAGCGTGTTGTTGACCGCGAGACGTCGATCCACGATGAGCTTCTCCCGCTGGAGTGCGAGCCGTTGGAACTCGGGCCGGGTGGCGAGCGCCCGCGAAAGCGATTCCTCGAACAGGCTGGGCTGGAGCGGCGCCGGTTGTGAGATCGGCCGCATTCTCCTCCGACTCGCGAGCAACGGCTTGCCGGCTGGATCCCGATGGAAGAGCGACAGGTCGATCACTGACTGCTGCACCAGTCGGTCCGCCTGCACGACCAGCGCCTGCCGCAGCGCCACGTTCTGCTGGTTATCGACCCGCTCGATGTTGGCGACCACGCCACCGGAGACCTTGAGCGCGAGCTGCTTGTCGCGATCGATCGCCAGTTCGACGAGCTCGTCGGTGGCATCGAGGCGTTCGCCGCTGCCCAGCCACGTCCAGTAGCTCTTGGCCGCCGAACGCATGTAGTCGAGCCGGCTCCGCTCGATCATCGGCTCCGCGATGGCGACGTCGAGTTCCGCCTGGGCGCGGGTGGCACGGGCCCGATCGATGTCGCGGTCCCGCGCCAGGGGAACGGTCATGCCGCCCCGCCATTCGCCGGCGTCGGCGGTCTTCTGCCCGAGGTTGTAGGTCGCAAAGTCGCCGTATCCGGTGCGGAACCCGCCGAAGACGCTGATGCCGCCGGTCGGCAGGAGCTGCGAAAGTCCGAAGTCGGATCGGTAGTTTTCGTAGGTTCCCGGGGACAGCGACGTGCCCTGCATCGCGACGTTGGTGTCGAACGCCCCCAGCGACGACGTGAGCTTCCCGGAGGCGACCCCCCGCTCTCGCTCGGCGGCGATCAGGAGCGGGTAATGCAGCCGCACGCTCTCGAGCACCTCGGCGAGCGTGAGCGGTTCCTCGCGGTCGTCGACGACGCAGCCCGGCACCGCCGAGTCGGCCGGCGGCGGGGGCAGGTCGGAGGGCTTCGTGGGAATTTTCACCCGCATGGGCTCGGGGGGAGGGATCGCCTCGAACGCCGGCGGTTCTCGGTCGATCTCGTCGTCGCGTTCGCCGGCGGCGTTGCCCGGCACTAGGCCGTCGTCGTCCGCGACCGCCAGGAACGACCCCGGCACCACGGTCGGCAGCTCGATCAGCGACCGTTCGTGCAACTCCGCATGGTCGGCGACGAGCTTCGCAGGATCACCGAACGGGACGAACAGGCCCGGCTCGTCACCAGCCATCGCCCGAAACGGCGCCACGAGCAGCACGATCGCGAGGATCGTGACGGCGATGCGAAGCGTCAGCTCACCTTGATCTTCGGGGCCTTCGGCGAGTCTTCCTTGCCCTTGCCCTTTTCCGCGGGAGCGAGCACCGGCGGGAACCCGTTGAGCCGCCGCCAGATCTCGTAGCCAAGCGTCACGCGATTCAGGAACACCCAGCCGACCGCCTGGTTCCCCTGACGGAGGAACTCCGGGTCGGGCCACGTGTCGCCCGGAAGCCGTGACTCCGGCTCCACGAGCACGCGGAACCTGCCCGCGCCGCCGCTCGCCGCGTCGACCTGGCGAACACGGCCGCCGAACGTCCCGATCGCCAGTTCCGGCCAGCCGGAGAACTGCACCGCCGGCCAGCCCTCGAACTGGAGCCTGACGTGCGGCATCCGCTTCATGCGGTCGGCGTAGGCGAGCACGATCGGTGCGTCGAGCCCTTCGAGGAAGAGTTCGACCACTCGGTCGGTCGTGTCGGGGACGATCGTGCACAGCTCCTCGCCTTCCTTCACGTACTGGCCGCCCTGGCCGACGTTCGCCGCCACTCGGAAGACCGTCCCGTCGCACGGCGCGAGCACGATGCGGGCCTTGAATCGCTCGATGCGGTTGTCGATCTCCTGGATATCACGCTCGATCGAGAACAGATTTTGCTCGGCCTTCCGCAGGTTGCTGCGGGCGATGGCGATCGCCGACAGGCCGTTGGCGTCGGCCTGGAGCAGAAGCGCCTCCTGGGTGAGCAGGGTGGCCTGCGCCCGCTGGACCTCGGCGATCGCCTTGTCGGTGTCGGTCGAGGCCCGGTCGGCCCGCATTCTCGCCTCGTCCCTCGACAGCTTGCTCTCGAGCCCGCCGAAGTCCGGGTTGTTGAAGAGGTCATCGAATCGGTCGAAGCGGTCCCTCTCGAAGACCTGCGCGAACTCGGCGTTGGCCTTCGATTGCCTGGCAACCTCGATCGCCTTTCGTGCCGCTTCACGGTTCGCCTCCGCCGCCTTGATCGCCGCCTCGCGTGCCGATTCCTGTGCCTTGGCCGCCGCGGTGAGCTCGGCCACCTCGTCGCGGGCTGCGACGAGCCGGTCGGCGAGGAACCGCCGCTGGGCATCGAGCCGCGCAGCGAGGTCAGGATCGTTGTCTTCGATATCGACCACCGGATCGTTCATCTTCACGCGGCTTCCCTCGACCACGTGCCAGGTCTTGATCTGGCCCGAAACGCGTGCCGTGAGGACCTGCATTCGCTCGACTGGGGAATATGCGACGACCATTCCTCGGCACATCACGGTCTGCTGCCAAGGCACGAAGGCAAGGAGGAATGGAGTGGCGAGGAAGAACAGGAAGAGCAGGCGGGCGACACCCCGCACGATTTGCGGCGTCGCAGCCCGCGCGAGCGCCGACCGGGGCGGCCCCAGGCCGCTCGTGGCGGGAAGCCCCGAAGCGTCGTCATGGACGTCGTTCATTTCCATTCGATCGCCCTGTCACAGCGGTTCTTGATGTCGTCCCGGGCCGTCACGATCACGAGCGTCCACGGCGCCGATCGATCGAACAGCGACTCGATCAGCTCCGGACAGTCCCGCATGTCGAGCGCGTCGAGGATGCCGTTGATCAGAAGCAGCCTCGGCTTTCCCGCGATCGCCCTCGCGATCGAGAGCCTCGCGATCGCGTTGGCCGAGAGCGGCCGGCCGTCGGAGCCGATCGGCGTGGCGACCCCCTGGGGCAGTCTGGCGACCTCGTCGGCGAGCCCGACCATCTCGAGCGCCCGACGCACGTCGGCCGCGGAAAGGTCCGACCGGCCGACGCGGATGTTCTCGGCCACGGTGTCGGCGAACGTCTCCGCCTGTCCCAGGTACGCCAGTTGGAGCCTCGTCGCGGCCCGGTCGAGCGAACGGGCGTCGAGGCCGTCGAACTCCAGCAGCCCCTCGCGGGGCACCCGCAGAAGCGCGAGCGTCTCGAGTAGGAACGTCTTGCCGCTCCCGGAGGGTCCGTACACCGCCACCCGCTCACCGGCCGCGAGGTCCAGCCGCTTTGCGGCATGACCCGTCCGCGGCGTCGCCAGCGGCTTGTCCTGGACGAGCTCCGCGACGACCTTCATCGGCGAGTCGATGTGCGGGAGCCGCTCGCCGCCGACACGTTCGAGCGGCAACTGGTCGAGCACGCCCAGCTTGTCGAGCGAGGCCTGGAGGTCGTAGAAGCTCTCGATGTACTTCCCGAGCTTCGAGATCGCCGAAAGGACGAGCGCCACGATGAGCTCCCCCGCCACGAGCTGCCCGAGCGTGAGTTGGCGGTTGATCACGAGCCACCCGCCGAGCCCCAGCAGGATCGTCATCGCCACCGCCTCGAGCAGGAGCACGAAGATCGTCTGTCTCCAGACGACCCGGAAATGCTGACGCCTCGCCATGACATAGGCGCCGGCGAGTTCGTCGGCCCGCTGGTGGGCGAGCGCTCCACCGCGTCCGAACCGGAACGTGTGCGGGCATTTCGCGAGCTCCTCGAGCCACGCCGCCACGTCGAATTTCGCGTAACTCTCCGTGATGCTCGTGCGCACACCGCCGACGCCGAGCGCGAGCAGCACGACGAAGACGAGCAACGCCATCACGACCGCGAACGTCAGCAGGTACGGATGATAGAAGGCGAGCACGAGCAGGCCGACGATCGTGATCATGAGGATGCCGACGCCGTCCACGAGCAGGGATGCCAGCGCCTTCTGCACCGACGCGACCTCGAAGAATCGGTTCACGACGTCCGTCGGGTTGCGGCCGTCGAACGACTCGATCTCGGCCTTGGAGAAGTGGTCCGCGAAGGCGTCGGCCGTCCGCACGAACACGCGACGTTGGAGGCACTCGACGACGTAGAGCTGGATCGCCCGGAGCGTCGCGGAGAGGGAGAGGAAGGCGAGCATCACGAGCGCCAGCACGATCACCGGCCAGAGCTGCACGCCGAAGGCGACCGTGTTGACGAGCGCCTCGATCGCCGCCGGCGTGACGATCGAGAGAATCCCGACGGCCGCCGCAAACAGGATCACGGTCGTGATGTCGGATCGCTCGAGCCGCAGCGCCGCCATCAGCCGCTGCCAGGGCGGCTTTCCGGGGTGATGGGCGTGCTTTCCATGGGCATCTGCCATGCGTCCTCGCGTCGGGCGACCTCGAAGACATCTTGTCCCACAGTCGACGTCGGTGGATCAAGACGAATCCGGCCGCCCGTTCCTGAAGGGGCTGATCAGGGGCGGATCGCCAGGCCTTCCAGCCAGTCGGCGAAGCGGCCGTAGAGCCGCTCCCGGCTCAGTTCGCTCTCGGCGAGCCTTCGTGCCCCGCGGCCCATCTCGGTGAGCCGGCGTGGATCGGTCGCCAGCTCCCGGATCGCCCGCGTGAGCGAGGTGGCATTGCCCGCCTCGTAGGGAATGCCGGCGCGGTAGCGGTCAAGGAGATCGGCCAGTTCGCCCGGAAGGGAGTTGACGATCGCCAGCCCCGCCGCCGCGAAGTCACAGGCCTTGTAAGGGACTGCGACCATCGTCTCCGGCTTGACGAGAACGAGGCCGGCGTCGCACCGCGACAGCAGCCGCGCGTAGGAACCGCGGTCGAGCAATCCGTGCATCACGATGCGGCACGAACCGGTAGACGGCATCGACGCCGCGGCGGACTCGAGAAGCCCCTGGAAGCTGCCGGTGCCAGCCACGTGGAGCGTCGCCGGCGTGCCGGACTGCGCGAGCAGCCTCGCGGCGGCGACGAGCGTCTCCAAGTCCTGCCCCGACTCGAGCGATGCCGCGTAGACACACTCGATCGGCCGCCCGAGCCCCTGGGGCACGGGTCGCCCCGCGGAACCGGCCGTCGAGTCCAGCCCTCCCTGCTGAACTCCGGCATCACCGTGCGGCCGGATCGGAAACTGCTCGACGTACGCCCCGAGCCGGCAGAGATGCACGGCCCGCCCGGGCGCCGCCGTCGCCGCGAACGACTCCGTGCTCGATGCGATCCCGTCCGCGTCGGCGAGCAGTTGCCCTCGACGGCGAACCATGCCGCCGAGCATCGCCGGCGCGAGCAGGCGCCGGAACCACCTTGGTCCCGGGAGCACCCGTTCGAATGTTTCCGGCCAAAGATCCATCAGGTCGACCACGAACGCCGCGTCGAGCCTTTGGGCGAGCGTGGCGGCCGCCTCACCACCTTCGAGTGGAGGCATGCTCGCGAGGATCAGGTCCGGACGTTCGAGACTACCCGCAGCGATCTCCTCGAGGGCCAACCGCTCGAAGCCCCGTCCGTAGTCGCGATGGCTCCGCAGCCGGGCCAGGGAGACGTTTTTCGCGTAGGGGCGTACCGGGACGAGCCGCATCTCAAAGCTCTCGTGCTCCGCGAGGCGAACCGGGATTTCCCTGCGGACTTTTCGCCGATGGCTGAAGTCCGCCGACCACCAGACGACGTGATGACCCCGCAGAGCCAGCACCCGCGCCAGCGACCAATAGCGAAGCGGCGGCAGGCCCTCGCCCGGGATGTCGTCGAACGGATTCGCCAGCCAGATGGAGAGGGGGGCGGGCTCGCCGTAGACGGGCTCCCGGAACTCGAGTTCTTGCATGCGGGAGACGATACCACACGCCTCCCGGCCGCCCCAGTCCCGCCGATTGACGCCGGATTGCCGCCTGCGCGGTGGGTTCGGGGCTGCCCGT
>JBBAVU010000109.1:0-9985 GCA_040397565.1 Pirellulales bacterium | reverse complement strand
ATGTTCGAGGCGAAGCACCTCATGCTTCTCGCGATGGCCCACGCGCAGCGGTTCGGAAAGTACGGCGCGTAGCCAGATCACCTGCGACGGCGATCACTTCGCGATCACGACTGGGTCGAGCAAGACGACGCGGGCATGTTCCCGTTCGTCGCCTTCGGTCACGACCTCGATCTCGAGCCGCGTCATGCCGGGGGCATCGGCGGCGATCGCGAGCGGCATCTCGCCGCCGCGGATCGGGCCGCTCTCGAAAACCATCGTGCGCCCTTCCCGAGCAACATCGGCCCAGAGCTTGACGCGGATCGCTCCCCCCTGCCCCTCTGCATCGTCGATCGCCACGCGACCCTCGAAACGATCGGCCGGCGTGCGGAGCACGAAGATGACCGAGCCCGGCGCGTTCATCGAGAACCCGCCGAAGGCGTTCTCGCCGCGGGCCCTCAGCGGGCCGCCGGAGAGCGACCGCGACGGAATGTAGGAATCGAACGACGGTTCGCCACGGTCGCGGCCACCGGAGCCGGTGACCTCCTCGTGCTCGAGCGACCGCACGCCCGCGCTGCGGTCGGCCCTCGCCACGACCGCTTCCCGCAGGCACTCCACCGCGATGCCCTTCGCATGCGGCGATGCAAGCACGAGCCGGAGCGTTTCCCCGTCCTGCACGGCGTCCGACCCGAGCGGCTCCACCGCAAGCCGCGACCCGTCCCGCAGCGCCACGAGCGTGACCGTCGGCCGTTCCCCTCCGGATGCGGGCCGGTGGTCGCGAGCGAACGCGATCGCGCGAATCCGCCCGAGGGGAATCGTCACCGGCCCCGCCACGCCGTCGATCACGATCCTGGCGGCCGCTCCGTCGAGAGCGACCGTCGTCGCCATCGCCACGTCGTCATTTTCGAGAAGCACCGCGACGGCCGCCCGCGGCGACGCATCACGGGCGAGCCCCGCGAGTGGAACGGGCCGCTGCTGCCGATCGCGATTCGCCGCGAGCGAAGCCTTCCAGCACGACACGACCTCCCGCGGCAACCTCACGAGCCCGAGCTCGAGGTTCTCCACGACGACCGTCGCCTCGTCGCAGGACACGATCCGGCCCGCGACCACGCTTCCATCGACGAGCTCCACCTGCGATCCAGTCGGCAGCGGGGGAATCGGTGGATTGGACTCCCCGGCAGGAACCGCACCGGCGAGGATCATTCCACACGCGACTGCCACGGTGAGAAACAGCCGCCATCCTGAAATCTGGGAAGGGGTGCCCCTGCCATGTCGCCGGGCTATGGAAGCAACTGGTTTCATGGCTGGAACACCGGGATGAGGCCGTCGGGAACCGAGAGGGCCATGACCGCCGCGGCCGTACCGTATTCCGGACACGACGGGTCGGGCCACGAGCCGTCGGGCTGTTGGAGCGCCAGCAGCCTCTCCGACGTGCGTCCGAAGAATGCCCGCCACGGCTCGCCTCCCGCCTGCCAGAAGGCGGCGGTCGCCGCCGTCACGCCGTAGAGGGAGTAAGCGGTCGGCGGGTCGAGCTCGATCGGGTTGCTCTCGAGCCATGCGATGCCCCGCGCGTTCGCGGCCCGGCCATCCTCGTTTGCCGATTCTCCTGCAGCGAACATCGCGACGATCGCCGCAGCGGTTCTCGGGGCGGCCGATTCGCCGGCCGAGGCCTGGTAGCGGAAGCCGCCATCCTCGTTCTGCAGCCGCCGCAGGTAGGCGACGGCCCGTTCGACGCACCGCCCGCTCACGGTGATCCCCGACTTCTCGAGGGCGGCGAGCGCCACGACGACCGCGCTCGTCACCGACACGTCGGCGTCGCCCGCCCGCGGCTGGTACCGCCACCCACCCTCCTCGTTCTGCGTCGCCTCGAACAGGGCTGCCGAGCGGGCGAGCACGTCGGGCAGCGACGGGGAATCGATCTCGCCGATCAATTCCGCGAGCACGAGCGTGGCGTACGCCTGCCCGTACATCGGCCCGCGGGATCCCGGCTCGCGGCTGTCGAAGAGCCCGTCGGCGTCGGCCGACTCCAGGAGAAACGCCACGCCCCTGGCCGCCGCATCGGCATGGGGTCCGCTCGTCGGCGTGCTGCCGGCGGCCACGACTGCGAGCAACGCGTTGGCAGTGACCGCCGCGCTCCCGCGAAATCCGCCGCTGCCCCACGAGCCGTCGACCTGCTGCATCGTCACGAGCCGTTCGACGCCGCGGTCACGGCTCCGGCGGATCGCCTCGTCGATAGGACTCTTCGACGACGCTTCGCCGTCGGCGGCGGTGCCCGCGGCCGCGAGGCTCACCACGACCGCGACGGCCGACACCGCGACCAGGGCCCGTGACCTCATGGCGCAGCCTCCCGCGTGGACGGGCCGATTGCCGGCGGCGACTCCGCGGTCCAGAGCCGGCGGTAGTAGTCGTTCACGGCATCCCGATACCGTGGCGGTGCGGCAAAGGGATCGCCCGAGAGCGTTTCCGTCGATCGTTCCTCCCTGGCCCGCACCCATGCCGGGAGCCGATCGCCTGGAGCGATCGCGAGGCCGCCGTCCGCCGGCGCGGCGCCGCCGCCCGGGCCGCCGGCATCACCGGCCGTGCCTCCCGCCGCGTCACCCGCCGAATCGGTTCCCGCGGTCGCCGTCGCGGAAGGCTTCACCGTTGCATCGACCGGAGCCATCTCGGTCTCGTCGGCTGCCGGCATTCTTGCGGCTGCATCGACGGCTCCGGTCCACCGCTCCGCATCCCCGCCGATTGCCGAAACGATCCGCCGCTGCGCCAGTTCCGCTCGATCGAACGCAGGCCCGGTCTTCCCCGTCGGTTTCACGCCCCACCCTGCGAGCGCCGCAAGGAGCGGCCGCATCTCGCCCGTGATGAGGCCCGATGCGGCGGCAAGCTGGTTTCCACGAATTCGATCGGCTGCCCGCGCGAGCTTCGCCACCCGCTCCCGGACGAGACCGCCCGCGAGCCCTGCGGCGAGCGTCGGCTCGCGGTCTTCCACCGCCGCGACGAGCGTCGCCAGATCGCGGCCGACGTCCTCGGCAATGACGGCCTGCAGCGAGGCGATCTCGTCGAGCCAGTCCTGCTCACCACGCCCAAGCTCGTCGCGTGCGGTGCCGGGCGACCTCGCGAACCGCGCGAGGAGCACGGCCGCGAGCCGTTCCTCCGTCGCCGCCGCTTCGGCGAGGCGACCGGCGGCGGCGACCGCTTCCTTCGGCACACGCGAGGCCGGCTCGGCAGGTGGCATGCGCGAGATCTCGTGCGGCGTCCGCGGCGGAAGGAAGACGTCGGCCAGCGACGGAACGAGCCGCCCGGGAACGACGAGCATCGCGATGCCGACCGCGACGGCCGAGACGAGCCCTGCGGCCGGCCATTGCAGCGGCACGAGCGATGCGCGAAGCGGGCTGCGGCCCGATCGATCATCGGCCAAGCCCTCGAGCGCCGTCGCCGCCTCGTCG
This sequence comes from Pirellulales bacterium, assembly GCA_040397565.1. Classification (GTDB taxonomy): domain Bacteria; phylum Planctomycetota; class Planctomycetia; order Pirellulales; family UBA1268; genus UBA4655. Next base: position 6,569 of record JBBAVU010000109.1, on the reverse strand, counting down.
AGAGCCTCGTTCATGAGCGCGAACCCGGGTAGATCCGTTTGCGACCCCGGCTCGTCCCGCGGCACGCCGATAAAGGCGACCGCTCGCGAGATCCGCTCGCCAGTCCGCGGATGGGCCCGCTCGATCGCCATCGCCGTCGCGAGCCTGTCGGGCCAGTTCCACCACCGGCTCGCCTGCCAGCCCGCGATGCAGATCGCAGCCGCGACGGCGATCGGCCCGGCGGGAAACGGCAGCGGGAGACCGACCGCGCGGGCGAGAAGAACCGCGAGCATCGCGAGGATCGCCGCACACACGAGTCGCCCGACGAGATCGAGGAGCCGCCCTGCCCGGGCGATGACGACGGCCCGATCGAGCAGCCGCGCGAGCCGCGCCGAGGCATCCCGCCGCGACCGCATCGATCCGGGCGATTCGGCGGAAAGGTTCATGGCCCCTCTCCCGATCGCTCGCGAATCCACCACTCCACGCCGCAGGCGGCGATCAGCGCGAGCAGGATCGCCGGATGGTTCCAGAGGGGTCTTGCCGTCGAGGGCGGACTGATCGGCAGTTCGCTCTTCGGCATGCCGCCACGCTGGCCCTCCGCCGCGGCGACCGATTCGTCGTCGGGGTTCGTCTGCGGCCCGGGGGACATCTCGACGCCAAGCCGCGACGCAAAGTGCGGCTCCGCGGCATGGACCATGGCCTGCGAGAGCAGACGATCGACGAGCGGCCCTCGGGCACCTTGCCGCAGCCGCCAGGTCTCGGCGAGGAAGGCTACAACCCGCGCCTCCCCGGCCTGATCGACGAGGATGAACGGGCTCGTTGGCCCGCTCTCTCCCGCCACCGTAGGCTCGGCCGCGATGGTCGCCATGCCGCGGCCCGTGGGACGAACCGCCGCGGGCCGAACCGGTGCGTAGACCCTCGGCAGCGTCCGCCACGCCTCGCGCGACGCGGCTGCATCGTCGGCGACGGCGAGCCACGCCGCTTCCTCTCCCGCGTCCGCAAGTTCGATTCTCCAGGCGGTCGTGAAGGGACCATGCCGTGAAACGCCGCGAAACGGCAGGAGTCGTCCGAGGGGAGAGACGGCGATCGCCTCCATATCGCTCGCGGCGTCGACGCTCCAGACGATCCCGACGCCGTCGAGGGCGGCCGCTTCGACGAGCGCCGTCGCCGCCGGTTCGGGGATGGCGAGCGGGTCGATCCCGCCGATCGCCACCACGTCGAACCGGTTCCACGCCTCACGGGTCGCCGGAAGCTCCAGCGCGTCGCCACCAGCGACGACGGTCCCGGGGAACGGCGAACCCGCACCCTGCAGCCGCTTCGTGACTGCGAACCGATCGTCGCGGGCCAGCAACCGTGAGAGGAATCGGCTTTCGAAGCGGTACCGGTCGAGCAGGAAGACCCGCAGCGGCTCGTCGGCCACCCGCAGCGACACCGGCGACGGCGACACCGCCCCCTCGCCGCGGACCCGCACCGAGCCCGAAAACGTTCCGGCCGCCTCCGGCCGCCAGACGATCCTGCCGCGAACCCGCTTCCCGCGTCGCGGGCTCGGTATCCGGCCATCCCGGGCGGCGGAGTCTCTTTCCACGAGCGGCGCCGAGGCGACCATGTCCCCAGTCGTATCGACGAGATCGGCCGTCGCTCCCGGATCAGCCGGACCACCTGCCGCAAGCACCGCATCGACATCGATGCCGACGGCATCGCCGAGCCGGACGATCCGCGGCGATCGGACACTGAGCGACGGCGTGAAGGGCTCCATCGCCGCGTCGTATGGTCCTTTCGGCGGAACGCCAACGCCCGAGAGCATGACCACGAGCATCGTTATCGCCAGCACCCGCGCCGCGACCGCGGCCAACGACCTGCCCGGGCGCCCGCGACGACGGCTCCAGGGGTTCGACAGACGCGACACGAGCGGATCGAGGAGAACGAGCAGCAGTGCCAGCACGAGCGCCGCGCCCGCGAGATTCCGGCCGGCCAGCCATTCGGCGATTCCCGACCCAAATCGTTCCGGCCCGCTGCCGCCGGCCACGGCACCGCGGGCGGCCGCGAGCGGAAGGATCGTTCGTTCGACGAAAGGAAGGAACGCCGGCCACGCCGGGAGATCACTCCAATCCGCATCGCTCCGGTCCACATCGCTCCGGTCAACAGCGTCTGCCGAAGCGGGCGGCAGGTTCGCAGCCCAGCCACCGCCCGACCACCCCTCGATCGCTAGCGGCACGGCGACGATCCCCACGGCGCCTTTGCCTGCGCCGAGGCGAACGGCAAGCGGGTCGCCCGAGGGCACGGCCCGTGCGAGCACGACGGGCGGAGCCTGCGGCAAGGCGACGACACCGGGAATAACATCGGGAATGACGCCGGGGATCGATTGCCCGGCGACGAGCCTCGCCATCCGTCCGACTGTCGGCCCGGCGAGGTCGGTCTCCGGTTCCCCTTCGGCCGTCGCCGTGAGGCGGATGGTTTGGCGAGCCGGCGGATCGACGACCGCCTCGCGTTTCGTATTCCGCGGGCCGAGGAGCACGGCGACGCCGCCCCCGTTGCCGACGAATCGACGGAGCCTCCGCACCGCCGCCGCGCTCGGCACGACCCCGTCGGCGATCACGACGAGCGACGCCGACTCGAACGGCTCCTCATCGAGCCGTGATGCCTCGATCGATCGCACCGGAGCGAGGGCCGGCGCGGCCGACTCGATCGCCGCGACGACCGCGGTCGCCTCGCCGACGACGATCGCCCGCCTCTCCCTCGCCACAGCCTCGTTCCCCACCGAATCGGGGATCGCGTCGGCCGGCTCGAAGAGCGGCCTCGCGGCCGCGAACGCGACCGCAAGCAGCATCGCACACCGCATCGCCACAACGAGCCACTCGAGGAGCCAATCGACGCACCGCCGGCGGAACGCCGTGCGGCCGGCGGCCCGCGCGAGGATCTCCATCGCCGCCCACTCGCGGGTGGCCTCGCCGCGGCGGCCGAGCCACGCGACGATCGGCGGCACCATCGCCGCCATGCAAAACAGGAGCATCGCGGGATCGAGGAAGCGGATCATGCCAGCGGGTGCCACCGCGGCCGCATCTCGCCGAGCAGGCGGTCGAGGATCGCGTCGGTGGTCACTCCCTCGCCCCGGGCCTCGAACGACAGGACGATCCGGTGCCGGAGCACGGGATGGGCCATCGCGACCACGTCGGCCAGTTCGACGCACGGCTTGCCGGCGACCGCCGCACGGGCCTTCGCCGCGAGAGCGAGACTCTGGCTCGCTCTCGGCCCCGCACCCCATTCGACCATGCCCGAGATCCACTCGGGGGCGGCGGCATCGGCGGGCCTCGTCCCTCTGCACAGGTCGACGCAGGCGGACATGACGTGCTCCGCCATCGGAATGGCCCTGACGAACCGCGAGGCCGCCTCGAGCTCCTCGACCGTGACGACGGCGGCCACGTCGGCGTCGTCGCAGCCGGTCGTGCGGCGGACGATCTCGAGCTCGTCCTTCGGCGTCGGGTAATCGACTCGGACCATCGCGAGAAACCGGTCGAGCTGTCCCTCGGGCAACGGATACGTGCCCTCCTGCTCGATCGGGTTCTGCGTCGCGAGCACGAGGAACGGCCGCGGCAACGGGTGGGTCGTGCCGCCGACGGTCACCTGCCCCTCCTGCATCGCCTCGAGCAGGGCCGACTGCGTCTTCGGTGGTGACCGGTTGATCTCGTCCGCGAGCAGCAGCTGGCAGAAGATCGGCCCGGCCACGAAACGGTGCCGCCGCACGCCGGACGCGTCGCCGTCGAGCACGTCGGTGCCGGTGATGTCGGCCGGCATCAGGTCGGGGGTGAACTGGATCCTGCCGAAGTCGAGCGAGAGCCCGCGGGCGAGCGACCGCACCATGAGCGTCTTCGCGAGGCCGGGCACCCCCTCGAGGAGCACGTGGCCGCGGCAGAGGATCGCGACGAGCAGCTGCTCGAGCACCTCTCGCTGCCCGACGACAGCCCTCGCCACCGAATCGAAAAGCCGCGGTGCGAGCGACGCCACCATTCCTCGGGTCGAGTCCAAACCGCGTCTCCTCGGCGTGCGTCGCGGGTTTTTCGGCCGCGTTCCCGCCGGACTACCGACGGGCGTTTTCCTCCGTCCGGCATTCTATCGTGCGTTCGGTGGCGACGACGACGCGGCCGCGGCCCGCGGGAACGATACGGCCCACCGACGGAGGCCGATCGTGCTCGCCGGCCGGCCTCGTCTCGAGCAGCCTGCCGTCGAAGAGGTCGTACGCGGCGAGCCTCCGCGTTGCCCGGGGGCCGTCGCCCACGACGAGCGAGAGCACGCGTTCACCGTGGATCCACGGGGCCCCCTCGAAGGCGACCGCCCCGGGCGGAAGGCCCGCGACCCATTCGACCCGTCCTCCCCCTGCCGGCGAGCCGTCGATCGCCACGAGCCGTCCCGCCGGCCCGATTCCGCGAGCCGCTGCCGTGACGGTCGTGAAAATCCTGCCCGCGTGCAGGCACGGCCTCGAGAACCGCGCGTCGAGCGGAGGGGCGACTTCGGGAAAAAGCATCGCGAGCGAAACGACGGCGGTCGATTCGCGCGGACCGCGGGCGGGCGTAAGCGGCGAGCCGTCGTCGAGCCGCACGGCATGGATCGCCTTCCCCGCCGTCCAGGCGACGAGGCCGTCGACGACGACCGGCTCGGGCGGCTGACCGTCCCCGGATTCCGTCGGTCGCACCTGCGAGGGCGTGCTCCAGAGGAGTCGCCCCTCGGCGGCGACGGCCGCCTGTCCGCAGAGGACGACCCCGACCGCGAGCCAGGCCGCCGGGCCGTTAATTCCTGCGGTTTTCGATCGCATGCCGCACCTTCTCCGGGCGTGAAGTATAAGTCGAGTGGTTCGATTGCAGGCATACGGCAGGGACCCGCGATGGCACGCCCGGACGACGAGGACCTCTTCAAAAGCTCGACGATGACCTTCGGCGAGCACCTGGAGGAGCTGCGGATCTGCCTCATCCGGGCATCGGCCGGCCTGGCCGTCGCCGTGGTCTTCGGCTTCTTCGTCGCCCGCCCGGTGGTCCACCTGATCGAGCAGCCGCTCAAGCGGGCGCTCTCCGGCTACTACGTCGATCGCTCGATCGACGCCTTCGACGAGTGGCAGCCTCGCGTGCCCGACGGCCCTCGCCTCCCCTACGAACGCAGCGAGGTGGTCGATGCCGTCGAGAAGCACGGCATGTCGTTCGACCTCCGGGAGATCCACGCCGACCGGCTGCGGCGGGTGCTCGACCCCGGGGCCGCCCCCGCGAGCGACTCGAAGGCCTTCGACCCGGAGAGCCTCGTGCCGGTGCTGCTCTGGCAGCCGATGGACCGCGACTCGCGGGTGAGCATCACGACGCTCTCGGCGCAGGAGGCCTTCGGCATCTACGTGAAGGCCGCGCTCCTCGTGGGTGTCGTGCTCGCGAGCCCGTGGGTCATCTACCAGCTCTGGACGTTCGTGGCCGCGGGGCTCTATCCGCACGAGAAGCGTTGGGTGCACGTCTTCCTGCCGTTCAGCACGGGGCTTTTCCTCGCGGGCGTCGGCATCGCCTTCTTCTTCGTCTTCGATTTCGTGCTCGACTACCTGCTCGCCTTCAACTCCTGGCTGGGCCTCGACCCCGACCCGCGGATCAGCGAGTGGCTCTCGTTCGTGCTGCTCCTGCCGATCGGGTTCGGGCTCGGCTTCCAGCTGCCGCTCGTGATGCTCTTCCTGGAGCGGATCGGCATCTTCGACGAGAAGGCCTACGCCGAGCAGTGGCGGATGGCGGTCGTCGTGATCTTCGTCGCCTCGGCGATCCTCACGCCCGCCGACCCCTACAGCATGCTCTTCCTCGCCGTGCCGCTGTGCGGCCTCTACTTCGGCGGTCTCCTGCTCTGCAGGTACTTCCCCCGTGGTGATCAGGCCGCGAAGGCGACGTAGTAGAAGAGCCATCCCGTCACGGCCGTCATGACGAGGTCGGCCGCCGCGAGCCGAGCAAGGACGCGATGCCGCGGCCCGTGGGTGCCGGGCTCAGGCGGAACCGGAAACCGCCGCAGGGCCTCGACGACGACCCACGTCCAGAGCACGACCGTCGTGATCGAGAAGCAGAGATGCACGCCGAGGGCCGCGAGCACGCCAGACGGCCAGTAGACGCTCTCGACCGCCCGCGGCTTCCACCCGCTCACCAGCCGCATGTCGATCTCGAAGACGACGATCGCGACCACGAGCGCCGCCGCGACGGCCAGCTGGATCCGCTTGTGGGCCGTGTAGTTTTTGCGGTGCCGCACGAGGTGGATGCTCATGGCGAGCACCGGCAGCACCGCGAAGAGCGCCGTGCAGACCACGTCCATCCCGAGCGATGCCCGCGTGCCGAGAAAACCGTCGATGCCGGGATAAACCGATTGCGGAACCGTCACGTGGCCGTATGCCCTCTGTGTCGCATCACTTCTGTGGCAATTTGAGTGTCTTACCTCATTGGCGGCAATACGGCCGTGTTGATGCGGGTCAAACGTGCTGGGTTCGCGGCTGCCCGTATGCCGCTCGCCGGACGCTCGCTGCGCACATCCTGTGCTCCGCTCGCTCGGATGCAGACGGCGCTGCGCAATCCTTGCTTCGCTTGTCTGCATAC
>JBBAVU010000108.1:0-10026 GCA_040397565.1 Pirellulales bacterium | reverse complement strand
CGATGGGCACGGTCAGCCCCGAACCCCGCAAGACGTTCACAGCGGCCGCACGACCGACTGGCTCCGCCAGTAGTCGAAGAGCGTCTCGATCGAGTTCACGCCACCACCCATGCCGCTCTTGTTCACGCCGCCATACGGCACGCCGCGGGGGAAGACGTTGTGGGCGTTGATCCAACTGTTGCCGGCCACCATCGACTCGGCGACGCGGGCCGCCCGGGTCGGATCGGTCGTCCAGACGCTGTTGGCGAGGCCGTAGTCGGTGTCGTTGGCCATGAAGACCGCCTCGTCCTCGCTCTTGAACGTCGCGACGAACGCGACCGGTCCGAAGATCTCCTCCCGTGCGGCGACGTTGTCGAGCTTCCCGGCGAGGATCGCGGGCTTCACGTAGAAGCCCCCCTTCCCCGGCACGTCCGCGGCCCCGCCGGCCACCACGGGCTCCGCCCCCTGCTTCGTGCCCTTCTCGAGGTACGAGAGCACCCTCGCCCGCTGCTTCGCGTTGACGACGGGCCCCATCCGCGAGGCGTCGTCGAGCTGGTAGCCCACGCGGACGGTCTCCATCTTGCGGCGGCACTCCGCGAGAAAATCCTTCGCGATCGACTGGTGAACGATCCAGCGGGTGGCATCGCAGCAGACCTGCCCGGTGTGGAACGTGATCGCCCCGACGAGCTTCTCCGCCGTCGCCGCGACGTCGACGTCGTCGAACACGACGGCCGCCCCCTTGCCGCCCAGTTCCAGCTTCACGGGCGTGAGATTGCGGCCGCAGGCCTCGCCGACGAGCCGCCCGACCTCGGGCGATCCGGTGAAGCTCATCCGCCTGATGCCAGGATGGGCGGAGAGCGCGGCACCCGCGCCCGCCCCGGTGCCCGGGATCACGTTGATGACGCCGTCGGGGATGCCGGCCTCGCGGGCGAGCCGAGCGAGGTAGATCGCCGAGAGGGGCGTGTCTTCGGCGGGCTTGATCACGACCGTGTTGCCAGCGGCGAGCGCGGGAGAGACGCCCCAGCCGATCAGGAGGAAGGGGAAGTTCCACGGGAAGATGAACCCGCACGGCCCCCAGGGATGACGCACGGTCCAGGCCTCGTGCCCGGCCACGGCGAGCACGTTTCTCCGCTGGACGTGCTGGGCCATGTCGGTGAAGTAGCGGAGCGTGTCGATGAAGTTCCGCACGTCCCCCTCCGCCTGGGCGAGGATCTTCCCCGCGTCGAGCGATTCGATCTGCGCGATCGCCTTGACGTGCTTCTCGACGGCGTCTGCGAGCCGATGGAGCATCACGCCCCGCTCGTTCGGGGCCATCGTGGCCCAGCCCGACTTCTTGAACGCCTCCGCCGCGGCCTTCACGGCCCGATCGACGTCGGCGTCGGTGAGAACGCAGAACTCCGCGATCGGCTCGCCCGTGCCCGGGTCGAGCGTGGGCATCGTCTCGCCGGACGAGCCGGCGACGTCCTTGCCTCCCACGACGCCGTGCAGGGGTGCCGAGCCGAGAAAACGTTCCACTTCGGGCAAGAGTTTCGGGCCGGCGACGGCGGTGGCCATGAGGAGTGCTCCTGGGGAGTGTTCGGGGAAATGCTCCGGACCAGGCCGATCCGGAGGTTCGACATCATCGGCTTCGAGGGCCGCCCGATGCAAGCACGCGGGCCAGCCAGCGGCCGGCAGCGAGACCGCTCGACGCGGCCGCCTCGACACGGCCGCCGCCGAAGCCGTCGCCGCAGCAGACGATCGGCGGGGCGGTCGACACGGCCACCATCGGCGAGGGGTCGGTCCGCGTGGCGAGCGAGAACTTCCAGCGGTGAAGCGACCGCTCGCGGATCGCCGTCGCGGGATCGCCGTCGATCCAGGGCCTCGCCGCCTCGACGAGCCTGTCCATGACGGTCTCGGGAGGGTCGTCGAAGTGGGCGGCGCTGAAGGCCGGCGAAGCGTGGACCGTCAGGGAGGGCACGGGCGAGATCCCCTTTGCATGGTTGTCGGCGATCCAGGAAACAGGGCCGTCGTCGAACCGCACGCCGCCGGGCGACGGCACGAGGCTCGGCCGGTCGAGCACGAGCATGACCGCAAAGCAGGGGTCGTAGCAGATCGCCTCGAGCCGCCTCACGGCCTCGGGGTCGGTCCCGCCGCCGCCACCGTCGAGGCAGCCGCCGCCCGCGCGAAAGAGATCGAGCGACTGCGGCGCCGGCGACGTCACGATCGCCGCGGCCGCGAGCAGCGGCTCGCCCGCCTCCATCGCGATCCGAACGCGTTCCCCGGCGCTCCCGACGGCGACCACCTTCGCCGCCGTGCGGACCTCGAAGCCACCGTTCTCCTTCGCGGCATCGGCCGTCGCCTCGACGATCCGCTTCGCGAGGTCGGTCATCCCCCGCATGCCCCGCCAACGGGCCGCCAGGTCCTCGCCGGCCGGTTCGATCACCTCCCCCGGCCCGCCGCCGACGGCACCGCCCCGGGGAAAACCATCGCACCACTTCGCGACGACGCCCGCACGGTGGGCATCGCCCACCACGTTGCCGAACGCCCGGCCGCGGATCGTGAAATACTGCGCACCGTGATCGAAGACGGCCTCGCCGATCCGCCGCGTCGCCATCCGGCCGCCGACGCCGCGGGATTTCTCGAGCACGAGCACCCGCACCCCCGCCTGCACGAGTTCGCTGGCGGCACACAGACCCGCCACCCCCGCCCCGACGACGACGACTTCCGAAGACTCGGTACGGCCGGCGTCGGGCGACATGAGCGACTCCATCGTGTCAGGGTTCGCCGCGGTGTGGCGGCTCGTGGTTTCTCAGGGAAAGAGCAGTCGCATCGGGTCGGTCGTGCAGGGAATCCGGCTCGAGGCGAGCACCTCGCCCGCGGCGCAGCCGGCCATCACGCCGACCGTTTCCGCCATCGCCCGCACCCGCGGGAAGACGTGCGCCTTCTCCGGCGGGAACTGCGACGTGTAGCAGCCGATCGCCTCGAGCTTCGTCTCGAGATGGCCGGCGATGTCCACGACGAGCGGCCGGTGGCCGTGCGGCACGTCGGGAACGCCCGCGAAGAGGAAGTACGTGAAAAACTGCGGCACGGTGTGAACCGGCAGGTGGTCGAACGTGTCGTCCCACTTCGTCAGCCGCGAGTAGAAGACCGCGGCCTCGGTGATCGCAACCGCCTGCGCGTGGTCGGGCGAGGCGAGCGGGGTCTTGTCGCCGAGACCCAGCACGAGCCGCGGACGCCACCTGCGAAACACCTTCGCGAGGGCCACGCGGACCTCGAACGAATCGAAGAGACGCCGGTTGGGGAAGCCGAGGTTCTCACGGTGCGCGACGCCGAGCACCTTCGCCGCGGCAGCCGCCTCGCGCAGCCGCTCCTCCGGCCCGCTCGACCTCGGCGTCGGCTCGCCGTCGGTGAGGTCGACGATGCCGACGCGGTGCCCCTGCGACGCGAGGAGTGCGAGCGTGCCACCGCAGCCGATTTCGACGTCGTCGGGGTGTGCCCCGACTGCGATCACGTCGAGCGGCGGCGGGAGGGGGTCGGCCATCGTGCGGACGATCATCGTGCGAACGATCGCGGGAGCCTCAGGGCTTGTTGCCGGCGATGAGTTTTGTGCCGGCGATGAGGAAGACGGGGTTGATCGACTCGAAGCGTATCCGGTCCATCTGCTCGATGCCGCGGGCGATGTTCACCATCCAGTAGGCGGCATCGCCCGACTGCGACCGCAGGAAGGCATGCACGGCGGCCAGGTTCTCGATGCTGTTGCAGGCGGTCACGAGCCGCCCCCCGGACTTGAGCCGCTTCCACGCCTCGGAGACGAGCATCGATACGTCGCGGCCGCTGCCGCCGACGTAGATCGCGTCGGGATCGGGCAGTCCGCTCCAGGCCTCCGGCGCCCGTCCGAGCACCGCCTTGAGATTCGTGACGCCGAAGCGGACAGCGTTCTCGCGGATGAGGCCGTGGTCGTCGGGGTCCATCTCGATCGCGTACGCCTCGCCGTTCTTCGCGAGCCTCGCCGCCTCGATCGCCACCGACCCGCTGCCCGCGCCGACGTCCCAGACCACGCTCGCGGAATGGAGCGAGAGCTCCGCCAGGGCCAGCGCCCGCACCTCCGCCGGCGTGAGCAGGCCCCGCTTCGGCCGCGACTGGAGGAACGACTCGTCGGCGTTGCCGAAGACCCGGCCGCCCACCTGCCCCGGCCGGTCGGCCACCCGCGGCTTCCGAACAAGGATCATGACGTTCAGCGGACCGAACGAATCACGGGCGAGATCCGCGAGCCCCCCGTGCGTGACCCGCTCGTCGGGGGAGCCGAGGTTCTCGCAGACGTAGCCCTGGAAGTAGTCGATGCCCTCGTCGAGCAGCGCCTTCGCCACCGCGGCCGGCGGCCACTGCTCGCTCGTGAAGAGTCCGACCGTCTCGCTCGTGCGGATGCGATCGATCACCCGCTCGATCGACTGGCCCGCGAGGTTCGCGAGGAACGCATCCTCCCAACTCTCCTTCACCCGCGCGAACGCCAGCTGCATGCTGCTGACGTGCGGAACCACCTCGAAGCGGTCCTTGCCGAGCTTGGAGCAGACGTAGCGGGCCGTGCCGTAGAAGAGTGGATCGCCCGACGCGAGCACGACCATCCGCCCCGCTCCGGCGGCTTCGATCCGCTCGACCAGCTCCTCGAGGTTGCCCGCAGGGCGAAACCGCGCCGACAACGTCGGCGGGAGCACCGTCGCGCACGACTCCGGCCCAAGCAGCACGTCGGCCGCCTCGACGAGCCTGCGGGCCTGCGCGGTCATGCCTTCGACGCCGTCGTCGCCGATGCCGACGATGTGGACTTTCTCGGACGCCACGGCAGGCCTTGGGTTCAGGCCTGGAACGAACTGCCGCAGCCGCAGCTCTTCTTGGCGTTGGGGTTGTTGAACGTGAAGCCCCGCTTGTCGATCGCGTCGTGGAAGTCGAGGGTCGTTCCATCGAGGAACAGGTCGCTCTTCCTGTCGACGACGACCGCGACGCCATGCTGCTCCTCGCGGGTGTCTGCCTTGGGATCCCATGCAGTGTCGAATCCGAGGGAGTACTGGAAGCCGCTGCAGCCGCCCCCCGCGACGCCGATGCGGAGCACCGTGGCCGGGTCGAGCTTCTGCTCCGCGATGATTTTCTTGACCTCGCCAGCCGCCTTTTCCGTGAGAATGACCGACATTGCTGCTCGTCTCCTGGTTCGAAACGCGATTCGTCCGACTCGTGAAGTCTATCTCGCCCGCCGATTATGGCAAAACCCGGCCGGCCGAAGATCGTGCCGGGACGAGGCCCGGATAGGCCGCCGCCAGTTCGGCCGCGCTCGGCACCACGAGCGAGGTGCCGGGTCGAAGCGACACGCCGGGAACGACCGCACGATTCCAGGCATAGAGGCCGCGGTACCAGCGGCCGTCGCCGTAGGCCGCCTCCGCCAGGTTCCACCAGGTATCCCCCTCCACGACCGTGCAGTTCGTTCCCGGTCGGACGACGCGATCGAGCACCGCCGGGCCGCCGGACGGCGGATCGTCGACCGGTTCCTCGAACGCCGCCGGCACAACGGCCGCCGGCTCCACAGCCGATGGCTCCGCGGCGGACGCTTCCTCGATCGGCTTCGCCCCCTGGATCGCGGCGAAGGCCGAGCGGTCGGGACGGCCGAGTTCGGGCGGCTCGACGAGGGCTGCTGGCTGCGCAACCGCGACGTTGGTATGGATGTCGACACCGAGTCCGACCGGCGGCCGCGCGACGAAGAGCCTCGCCACGAGTGCGCCCAGGAAGACGCACGCGAGCATGCCGAGCAGCCCGAGCAGGATTTTCGTCTCGCGTCCCATGGACGGCATTTTCCGGACCCCGGCGATCCGCGACAACGCCAAAAATCCCGGACGATCCCGCGGTCTGGGCTCCGCGTCACCCTGCCGCCGGCGTCCGGCTGGCCACCCGCAGCTTCGCCGAGCGGCTGCGGGGATTGCGGTCGATCTCCTCCTCCGTCGCGACCACCGGCGACCGCGTGAGGCACTCCCAGGTCTGCCGCGAACGGAACGCCTCCTTCACGAGCCGATCCTCGAGCGAGTGGAACGAGATCACGGCGAGCCGCCCGCCCGGCGCGAGGCGTGTCGGGATCCGCTCGAGCGCTATCCGGAGGCTCTTGAGCTCCTCGTTGACGGCGATGCGGAGCGCCTGGAACGTGCGGGTGGCCGGATGGATCCGCGACGGCGGGTTCTGCCGTGGGACCGCCGACGCCACGAGCCGCGCGAACTCCCGGGCGGAGCGGATCGGCGAGGCCTCCCGGGCATCGACGATGCGGCGGGCGATGCGACGGCTGAAGCGTTCCTCGCCGAGCTCGTAGATGAGGTCGGCGAGCGTCTCGACACGCAGACGGTTCACGAGCCGCCACGCCGGCTCCCCTTCCGTGGGATCGAACCGCAGGTCGAGCAGTCCGTCGGAGTCGAACGAGAATCCGCGGTCGCGGTCGGCGAGCTGGTCGCTCGACATGCCGACGTCGAGCAGCACCGCGTCGACCTGCCCGACGCCGACGGCGTCGAGCACCTCCGGGATGTCGCGGAAGTTGGCCTGGGCGAACCGTACCGGCTGACCGGCCATCTCCTCCGCACCGCGGGCGATCGCCGTGGGATCGCGGTCGATCGCGATCACGCGACCGGTCGGGCCGACCGCCTCGAGCAGCAACCGCGTGTGGCCGCCGCCGCCGAGCGTGCCGTCGACGACGCAGGCCCCCGGGGGAATCGCGAGGTAGGAGAGCACCTCGGCGGGCATGACGCTCATGTGACAGCTGGCGGACATGCTGCCATGCTACACGCCCGATGAGCGAACCGCTGAGCGAACTCGACGCCTACGACTACCCGCTGCCCGAGGCGTTGATCGCCCAGAAACCGCTCGCCGACCGCGCGGCCGCGAGGCTGCTCGCGCTCGGCCGCCACGACGGCTCGATCTCCCACCATTGCGTCCGCGATCTCCCCGGCATCCTGCGGCCGGGCGATCTCGTCGTCGTGAACGACACGAAAGTCGTCCCAGCACGGCTCGTCGGCCGGAGGGAGGCGACCGGCGGCAGGTGGGAGGGTCTTTTTCTCGCGACCGAGGAGGTCGGCGGCCGCACGCTCTGGCGACTTCTCGCGCGGACCCGCGGCCGCCCCGGCCCCGGCGAAAGGATCGTGCTCGTCGATGCCGCGGGCCGGGATGCCGCAGTGCTCGAGCTCATCGACCGCGGCGAGGGAGGAACGTGGCGTGCGTTCACATCGCCCGACCAGCCCGCGACAACGCTCCTTGCCCGCATCGGCCGCGTGCCGCTGCCCGGCTACATCCGCGGGGGCGAGGCGACCGCCGCCGATACGGACCGCTACCAGACGGTGTTCTCACGACATCCGGGCTCGGCCGCCGCCCCCACCGCGGGGCTCCACTTCACCGACGAGCTGCTCGCCGCGATCGCCGCCCGCGGCATCGACCGCGCGAGCGTCACGCTCCACGTCGGCCTCGACACCTTCCGCCCGATCACGGCCGCTCGTCTCGACGAACACACGATGCACAGCGAATGGTGCGAGTGCCCGCAGGCGACCGTCGACGCGATCCTCGCGACGAAATCGCGGGGAGGAAGGGTCGTTGCCGTCGGCACGACGACGATGCGCACGCTCGAGACGGCCGCGGCCCGCTCGGCCGACTCGTCCCGGCTCTCGCCATGGTGCGGGCCGACCGACCTCTTCATCCGGCCCGGGTTTTCCTTCAGGGCGGTCGACGGCCTGTTGACGAATTTCCATCTCCCACGGACAACGCTCATGGTGCTCGTGAGCACGTTCGCCTCCCGCGACAGGATCCTGCGGGCCTACGACGAGGCGATCCGCGAGCGGTACCGGTTCCTGAGCTACGGCGACTGCATGCTGATCATCTGACCGCGGCCCGCTGAAAGGCCAACAGAAAGGCACTCATGACCACATCATCCGCCCCGGCCGCGACCGCCCGCGAGGAGCACGTTCTCGTCGTGCCGAGGGACCTCCTCGACCGGCTCGGCTCCTTCCAGGGCTTCTGCGACGACGCCGCCCGCTACGTGAAGGATCTTCTCGACCCGGCGAACACGTTCTACCGTCCGCGGTCGAGCGTCGAGGAAGACCCGTCGCTCAAGCAGCTCATTCCCTACTGCGTCCTGCGTCACCGCGACGCGGCCGGCACGGCCCGCTACTTCGCCTATACCCGCGGCGGCAAGCAGGGCGAGGCGAGGCTCCACGCCAAGCGGTCGGTCGGCATCGGCGGCCACATCTCCGACGACGACGGCCACGACGGCGATGCCGCCAGCTACGAAGCCGGTATGCGGCGGGAGCTCGACGAGGAGGTCGCGATCGATTCGCCGTTCACCTCCCGCTGCATCGGCCTCATCAACGACGATGCGACGCCGGTCGGCAGCGTGCACCTCGGGATCGTGCACCTGCTCGACCTCGAGCGGCCGGTCGTGGCGCCGCGGGAGAGCGGCCTCGTGGAGTGCGGCTTCGAACCGCTGGAATCGCTCCTCGCATCCCGCGACCGCTTCGAGACCTGGTCGCAGATCGCCCTCGACGCCATCGCCTCCGGCCGCGGGGCCATCCCTTCCGGCCGCGGTTGCTGACCGGCGGAAAGCTCGACCGCCGCCGATCTATCATGGTCGTATGGCAATCTATCTCGACAACCATTCGACGACGCGGCTCGACCCGCGGGTGCTCGACGCGATGATGCCGTGGCTCACCGACCGCTACGGCAACGCGGGGAGCACGACGCACGAGATGGGCCGCGAGGCCCGCGAGGCCGTCGAGCACGCCCGCGGCCGCGTGGCCCGCGCGATCGGGGCCGTTCCGGACGAGATCGTCTTCACGAGCGGCGCCACCGAGGCGATCAACCTCGCCATCCTCGGCTCGGCAGCGCGGCCGGGCCGCGAGCGGGGGCACGCCGTGAGCCTCGCGACGGAACACCGCGCTGCGCTCGATCCCCTCGCGCACCTCGCCCGCCACGGCCGGTCCGTGACGCTCCTCGAGGTCGCGCCGCAGTCGGAAAGCACGGCCTGCGGCCGGGTAGCCGCCAACGCGATCGTCCGCGCGATCCGCACCGAGACGTTCCTCGTCTCGGTGCTCCTGGCGAACAACGAGATCGGCACGATCCAGCCGGTCGAGGAGATCGCGAAGGCGATCCCGGACGGCGGCTGCTACCTCCATGTCGATGCCTCGCAGGCCCTCGGCCGCATCCCGGTGAACGTGGACGATCTTGGCTGCGACCTCGCGAGCTTCTCGGCCCACAAGTTCCACGGGCCGAAAGGGGCGGGCTTCCTCTTTGTCCGGCGCCGCGGACGCCCCTGCCGGATCGAGCCGCTCGTTCATGGCGGCGGCCAGGAGCGGGGCCTGCGAAGCGGCACGCTCGACGTCCCCGCGATCGTGGGAATGGGCGAGGCCGCCGAGATCGCCGCCCGGGAATGCTCCGCGGAGATGCCCCGGATCACGATGCTGCGCGACCGTCTCTGGCAGGCGCTCGCCAGCTCGATTCCCGGCATCGCGATCAACGGCCCCCCGCTCGGCGACCCGGCAGTGCGGCTCGGCAACAACCTGAACGTCAGGATCAGCGGCGTCGACGGTCAGTCGCTGCTGGCGACGCTCGCCGCCGAGGGGGTCGCCGCGAGTTCCGGCAGCGCCTGCTCGTCCGCCGAGCCCGCGCCGAGCCACGTGCTGCGGGCGATCGGCCTCTCGGAAGACGACGCCCGATCGAGCCTCCGCTTCGGCCTCTCGCGGTTCACGACCGCCGAAGAAATCGACAGCGCCGCAGGGATCCTCGCCGCCGGTGTCAGCGGGCTGCGCGGCCAGCTTCGCGGGATCTGAACCGAGCTTGATCAAGGGTCCGGAGGAGACCGGATCGGCTTGCGGGAGGGAAACCGCTCGGGCTCCTTGAAGGACGCCGCATTGCCGCCGTGGGAGCGGACGCATCGTCGCTACGGTGAGGATACACCTGATGCTCCTCAACGTCCGTTCCCACGGCGTTCAGCATCAGAGTGCCTGTGCGCCCCATCCAGCACAACGTTTGACCGTTCGGGGCTGCCCGTGTGCCCGAGACGGC
>JBBAVU010000107.1:0-10191 GCA_040397565.1 Pirellulales bacterium | reverse complement strand
AGCACAGGATGTGCGCAGCGAGCGTCCGGCGAGGGCACACGGGCAGCCCCGAACCATGAGCACGCTTGACGTGCCGAAAGACGGACCCTACCCCGCCCCGAGCAGCGTCTGCAATTCCTCGAACCGGCGGGCGAAGCGGGTGTGGGAGGTGTGGAGGTGCTCCCCCTGCGAGATGAACCGGATCGAGTCGTTTCGCGGGATGCCGACGGAATCGAGGATCGCCTCGAATGGGGCTCGCGACGGGGCGTAGACGACGATGAGCTTGTGCTCGTCGAGCTGCACCTCCATCGGCAGTTCGGGGTGCATCACGGCGATGCCGGTGCAGCCGTCGTCGAGCAGGAGTTCCTCGAAATCCCAGAGCATGCTCTCGAGCACGAGTCGCTCCATTCCCTCGCGGACGTGGTCGCCGTGGCCGGAGACGTCGTTGGAGTGGCTTGTTTCGAGCACCACGTCGCAGACGTCGCCGAGCGGCTCGAGGAGCGAGAGAAACGTGTCGAAGAGCCGCTCGCTCGAGACCGACGCGACGATCGCCGGCAGCCGCGTGCCGGTCCTCGGGTCGCTGTAGGCGTCGAACCGGTAGCCCTCCTCCGGCATGATGTCGAGCCGCCAGCCGGGGCGGATGGCGGCGGTGAGCGTGAATCGCCCGTAGCGTGACCGCGCGAGATGCCGCTCGAGGGAGGCCCGGTCGGGCGTCGCTGCGCCGGCTCCGTTCGACGGCCCCTGGAAGAGGATTGGACGTGGCTGCGGGGCTTCTTCGATGAATCGCATGGTGGGCACGAGGGGCTTGCGAGGAGGTGGGCCACGACCGCGTCGAGGCGACCCTCAAACGTAGGCCACGGTTTGGCGCCGCGGACGCGACTTCCCATACTGGAAGGCTTTCCAAGCCCCAGGAGGCCTCATGGACGGAAAAATCGTCGCCCACGGAATCACGTTCGACGACGTGCTTCTGGTGCCCGGCTACTCGACCGCGGTTCCGGCGGACGTGGACGTGTCGACCCGGCTCACCCGCGGCATTGAGCTGAACATACCGATCGTGAGCTCCCCGATGGACACCGTCACGGAGAGCGAGATGGCGATCGCCCTGGCCCAGGAGGGGGGCATCGGCATCATCCACAAGAACCTGTCGGTGGAACGGCAGGCCGACGAGGTCGACAAGGTCAAGCGGAGCGCCAACGGCATCATCGTGGACCCGGTCACCCTGCCGCCGACCGCGACGGTCGCCAGGGCCAGGGAGGTCATGGATCAGCACAACGTCTCGGGCGTGCCGATCACCGACCCGTCGCGGAAGCTGCTCGGCATCATCACGCGTCGTGACCTCCGGTTCCTCGAGAGCGGCGACACTCCCATTGCCGAGATCATGACGGCCACCGGGCTCGTCACGGCCACCGGCGCCGTGACGCTCGAGGAGGCCGAGAAGATCCTCATGGCCAACAAGGTGGAGAAACTGCTGCTCGTCGACCCCCGGAACGTGCTCACGGGCCTCATCACGATCAAGGACATCGACATGATGAAGCGGTTCCCGAGCGCCTGCAAGGATCGCCAGGGCCGGCTGCGGGTCGGGGGCGCGGTGGGGGTGTTCGACTACGACCGCGCGGCGAGCCTCATCGCCAAGGGGGTCGACGTGCTAGTGGTCGACAGCGCCCACGGGCATTCCGAGAACGTGCTGGAGACCGTCTCGGCAATTAAGAAACGATGGGAAATCGAGGTCGTCGCCGGAAACGTGGCAACCCGGGAAGGCTGTCGGGATCTGATCAAGGCTGGCGCCGATGGAGTCAAAGTTGGGATAGGTCCCGGGTCGATCTGTACCACGCGGGTGATCTCAGGTGTCGGCGTCCCCCAGATCACGGCGGTCTGGGAGGCCTCGCAGGAGGCCGAAAAAGCTGGCGTGCCGGTGATCGCCGACGGTGGGATTCGTTACTCGGGAGACATGACCAAGGCGATCGCCGCCGGGGCGTTCAGCTGCATGATCGGCGGGCTTTTGGCAGGCGTCGCGGAGAGCCCCGGACAAACGGTGCTCTACCAGGGGCGGACCTTCAAGGCCTACCGCGGCATGGGCTCGCTCGGGGCGATGGTGCAGGGATCGAGTGAACGGTACCGACAGAAGCTGCCAGGCAATGACAAATTCGGTTCAAAAGGCCGCGACAAACTCGTTCCGGAAGGTGTCGAAGGGCGGGTGCCCTTCAAGGGGCCGCTCAGCGCGTTCGTCTACCAGTTGGTCGGCGGCGTGCGTGCGGGCATGGGGTACTGCGGTGCCAGGACCATCGAGGAGCTCAGACGCAATGCGAAGTTCATCCAGGTTTCCGCTGCGGCCGTCAGGGAAGGTCATCCCCACGACATTGTCATCACCCACGAGTCGCCCAACTACAGCGTCGAGCACGGACGATCGGAGGAGTGACCGCCAGCCCGCCGTCGGACCGATTTTGGCCCGGACCCTTCTCGGGATCGCCTTGGTTGCCGCGTGCGGCTGGACGGCCACGGCCGAGGAATGGAGCCGGTTGAGTCCCGGGGCCGCCCGCTGGCAGGCCGCAAGCGGCGAATCGAATGGCGGTGTCGCGTCGAAGGCCGGCTCGCCGAAGGAAGCGACGGGCATCGTGACGGTCGCGGCCGAACGCGACGTGGAATCGGACGACGTCGAATCGGCCGGTGACAAATCGGCCGGTGATGCTGCGGCCGACTCGACGGAGTCCGACGCGTGCGACGAGGCGGACGGAGCATGCAGCGAGGCGCTCGGAAAGCTTCGGGCCGACACGCTGGCCTCGATCGACCTCGACATCAGGGTGGGCGGCCGCCCCGGCAACGACTATCCCTGTGAGTGCCGGCTCAAGGGGGAGACCTTCTCCCCCCGCCGGTTCGCGTCGACGACGTTCACCTGGAAGGCGGCCGGTTACTGCCACAAGCCGCTCTATTTCGAACAGTGGGACCTCGAACGGTACGGTCATTCGTACGGTTTCATCCCCGATGTGTTCCTCTCCGGCGCCCACTTCTTCGTGACGCTGCCGATCCTCCCCTACAAGATGGGCGTCGAACTGCCGTGGGAGTGCGTCTACCCGCTGGGCTACTACCGGCCGGGCAACTGCGCCCCGTGGACGTGCCCTGCCGTGCCGATCAGCGGCCGGGGGCTGGCGGTGGAGGCGGCGACGATCACGGGAGCGGTGTTCCTGCTGCCTTGACGCTCGCTCGCCGGGTTTCGGTCGTGCTGCTAAACTCTGCGGCCTGACCCGCCAGCCGCCGGAAACGCCAGATCGCATGTCCATGCTCGATTGGATGAGCCGCCGCATCTTCAACGCGGTTCATCGGAACAATCTCGTTTACAACACCTGCTGGGAGGATCCGAGGCTCGACCGCGAGGCCCTCGAGATCGGCCCCTCCGACGCGATCCTCGTGATCACTTCGGCAGGCTGCAACGCGCTCGATTACGCCCTCTGCGGCCCGGCGCACGTCTACGCCGTCGACATGAATCCGCGGCAGAACGCGCTGCTCGACCTGAAGAGGGCCGGCATCAAGGCGCTCGAGTTCGACGATTTCTTCCGAATGTTCGGCGAGGGCAGGCTGCCTGGGGCGAGGCGGATCTACCAGCAGAAACTGCGATCGCTCCTGCCGGAGTGGTCCCGCGGGTTCTGGGACGCCAAGATCAAGTGGTTCGACCACCCGACGCGGTCGTTCTACTTCCGGGGCACATCGGGCCTGTTCGCCCGGCTCGCGAAGGTGTACACCGACAGGGTCATCAAGGTGCGGCCGCACCTCGAGGCGCTGCTCGAGGCAGATTCGCTCGACGAGCAGCGGGCCATATACGACCGCCACGTGCGGGACAACTTCAGCGGTTTCCTGAAGTTTCTCCTGAACCGCGACACGACCATGTCGATGCTCGGCGTGCCGCTCGCGCAGCGGAGGCAGATCGAGGCCACCTACTCGGGCGATCTCGCGCGGTTCATCCAGGAGTGCATCGAGGGGGCCTTCGTCAAGCTCCCGATGAAGGACAACTACTTCTGGCGGCTCTACATCAACGGCCGCTACACCCGCGAGTGTTGCCCGGAATATCTCGTCGCCGACAACTTCGAGAAGCTCAGGGCCGGGCTCATCGACCGTGTCTCGACGCACACCGCGTCCGTCCAGGGTTTTCTCGAGGGGCACCAGGGCAGCATCTCGCGTTTCGTGCTCCTCGACCACATGGACTGGCTGAGCGACCATTTCTTCCCGCTCCTCGAAAGCGAGTGGCAGGCGATCGTCAACCGGGCGGCCCCGAATGCCCGCGCCATCTGGAGGAGCGGTGGCTTCAACACCGATTTCGTCCAGGAAGTGCGGGTGAACGTCGACGGCCGCACGCGACGGACGAGGGAACTGCTCCACTTTCACAACGATCTCGCCCGGCGGCTCCACGAGCGCGACCGGGTGCACACCTACGGCAGCTTCGCGATCGCCGATCTGAAGCTCTGACGGTTCGGAAGCCGTTCCAAGGAGTCGCTGCCGTGGGCCTCTGGTCCGACCTCAAGATCCTCGCCCAGATGGCGTTCAAGCCGGTCCGTGGCGGGAGCCACGCCGAGCGGATGGAGAGCTTCTACGGAGGCCAGGCGGAGGGCTACGACGACTTCCGTCGCCGACTGCTCAAGGGCCGCGAGGAGCTTTGGGCCGCGCTCCCGAAGCCGGAGGGGGGCGTCTGGGTCGACCTCGGCGGTGGCACCGGCGCCAACCTGGAGAACTTCGGCCCGGAGATCTCCCGGCTCGAACGCGTGTACGTCGTCGATCTTTCGACATCGCTGCTGGAGGTCGCCCGCGATCGCTGCCGTGCCCGCGGTTGGACGAATGTGGAATGCGTCGAAGCCGATGCGACGACCTTTCGACCGCCCGAAGGGCAGGCCGACGTCGTCACCTTCTCCTACTCCCTCACGATGATCCCCCCCTGGTATGCCGCGATCGACAACGCCCTGGCCATGCTCAAGCCGGGCGGCCTCGCCGGCGTGGTCGATTTCTACGTCTCGCAGAAGCATCCTGCCGCAGGCCTGCGGAAGCACGGATGGCTCTGTCGCTCCCTCTGGCCGGTCTGGTTCGCGACCGACAACGTATTTCCGTCGGCCGACCACCTGCCGTACCTGCAGCGGCGGTTCGAGACCGTGCTGCTCGAGGAGCGGCTCGCGCGGCTGCCGTACGTGCCGCTCCTCCGCGCGCCCTACTATGTCTTCGTCGGCCGGAAGGCCTGACGCGACTTCGGCCAGGACGACTGATCAGCCGCCCGCCGGCGGCGGCGATGCGGGCGGCGGCGTCCGCCGGTCCACCTCGGTGGCGAGCGTGGAGGTGAGCTTTCGGAGCCGCGCCCCCAGCTCCACGATCGCCCGCTCGCTCGTCTCGAGCGAAACGCGGGCGGCCTCGAATCGCCTCGCCGCCTCCTTCTCCAGTTTCTCGGCGGTGGCCACGTCGCCCGACCAGTTGCCGAGATCCTTCTCGAGCCGTCCCTTGACGCCCTCGAGCTCCACGAGCTGCCTCTTGGACGCCTCCTGTGCCTCGACGACCTCCTGCCTGTTTTGGTCGATGACGGCGATCCTCTTTCGCAACAGCTCGGTCATGCGAAAGATGCCGATCGCATCGATCGCGATTCCCCCCTCGGTCGTCGGCCGACCGGCACGGTCGACCGCAGCCCCGCCGCGAAGTGCCGTCCCCGCCGCATTCAATGGACGACGGTACAACCGGCGCTTGATGGCGAGCTTGCCGTCCTTGGCGAGTTTCTCGGCGTCTTCGAGCGGGAGGCGGACCACGTCGCCGGCGGCGAACTCGATTGCGTCGGCGCCCTCCCGCTCGTGTGTGAAGCCGTCGCTGAACTCCACCTCGGCCCAGAACATCCCCGGGGGGATCGACCACGCGTGCTTGAACATGGCGCCGGCCTTCCGCAGCGGGGCGACGTCGCGGGCGGGAAACGCGGAGACTTTCTCGCCGGCCTTGAACCGCACCAGTCCGGTCGCCGGTCGGCCGTCGCTGCCCTCCGGGGTCCAGTCGAAGTCTTCCTCGAACTCGAGCGTGGCCCAGTCGACTCCCGGCGGCGGCACGTCAGGATCCTCCGGAAACGGGCTTGAGTCGCTCTCGCCGGCCGACGAGATCAGCTCCTCGGGAAAATCGTGCCGCTCGACGTCTTCGCGGAGCCGGCCGTTCTCGGGCACCTGCTTCGTCGGCTCGGGAATGACCGTCGCCTCGGCGTCGCGGCCGGTGCGGTGGAACGCCATCCAGCGGTCGAACGGCAGGTTCTCGTAGGCCACGACCTCCTCGTGGGGCGCGTTCCAGACCTCGCGATCGCGGTCCTCGACGGGGCCGAGCGGGAGAACGGCCAGCTGGTTGTCGGTCACCTGCGTCACGCGAAAGCCGCCGATGAACTTCCCCCCGTCGCCGAGCGGCTTGGCGTCGAAGAGGTAGAGTTCGGCCCCCTCGGCAATGGAGGGCTTGTCCGGCGCGGCGATCGTGATCCGTCCGGGCGTGGTTTCCGCACCCTTCACGTTCGGTGGCACGAACGTGACGTCCTTCCAGAACCGGCCCCGCCAGGAGTTCACCCGATCGAGCGCGCGGCTCCATTCGACCTGCTTCGACTCGAGCGATGCGATCGGGCAGTTCTGGAGGGCGTCGATGGAGCATTCCCCGAGAGGCTGGAGCCCGGCCTTGCCTCGCACGTCGGCGCGAACCGCGTCTCGGATCTCCAGCACCTTCGACTCCCAGCCCCGCAGCATGGTGGCCCAGGCCCGCTCGCTCTGCCCTCGCACGCCCGCGAGCGCGAGGAAGCCGCACGACGCGAGCAGCACGAGCCAGGCACCGGCCGTATTCGCCGGATGCCACCCGCGGAAGCCCATGGCCAGCGCCACGATGCCCGTGAGGATCACGACCGCGATGATGGCGACGGGGATGTACTCCATGGAGGGCTCCGTGCAGGTCGTGACCGAACTCTTCCGGGAGTATAGGGTTCACCGATCGATCCCCGAGAGGCCGAATTTTCGGCTGAAAAGCCCTCCATCGCGAACTCGCCGGACGGTCCACGGCATCTCGCCCCGGTCCAGAGGACCGTCGCCCGCGGGCGACACCTGTCGCCCCACACTGCCGCCCCCGGGCGACGTGCCGGGGCGGGTCGGGTTCCGCTCGCGGTGCCCTGGATGCCCGCGAGAAACGCTTGAAAACACGCTGCAATCGGCCTTCAGCAGCGGCTTTCCGGCGATGCGGCGATCGCTTCGGCACGGCATCTGCCCCTTGTCGAAGGCGTTCCCCCGAGCCCGGTTCCGCTCCCTCCCCCCCGGACGCCCCCATGATCCGCACCGTTTCGCCCGCTCACACTCCGCGATCTGCGGAACCCCTTCCATCCGTCTCCGGCCGCCACGTGGCTCGACCCGGCAAGCGGCCGGTCAAGAAGCGGGCTCGACGCCAGCGATCGGGCAGCACGCTCAATATCGACGACCCCGTCCGGCTCTACCTGCTCCAGATGGGCGGCAACGCGCTGCTCACGCGCGAGACGGAAGTCTCGAGCGCCCGAGAGATCGAGTGCTGGCGGACGCGTTTTCGCCGGTCGGTGCTCGGCAACGACTTCGTGCTCGCGGGCGCCATCGGCCTCCTCGAGCGGGTGCACGCGGGCACGCTCCGGCTCGACCGGACGATCGAGGTGGCGGTCACCGACACCCGCGAGAAGAAGCGCATATTGCGTCGGCTCGGTCCGAATCTCGAGACGCTGCGACGCATCCAGCGGGACAACGCGACGCTCTTCCGCACGGCCATGTCGAAGGCGGCCCCAGACACCAAGCGGCGGGCCGCCTGGCGGCGGCTCGTGCGGCAGAAGGGGAAGGCCGTACGGCTCGTCGAGGAGATGCGGCTGCGGATCCAAAGACTCTACCCGCTCCTGAAGAACGTCCGCGACATCGCGGCGAGGACGGAAGCCATTCGAAACCGTCTGGCGGACGTCGCCACGGTCCCGGCGGAGCGGGCCGCGCTGGTCGCGGAGGAACGCCGGCTGCTGTTCGGCATCCGTGAGAGCCGCAAAACGCTCGCCCGTCGCCTCGAGACGATCGACGTCTCCCAGGCGAAGTATGACGCCGCAAAGCGGACGCTCGCCGAGGGCAACCTGCGGCTCGTGATCTCGATCGCGAAGCGGTACCGCAATCGCGGCCTTTCCTTCCTCGACCTGATCCAGGAGGGCAACTCGGGGCTCATGCGGGCCGTGGACAAGTTCGAACACGCCCGCGGCTTCAAGTTCTCCACCTACGCGACCTGGTGGATCCGCCAGGCGATCACTCGGGCGATCGCCGACCAGAGCCGGACGATCCGGGTGCCGGTGCACATGATCGACACCATGACGAAGCTTCGTGCGACCTCCCGCGACCTGCTCCAGCGTCACGGCCGCGAGCCGACCGTCGAAGAGTTGTCGGCCGCGTCGGGGCTCTCGCTCGAGGAGGTCGAGTGCGTCTGGAGGATGTCGCGGCAGCCGACGTCGCTCGAATCGCCGGTCGGCGACGGCGACGAGGGCACCTTCGGCGACCTCGTCCGCGACGCCCGCGAGGAGGACCCGCTGCGGGACGTCCACCAACAGGCGCTCAAGGACTGCGTGAAGAAGGCGCTCGAGGGGCTGCCCTACCGGGAGCGTGAGATCCTCCGCATGCGGTTCGGCCTCGCCGACGGCTACTCCTACACGCTCGAGGAGGTCGGCACGATCTTCAGCGTCACCCGGGAGCGGGTGCGGCAGATCGAGGCCAAGGCGGTGCAGAAGCTGCGGCAGCCCGGCTTCCACATGGATCTCTCGAGCTTCATCGACGGCCGCTTCGCCGCCGACGAGCGGCCCGGCGTCGAGGCGAAAGCTTCTCGCGAAGAAGAATCGCCGGTCGCGGTCTCCTGACGCGTCGGTTCGTCACACGTGGGGGTTCGGGGCTGCCCGTGCCCATCGCCGGACGCTCGCTTCAGTCATCCTGCCTTCCGCTCGCTCGGATGCAGACTTCGCTGCGCAATCCTTGCTTCGCTTGTCTGCATACGCCGTCTCGGGCACACGGGCGAGGTTGTGACTCAAGCCCGCTTGGTCGCCTTCTTCTTCCGGGCGACCTTTTTCGCCGTGGTCTTCGACTTGCCGGCGGCCTTGGCGGCGACGGCCTTCACGGCGGGCTTGCGGATCTTCTTCCCCTTGGCCGCCCGGCCCTTCGTCTTCGTGGCGCGTTGCTGCGTCTTTCCGGACCCGAACACGAAATCCCAGCCTTCCGCGTACGTGCCCGTGCTTCCGACCCGAATGACCGACATGATGACCTCCGGAAATCGCGCGATGGTGGACGTCGATGAAGCCGATTTGCCTCAGGCGTGTTCGTAACGATCGCCCGCGAGTCCGTCAAGCGATGGCGTGGTCGTCGGCGGCAACGATCTCGAGACTCACTTCGCCGAGCGGCGGCCACAGTGGCAGGCGGTCGGCCCGGGGCGGCGGCTCGACTTCCGCCGCGGACGGCGGCTTCTGCCCTCGCTCGGGCACGAGCAGCAGTTCGTTCCGCTGACGCAGCAGTGCCGTCACGTCCCACGTCAGGCGGGTCGCCGCCGGTGCCGGGTGGCCGAGCGGGCGTGCGTTGAGCGTGAGTTCTGCGGCGACGGCCGCCCCCTCGACCACGAGCAGCACGCGATCAGTCTCCTCGAGGCCGGTCGGCCGGCCGAACGAACGCACCCAGGTCGGCGGCGTGTCGCCGTCGGATTCCCGCACATGCCATGCCTGCGAAAGACCAATCCTGTGCCGGGCCACGGGGGGCGTCTCCTCGACCTCGCTGCTCCTGAACCGCTATAGTATCGGGCGAGGCGGCCGCCGGGCTGCCGGTCGAACCACCATCGGAGACAAGCGACAATCATGGGAAAAGCCCTCGAGTTCACCGACGAGAATTTCCAGCGGGAAGTCCTCGATTCGCCCGTGCCGGTGCTGGTCGATTTCTGGGCCCCCTGGTGCGGCCCCTGCCGCATGATCGGCCCGACGATCGAGGAGCTTTCCGCGGAGAACGAGGGCACGTTCCGGGTGGGCAAGGTGAACGTGGACGACAACAACCGCGTCGCGATGACCTACAACGTCTCGAGCATTCCGACGATCATGATCTTCAAGAACGGCCAGCTCGTTCAGCAGTTCATGGGAGTCCAGCCGAAGGCCCGCCTCCAGCAGGCCCTCGACGAGGCGAAGGCCTGACGCGGTTCGAGCGGGTGCGTCAAACGTGCAGGGTTCGGGGC
>JBBAVU010000106.1:0-10281 GCA_040397565.1 Pirellulales bacterium | reverse complement strand
CGCTACAAGGGGCACGGCCACGTGCTCGAGGCGCTCAAACTTTTGCCCGAGTCGGTGAAGCTCGTGGTCGCCGGCGGCATCCATCCGAAGGACCGCACCGGCAACGACTACTGGATGGACCTCATCCAGCGGGCCGACTCGTGCGGCCTCCAGTCGCGGGTGATCTTCACCGGGTTCCTCGGCGACGCCGCGGAGCAGGCCGCCACGATGCGGCAGGCCGACGTGTTCGTGCTGCCCTACGACGAGGTCGGCCAGTCGGGCTCCGCCGTGCTCGCCGACGCGCTCTCCCACGACCGGCCCGTGATCACGTCGCGTGCCCGATCGATGTTCGTCTACCGCATGGACCGCGACACGGCCTTCTCGAGCATCGCGGTCGACGTCGGCGATGCGAAGACCCTCGCCGACACGATCCTCCAATGCGTCCGCAGGGAGGACGAGTGCTTTCCCGAATCACGCCGCCAGAGGGCCGTCGCCCGCGAACGCTTCTCGCTCGCCAAGACGAGGGCGGCCTACGAACGCATCTACTCCTCGGTGCTCCGCCAAGAGAGGTCTCCATGAAGGTTTTCGTCACGGGTGCCCGCGGCTTTCTCGGACGGCATGTGGTCGAGTCGCTCCGCTCGCGCGGCGTCGCGGTCCGCGAGCTGGGCCGGCCCGAGGGCGACCTCCTCGATCCGGCCGTCGCCGGACACCTGCTCGCCGGAGCCGACACGATCGTCCACCTGGCGGCCGACGTCGGCGGCGTCGGCTACCTGAAGTCCTGCCCGGGCAGGGCCTTCCACGACAACTTCCGGCTCGGGCTCAACGTCATTAGGGCCGCCTGCGAGCACCGCGTGCGGCGACTCATCCTCGCCGGCTCACCCTGTTCCTACTCGGGCGACGTGCCGCTGCCGTTGCGGGAGGAGTCTCTGGGCCACGGCGTGCCATCGGGCGACACGGGCACCTATGGCTACGCGAAGATGGCGACCTCCATCGCCGCGAGGGACTGGTGCGGCATGCACGGCGTCGACACGGTGACCGTGATCCCTTCGAACCTCTACGGCCCCGGAGACCGGTTCGAACAGGACCGCGGCCACGTCGTGGCGGCGCTTTTGCGCAAGGCGCTCGTCGCCCGGGCATCGGGCGAGAAGTCGTTCGACGTCTGGGGCGACGGATCGGCCACCCGGGATTTTGTCTACGTCACCGACGTCGCCGAAGGTATCGCGTCGATTGCGGTCGCCGAAAACAGGTTCGACGGCGAGATCTTCAACCTCGGCTCCGGCCGGGAGACGCCGATCCGTGAGATCGCCGAGGTGATCTCACGGGAATGCGGCCCGAAGCTGCGGCCCGAGTTCCTGGCCGACAAGCCGGTCGGCTACACGCGGCGCGTGATGTCGATCGAGAAGGCGGCCGCCGCGATCGGCTACCACGCGGCGACCGGCCTCGAGGAAGGCATCCGGACGACCGTCCGCTGGCTCTCGCACAACGGCTTCGTCGACGCATGGATGGCGGAGTCGCCGGCGGGTAGGAAAGCCCGGAGGCCGCGGCCGTCCAAGGTGGCCGCCCCGGCCGGCGGCCGCACACTCTCGCGAACGCGTGCCGCCTGACACCCCGGTATCCCACCCCATGAACACCACCGAACAGCCGACCGCCGCAGCCGCCCCGAGCGTCCATCCCGACGAGATCCGGCGGCGTTTCGTGATGCGTCATTGCCCGAACCATCTGCGGGGTCTCGAGATCGCGCCATCGAGCCTGCCGATCGCCGATCGCGGCACGTTCGAAGTGACCTACGTCGCGATCCCAGGCAGGGAGGTTCCCGGCGACCTTCGAACGGCGGCGGACGTCGAGTGGCACGACGGCCGCTCGCTCGCGGCGTGCCTTGGGGACCGGCTCTTCGGCTACGCCGTCGCCTCGCACGTCTTCGAGCAGATGCCGAACCCGCTCGGTTGGATCCGCCAGATCCTCGACTGCCTCGAGGATGGAGGGCGGCTGGCGATCCTTCTGCCCCATCGCGAGCGGTCGATCAACCGCTACCGCCAAGACACCACGTTCGCGCAAGTCGTGGCATGGTCGATCGAGAATCCCTCCATCCCGACGCCGATGCAGGTGATGGACTTCCTCTCGCAGTCATTCGATGACTCGGGAAAGACCGACTATGCCGCGCCGATGCCGGATTTTTCCGAGGCACGCCGGCACTACACCGATTCGCAGGCCCTGGAGTTCGCGATGTTCTCCTGGAACGAGTCGCGTCGCCTCGACGTGCATTGCACCGCCTGGACGCCGGCGAGCTTCGCCGAGGTCTTCACGCGACTCGTCGACGCTCGCCTGCTCGACGCGAGGATCGTCGGCGTCTTCGGCGACGCGGTTGAACTGTCGAGCCGCGAGTTCCTCGTGGTGCTCGAGAAGACCGTCTCGGTGAGAGGGCGGCATGCCAAGTGACCTGCCGATCGTGCTTCATATCGGCGCCCCGAAGACGGGCTCCTCGGCGCTCCAGTTCGACCTGACCTGGGATCCGGTGCGACCGGCGGTCGACCGGCCGGGGGTCTCCTTCGAGTACGCGGCGATCGTCGCCGGAGAACTCCTGCGGGGCCCGCGGCTGCTCGACAAGGCAGCGGACTTCGCGGCGCACTACGCGATGAGCGCCGAACTGCCGCACCTCCTGAGCGCTCCCTCGGCGCAGTTCGAGGCCTGCGTGGCCGAGTTGCGGCGGATGCGCGAGGAGGGGATCGTGCCGATCCTCAGCTACGAAACCTGGATCTACGGCAAGCCCAGGCTCATCCGTCGGCTCACGGCCGCTCTCGACGCGCCGCTCCACGTCGTCGCCTACGTGCGGCCGCCGGTCTCCTGGCTCAACTCCCTCTACTGGCAGCGGCACAGCGAGGGTCGAACGACGACCGACATCTGGATCGACGTCCGGCTCGACATGGTCGACTGGGCCGGCTCGCTCGAGAACTGGCGGACCGCCCCGAACGTCTCCCGGTTCGACGTCCGACTCCTCGGAAGTTCCGTGACCGACGACTTCTGCGGCGTCGTCGGCTGCGCGCCTTCCGAGCGCACGGTCCGGCACAACGAGAGCTTTCCGGGCGAGATCGCCCGGTTCCTCCTGCGGCGGAACATGCCGCCGGGCACCGACATGTCTGAGGTGAAGTTCTCCTTCTGGCGGTGGCTTCGCAACATCGACCTCGACGGCGAGATCACCGGTTCACTCGACGCGACCCCTCTCGTCTTCGACGAGCCGATGATCCGCAGGGTCGTCGAAGAGACCCGCGAGCCCAACGACCGGCTGCTCGCCATGTGCGATCCCGGCATCCGCGACCGTATCCTCGCCGACCGCCGCTGGTGGTCGTCGGACCCGGAGGTCCACCGGCCCGTAAAGACCTTCGACGCGAAGCCCGAACGGATCTTCCCACCAGATCAGCAGCCGGCGACGGTCGAGGAGCAGTCCTCCGAGCCGCAGCCCGCCGATGCCCTGACCGAGTCGGACAAGCTCGTGGGCGTCCTCCTGCGATCGCTCAATGCCGCCGACGGCGCCTGGCGGCGGTCGCTCCGGAAGGCCCGCAAGTACGAGCGGACCTGCGAGGAGCAGACCGGCGTCATCGCCGCGCTCACGGCCGATCTCGAGCGCGAGCGGGAAAGCCGGCTCTGCCTCATCGAACAGCGAACGCGTCTGCTCGCCGAACGCGACCTGCTCCTCGGACGGGAGCCGGAGGCCCACGACGCCCCGGCCAAGGACACGATCGCCGCCGCGTGACGGCTCGATCCCCTCTCGGGAACCCCCTCAATGGAATCCACGGCCACGGTGATCGGGGGCGGATTCTACGGCTGCATGCTCGCCGCCCACCTGGCCGAGGCTGGGGTCCACGTGACGGTGTGCGAGAAGCACGACGACATCCTCGGACGCGCCTCGCACGCCAACCAGGCGCGGGTCCACAACGGCTACCACTACCCGAGGAGCCTCCTGACGGCCCTGCGGTCGCGGGCGAATTTCCCGCGTTTCGTCCGCGAGTTCGCCGACTGCATCGACGACTCATTCGAGAAGTACTACGCGATCGCCTCGCGTCACTCCCACGTGACGAAGCGTCACTTCACCGGTTTCTGCAGGCGGATCGGGGCCCCGCTGCGGCCCGCCCCCGACCGCATCCGCCGGCTCTTCGATCCGCAGCACGTGGAGGCGGTGTTCGCGGTTGAGGAACATGCGTTCGACGCGGTCAGGCTGCGGCGGGCGATCTGGACGCGGCTCGTCGACGCGGGAGTGGACGTCCGCCTCGGCGTCGAGGTGCGGTCGCTCGGACGGGCCTTGCCCCGCGGCCTCCGTGTCGAAATCGCGGGAACGGACGGCTCCGACGAGTGGCTGGCCGACCGGGTCTTCAACTGCACCTACTCCGGGCTCAACGCGGTGCTCGCCCGATCGGGCGTCCCTCCGATCCCGCTCAAGCACGAGATCACGGAACTCGCGCTCGTCGAGATGCCCGAGGAACTCGCCGACGTCGGGGTCACCGTGATGTGCGGCCCGTTCTTCTCGTGCATGCCCTTCCCATCCCGCGGGCTCCACTCCCTGAGCCACGTTCGCTACACGCCCCACGCGACCTGGCACGACTCCGGCGTCGCCGCGGCGAGCGATCCCGACTCGCTCCTCGCGGGTTTTCCCCGCCGCACGCGGTTCCCGCTCATGATCCGTGACGCAGCCCGGTACCTTCCGGTGATCGCCGGAGCCCGTCACGTTGACTCGCTCTGGGAGGTGAAGACGGTTCCGCCGGCCAACGAGCGGGACGACGGGCGGCCGATCCTCCTCGAGGAAGACGTCGGCATGCCGGGCCTGACGTGCGTGCTCGCCTCCAAGATCGACAACGTCTTCGACATGCTCGATGCGATCGGATCCCCTGACTTCCACCGCCAGAGGTGCGCCGCATGATCCGCAGATCCACGAGCTTCGTTTCCGTCGTGGTGCTCGTCGACGGCGACCCGAACGATCTATCCGACTTCGTCGCACGTACCGTCGCAATCCTCGAGTCCACGTCGGACGAGTACGAGCTCATCCTCGTGGACGACGGATCGGGCCGCCGCGTGGAGGCCGCCTGCGACGCGGTGCTCGACCGCCACGAGTGCGTCCGCGTGATCCGCCTCTCCCGCCGGTTCGGAGCCGACATCGCGGTGACCGCGGGCCTCGACTCCGCGATCGGCGACCTGACGATCGTGATGTCGGCGGCCACCGACCCGCCCAACCGCATCCCCGACTTCGTCGCCCACGGCGACGAAGGCACCGACATCGTCATCGGAACGACAGGCTCGTCGCAGCGGTCGTGGATTCGCCGCGCCTCCTGGCGGGCCTTCCGACGCCTCTTCCGCAAGATGACGGGAGTGCGTCTCGTCGCCGGCGCCGCGACGATGCGGCTCTTCAGCCGCCGCGCGCTCAACGCCCTTACGAGGATCCGACAGAAGACGGCTCACCTGCGGCTGCTCGGCTGCTCGGTCGGCTTCCGCACCGCGGAGCTTCCCTACGAGCCGACGGTGGCCTCGACCGCGACGCCCATCTCCGCGGCCGTGTCGGAGGCGGTCTCGATGCTCGTGACCCATTCCGCGCTCCCGCTGCGGCTCGTGAGCTACATGGGCGGGATCGCGAGCCTGCTCAACGTGCTCTGCATGGCGTGGGTGGTCGTCGTGAATCTCTCGATGGAGCGGGTGGTCGAGGGCTGGACGACCCTGTCGCTCCAGATCGCCGTCATGTTCTTCTTCCTGTTCACGACGCTCATCCTGGTCTCCGAATACCTCGCGCATGCGTTCGAGGAAGTGAAGGACTGCCCGCTCTACCACGTCGCGGAGGAGCGAAACGGCTCCACGGCCCTCACCGACGCCCGTCGCCGCAACGTCCGTTCGATCGCCGTCGCCACCATCGAGGATGCCCATGACTCCGGCTGGAAATCCCGTCGCTTTTCCTGATCGCGTTGTCGATGGCGGTCGCTCGATCCCGCCGCATGCCGTCGAGTGGCTCGCCGACCGCCGCGGACGCCATGCGGTCTGCGTCTTCGTCATCAACGAGGGGGAGCGGCTCCATCGCCAGCTCGCGAAGATGCGGTCCGTCCGCCACGATCTCGACGTCGTCGTCGCCGACGGCGGCAGCACCGACGGCTCCACCGACCCGGCCCTGCTGGCCGCCGCGGGAGTGCGGGCTCTGCTCGTGAAGAAGGGGCCGGGACGCCTGAGCGCGCAGATGCGGATGGGCCTTTCCTGGTGTCTCGACGAGGGCTATGACGGCGTCGTCGTCATGGACGGCAACGACAAGGACGATCCCGAGGCGCTTCCGCGGTTCGCGGCGGCGCTCGGGCGGGGCGTCGATCACGTGCAGGGCTCGCGGTACATGCCCGGCGGACGCGGCGTCAACACGCCGCTCTCCCGGCACCTCGGTGTCACGCTCCTGCACGCGCCGCTCGTGAGCGTCGCAGCCGGCCGGCGATACACCGACACGACCAACGGCTTCCGGGCCTACTCGCGGAGGCTGCTTGCGGACCCGCGGGTCGCGCCGTTCCGCGAGGTCTTCACTGGTTACGAACTGCACTACTACCTCGCGATCCGTGCGGCACGTCTGGGGTTTGCCGTCGAGGAGATTCCGGTCACCCGCGCCTACCCGGCCGCCGGCGCGGTCCCGACGAAGATCCGCGGGCTCAAGGGAAACGCGATGATCCTGCAGACGCTCGTGAAGGCCTGCCTTGGAGGCTTCGACCCCCCCGCCCTCGAACTCGCCTGAATCGTGATGAATCCATGACAGCCTTCATGAAGACCGCTCTCATCGGAGGCACGGGGCTCGTCGGCGGCACGCTCCTGCGATCGCGTCGGTTCGACGCCGTCTACCGCTCGACCGACATCGGTGAGATCGCCGGCCGCCGGTTCGACCACGTCATCTGCGCGGGTGCCCCCGCGGAGAAGTGGCGAGCCAACCAGGACCCGGAGGCCGACTGGCGAAACCTCGACCGGCTCGTCGAGCCGCTTTCGAAAGCCCGCATCGGGAAGCTCGTGCTCGTCTCCACGGTGGACGTGTACGGCAAGCCGCTGGGAGTCACGGAACGTGACGCCCCGTCCGGTGCGACGCCCTACGGCCGCCACCGGCTCGAACTCGAGCGGGTCCTCGCGTCGCATTTTCCGACGCTCGTCGTGAGGCTGCCCGCCCTCTTCGGGCCCGGCCTGAAGAAGAACGCCGTCTATGACCTGCTCCATGGCAACCAGATCGAGCGGATCGACGACCGCGGCAGCTTCCAGTTTTACGATCTTTCGCGGCTCTCGGCCGATCTCGAGGTCGCCGAGGCGGCGGGGCTGTCGCTCGTCCACTTCGCGACCGAGCCCGTCACGATCCGGCGGGTGGCCCGGGAGGCGTTCGGGTTCGACTTCTTGAATCGGCTCGAAGCACGGCCGGCGGCCTACGACGTCCGCTCGGTCCATGCCCCGGCCTTCGGTGGCTCCGGAGGCTATCTCGCGGATGCGGACGCCGTGCTCGCCGGAATGCGGTCGTTCGTGGCGGCAGAACGAAAGGGGCGAAAATGCGGCTAGCGGTCTCGAACATCGCCTGGCCGCCGGAAGCCGATGACGAGGCGGCGACGATCCTCGTCGAGGGGGGCGTCGCGGCGGTCGAGGTGACGCCATCGCGGGTGGGCGGCGGATCCGGGCCCCCGGATGCTCGCCGCGCCATGGAATACCGCCGGTTCTGGGAGGACCGCGGCCTGCCGATCGTCGCGATGCAGGCGCTCCTCTTCGGCCATGGCGATCTCGTGCTCTTCGGCGAGCCCGCCATCCGCGAGCGCTTGCTCGACCACCTCTCGGCCGTCATCGACCTCGCCGCCGGGATCGGCGCGACGAACCTCGTCTTCGGTTCGCCTCGCAACCGCTCGCGCGGCAGCCTCGACCACGCCACAGCGGAGGCGATCGCGGAGCGGTTCTTCCGGACGCTCGCCCGGCGGGCGGCCGACCGTGGCGTCTCCATGCTGATCGAGCCCAACCCGCCGGCCTACGGCTGCGACTTCCTCGTCGATGCCCGCGAGACGATCGCGTTCGTCCATCGGGTGAACGAGCAGGGGCTCGGCGTGCACCTCGACGCGGGAGCGCTCGAGCTTGCTGGCGAGAGCCCGGAAGAGGCCGCCCGGTCGGCCGGCCAACGGCTGCAGCATTTTCACGCAAGCGAGCCCGGTCTCCTGCCGCTCGGCGAGGGGGGTGTCGACCACGCCCCGATCGCCGCGGCCCTTCGCGAGGCCGGCTACGGGGCCTTCGTATCGATCGAGATGGTGCAGGCTCGGGACGGCGTGTCGTGGCAGGAGCGGCTGCGACGGGCGATCGAGATCGCGCAAGGTGCCTATCGATGATGGATGCACGGCCTTCCTGCGAAGCCCTCGCACGTCGCCTTCACGACCGGCTGCCGCTGGTCTACCTCCTCGCCTGCATCCCGTTCGGGCTCGTCTACTGTTTCCTCGTGCCGCCCCTGCTCGTGCCGGACGAGTGGGCGCATTTCTTCCGGACGGTGCAGGTCTCCTACGGCGACGTGATCGGCGAGAAGGCGGAAGGTGGCCGACCGGGGGGGCAGATCCCGCGGTCCCTGACGACGTTCCTCTCCGATCCCCGGTTCACGAGGCGGCTCCCGTCGAAGAAGGCCGCCGCGGAGCCGACCGATTCGCCGAGGACTCCGCCGCCGATCTCCCGGATCCGCTTCGAGGAGGAGACGGAGCTCCGCGTCTGTCCGTTCGTCCGCTATCCGCCGAGTTCGTACTTCTTCGGCAGTTGCGCGGTGCGGCTCGGCAGGGCGTGTCAGCTCGACGCGGTGTCGATCTTCTACCTCGCAAGGCTCTTCACGTTCGTGCCGTCGGCGTTCATGGGCTGGCTCGCGCTCAACTGGATCTCATCAGGCAGGCTCTTCGCCTTCTTCACGCTCTCGACGCCGGCGATCCTCTCGCTCTTCGGCTCCTGCTCGCAGGACGCGGCCCTCATCTCCTTCACGGCCCTCGCCGTCGGCTTCGTGCAGCGGTTTCTCGTGCCGGACGCGGGATTCCCGCCGCCCGGCCGGCCGAGCGGACTCTTCTGGGGATCGCTCGCGGCGTCCGCGGCGGTCGGCGCGGTCGCCGCCGGCCGGCCGCCCTACCTCCCCATGGCGGTCATCGTGCCGCTCTTTTTCCTCGCGGCGACCCGACGGTGGCGCGAGGCGGCGATCCTCGCCGCCACGGCGGTCGCCGTGCCGGTGGTGTGGCTCTGGGCGACGAAGGGACTCGGCAGCGGCAACGAGTTCGGCTCCGACCATGCCGGCCAGGTTCGGTTCATCCTCGCCCACCCGTGGCAGTCGCTCGCGGTCTTCTTCCGATCCGTCTGGGACTACGTGTACGGCACGAGTTACCTGCGGCACCTTGTGGCAGAGCGGCCGAACGGGGGTCCGCTGCCACTGTGGATCTACCGGGCGGCAGGGGTCGCCTTCGTCGTGACGTTCATTCGCGATGCGTGGCTCGCGCGAAACACCGCGAGCCTTGCAGCACGTTTCTCCACGGTCGTGCTGCTCTGCGGCACGTTCTTCGCGATCCACCTCGCAGGCTACGTCTACTTCACGCCGGTCGGCGAGGCATCCATCCGGGGCATCCAGGGGCGGTATCTCGCGCCGATCCTGCTCGCCCTGACACTGGCAATGGGCCGCACGCCGACCGGGCTCGCCACAACCCGGTCCGGCAGGTGGGCCCGCCTCGTCGACCTCGGCTCGCTGGCGCTGGCTTTCGGCGTGATCCTCGTCGCGAACGTGGCGTCCGCGATCAACATCATGCGCAACTTCTACTACCCGTAGTGCGACGAGTAGATATCAGTACATGTCATAGTCGCCGCCATGGCCGGCACCGCCGGCCTTCGCCTTCGACTCCTTCGGCTTCTCGGCGATGAGGGCATCGCTCGTGAGCAGCAGGGTCGAGACGCTCGTGGCGTTCTGAAGCGCCGTGCGGGTCACCTTCGTCGGGTCGATCACGCCCGCCTTGACGAGATCCTCGTACTCGTTGGTGGCGGCGTTGTAGCCGAAGTTGCCATCACCTTCGAGCACCTTCTCGCAGACGATCGAGCCGTCCTGGCCGGCGTTCGACGAGATCATCGTGACCGGCGCCCGGCAGGCGCGGACCACGATGTTAAACCCGACCGTCTCGTCGTCGGAGAGGCCGCGGGGCTTGAGATGCGAGCTCGCCCGCAGCAGGGCCACGCCGCCGCCGGGCAGGATCCCCTCCTCGACGGCCGCACGAGTCGCATGGAGGGCGTCCTCGACGCGGGCCTTCTTCTCCTTCATCTCGCTCTCGGTCGCGGCGCCGA
>JBBAVU010000105.1:0-10403 GCA_040397565.1 Pirellulales bacterium | reverse complement strand
GCGAATGACGTCGCGACGGTTCAGTGGCAGTGGCATGGCTGGGCTCCTTCAGCGATTGTGACGAGGAGTGGAATCGGCTCCGACTTGCGGGGCGGAACGGTACCCTAGCATGCCGCGCCGCGCCGCGGAATCGGCTCCGAGCCAGCGACTTGGGCGCAGGGCCCGATCCCGGGCGTTGGCCGCATGGGCGGATCGTGGCAGACTGAGCGTCCCCTTCGCCCCGCTCGGAGCCGCTGCATGATGTCCCCCGCCGTCGCCCTCTGGCTCGCCGCCGCCGGGGCGGCCGGCACGCTCCTGCGGGCCGCCGCGAATGGCGTGGCGTTCCGTCTCTTCGGTGCCGGATTTCCATGGGGCACGTTCGCGGTGAACGTCGTCGGCTCGTTCGCGTTCGGGGCGATCTACAGCCTGGCCCGCGCCCGCGGCGGCATATCCACCGCCCAGGAGACGGTCATCCTCGTGGGCCTTCTCGGTGGGTTCACGACCTATTCCTCGTTCGCGTTCCAGTCGGTCGAGATGCTCCAGGCGGGCCGCCTCGTGCCCGCGGTCGCCTACGTCGTCGGCACGAACGTGGCGGCGCTCGCCGCCACGTGGGCCGGGCTGCGGCTCTTCGGAGGTTGACGGAGCGGCCGACTACGCCGCGGCCCTGGCCTCGTGCGACGGCGGTCCTGCGTCGTCGGCGTTCCGCAGGACGGGCTGGGACACGACGCTTCGGGCCCACTGCACGAGCATGAAGAGAGCCCAGAGTTCCTTGTAGCAGTTGGCCTCGCGGCGGCAGTGCCGGTTCCAGAGGTCGGCGATGGCGGGGCGGCTGATCATGGCGAGCGGGGCGGGCAGCTCGCCGAGCAGCACGTCGCGGAAGTAGCCGTGCAGGTCGCCCCGCATCCACTTGGCCACCGGGATCCCGAACCCCTTCTTGCGGCGGTTCACGATCGAAGGCGGCAGGAGCCCGCTTCTCAGCGCGGCGTCCTTGAGCAGCCGCTTCGTGACCCCGCGGCGGTACTTGTAGCGGCTCGGCAGGCCGTTGACGTATTCGGCGAGCGCCCTGTCAAGGAACGGCGTGCGAACCTCGAGCGAGTGGAGCATGCTCGCCCGGTCCACCTTCACGAGGATGTCGCTCGTGAGATACGACGCCTGGTAGAAGTCGAGAGCCAGCGCGATCGCGTCGGTGGAGCGAGGCCGCGATGCCTCCGGTGATACGAGATCCGCCGGGAGCCTCGCGTCCGGCATCAGCTTCGCGAGCTGTGCGGGGGAGAAGGGGCCCATCCAGGTGCGGACGCGTCGATCGGCCGGCTCGTGCATCCCGCGCAGGAATCGCTCGAGCTTGAACGCCAGCGACATGTTCTCGCCCGTGTCGGGAAGCAGGCGGACGAGCGGCTTCACGACCTGCTCGTGGGCGAGCCGCGGCACGAGCCGCTCGTACCAGGCCGCGGGTCCGATCGCCTTGAACGGGTCGTACCCGGCGAGCAACTCGTCGGCGCCGTCGCCGCCGAGCACCGTCTTCACGTGCTCCGCGGCGAGTTCGCAGAGGAACGCCGTCGGCAGGACGGAGGGATCGGCGAACGGCTCGTCCATCATCCACGCGACCCGCTCCGCGCGGGCCACGAGCTCGCTGCCCGAGAACACGCGGTGGTGGTGGTCCGTGCCGAAGTGCCGGGCCACCTCCGCCGCGAAGGGCGTCTCGTCGAACGACTCCTCCTCGAAGCCGATCGAAAAGGTCTTCAGCGGAAGGCACCCGGTCCGCTTCGCGCAGGCGACGATGCTCGACGAATCGATCCCGCCCGAGAGCAGCACGCCCACGGGAACGTCCGCCATGAACCGCCGCTTCACCGCCCGGTCGAGCAGCTCGACGAGACGGTCGCAGGCCTCGGTGTAGGAGGGCGGCGACGTCGTCCGCGGGGCGTCGTCGTAGGCGACCTCCCGCCGCCAGAACGCCCATTCGCGAAAGCCCTCCTGTCCGCTGCCCGGCAGCCCGTAGACGAACGCCGAACCGGGCGCGACCTGCGAGATCCCGTCCCAGATGCTCCGCGTTCCCGTGACGTAGTCGTTCAACAGGTAGGAG
This sequence comes from Pirellulales bacterium, assembly GCA_040397565.1. GTDB lineage: Bacteria > Planctomycetota > Planctomycetia > Pirellulales > UBA1268 > UBA4655. Next base: position 8,344 of record JBBAVU010000105.1, on the reverse strand, counting down.
CGAATCGCCTCGTCGGAGACGGCGACACCGGCGGCGATGTCGGGGCAGGCCCGCAGCGACTTCAGCTCCGATGCGAACGCGAAGGCGAACCGGCCGAAGGGGCGGGTCGTGTGGTAGAGCGGCTTCTTGCCGAAGCGGTCGCGGGCCCCGAAGAGCATCCGCCGCGAACGGTCGTAGAGCACGAACGCGAACATGCCGTCGAGATGGAGCACGCAGTCGGTGCCATGGCTGCGGTATGCCCGCAGGATCGACTCGGTATCGGAGGTCGTCCGGTAGGGCCGCTCGCTCGAAAACCTCGCGAACAGTTCGGGATGGTTGTAGATCTCGCCATTGAAGACGACCACCACGTCGCCCGCCTCGTCCGCCATCGGCTGACGGCCTCCTTCAAGGTCCACGATCGACAGCCGTCGATGGCCGAGCCCGACGCCCTCTTCGAGGAAGAAGCCGTCGGCGTCGGGGCCCCGGTGGGCGATCGCGTCGGTCATGGCCCGAAGGGTGCCGGACCCACCGTCGCCGACGAAGCCGCAGATTCCGCACATCGGCGAGACGCTCGTGATTCCGGGGGAAGGATGAACCCGTGGCCTGGGCGGACGCTTTCGGCCGGACGGGCGAGGGGTCGGAAGGTAGGGCGGCTTCGCGGGTGCGTCGAGGGCATTCGGCCGCCGACCGCCCTTGACCACCCGCCGCGGGGCGCCTACTTTCCCGCCCCATCCTCGAGGGCGTTGCATGACGGCATCCACGGTGTCGGTTTCGCGGGAGCGTTTCATGTCGGAGGCGGCATGGCACCAGCTCCTGCTCGTTCTGCTCTGTGCCGTCGCGTTCCTCACGAACCTCGGCGGCACGCACCTCTGGGACGAGGACGAGGCCTACTTCGGCAGCGCGGCGATGGAGATGATGCGCCGCGGCGATCTCGTGGTGCCCTACTTCAACGGCGAACTGTCGCTCCACAAGCCGGCCTTCATGTACTGGGTGATGATGCTCGGCACCTGCCTCTTCGGCACGGGCGAGTTCGCGATGCGGTTCGGGTCGACCGTGTTCGGCGCCGGCACGGTCCTCCTCACCTACCATGCGGCACGAATGCTGTTCACGCCGCAGGTCGGCTTCTGGAGCGGCGTGGCGCTGGCGACCTGCCTGCAGTTCATGATGCTCTCCCGCGCCGCGGTCTCCGACCCGGAGCTGACGTTCTTCTGCACGGCGGCGATCCTCGTCTTCATTGCCGCGCGCCACCGCAGCGGCGGGGAGGTCCGCCGCTCGGCCGCCCGGGGCGACAGCGGTCTCTCCTGGCGCGACTGGGCCATGTGCTACCTGGCGATGGGGGCGGCCGTGCTCGTGAAGGGTCCCGTCGGGGCCGTCCTCCCCACGGCCGCGATCGGCCTCTATCTCCTCTTCGAGCATGCCGACCTGGTCGTGAGCGAGCGACGCGACCCGCAGCCCGGCGGCGGCTTGCGGTTCGCGCACTGGCTCGCGGCCGCCTTCTCGCCGGTGACGATCCTCCGCACGATGCTCGCGATGCGACCGTTCACCGCCCTGCTCGCGATCGCAGCGGTCGCGGCGCCGTGGTACGTCTGGGTCGGCCTCCGCACGGGCTGGGAGTGGCCGCGGGGATTCCTCTTCGTGCACAACATCGGCCGCTTCTCCCGCACGTTCGAGCACCACGCCGGGAGCCTGGCCTACTATCCGCTCGTCGCGGTCGTCGGCATGTTTCCCTGGTCGATCTTCCTCTACCAGAGCGTTCGCGGGCTCATGGCGAATCTCGCCGCCGACGGCCGAAAGCGACGGGCGGCACTGCTGCTCGTGGCGAACGTCGTGGTCTGGCTCGGGGTCTTCACGCTCTCGAGCACGAAGCTGCCGCACTACATCCTGGCGGCCTACCCGTGGATGGCGATCGTGTGCGGATCGTTCTTCGCGGGCTGGGTGTCACGGGAGGTCGAGTCGAGCCGGGCATGGCTTCGCGTGTCGTGGGGCTCGCTCGTCGCCGTCGGCGTGGCGGTGATCGTCGGCATGGTTCTCGTCATGCGGGTCTTCCTGCCGGGTGAGACCCACCTCGCGGCCATCGGCGCCGTGCCGCTCGTGGGGGGAATCGTGGCGGCGTGGGCCCACGAGACCGACCGCCGCCGCCTCGTCGCCGCGACGATGGTCGCGACGGGCACGACCTTCCTGCTCGCGCTCTTGGCCTGGGCCGCGCCGCAGGTCTCCGAGCACCAGAACAGCCCCCACGTCGCGGCCTGGGTGCGACGGCACGCGGCCACGTCGTCGCCCGAGCTCAAGAGCCACAGGCTCGGCCTCGAGAGCCTCGTCTACTACTTCGGAGAGCCGGTCAGGGAGTGCGTCGACCCGGCGAGGGTCGCGGAGTACTTCCGCGAGCGATCGCAGGATGCATTCCTCGTCACCACGAGCGAACGGCTCGCATCGCTCGAGCCGCACCTGCCCGAGGATGTCGTCCAGCTCGAGTCGATGCCGCTCTTTCTCGGCAAGGGGGACATCGTCCTCCTCGGCAGGCCTGCGCGGACGGCCGACCTCCGCGAAGCCGATCGGTCGCCGCGTTAAAATCGGGCAGCGTCCCCGTTTTTCCCCCGGAGCCGGCTGACCATGCCCTCGATCAAGCGGATCCTCGTCACCGGCGGGGCCGGGTTTCTCGGCAGCCATCTCTGCGAGCGGCTCGTGGGTGAGGGGCACGACGTCATCTGCCTCGACAACTTCTTCACCAGCCAGAAGACGAACGTCGCCCACCTGCTCGGCTGCGGCAACTTCGAGCTTGTGCGGCACGACATCATCCACCCGCTCTGGCTCGAAGTGGACGAGATCTACAACCTCGCCTGCCCGGCCGCGCCCGGCCACTACCAGTACAACCCGATCAAGACGATGAAGACCTCCGTGATGGGGGCGATCAACGTGCTCGGCATGGCGAAGCGGTGCCGGGCGAAGGTGCTGCAGGCCTCCACGAGCGAGGTCTACGGCGACCCCGAGGTCCATCCGCAGCCGGAGAGCTACCGCGGGTCGGTCAACCCGATCGGCCCCCGCGCCTGCTACGACGAGGGGAAGCGGGCGGCCGAGACGCTCTTCATGGACTACCACCGCGCCAACGGCGTCAACATCCGGATCGTCCGGATCTTCAACACCTACGGCCCGCGGATGCATCCGTTCGACGGCCGCGTCGTCTCCAACTTCATCCGCCAGGCCCTCTCAGGCGAGCCGATCACGATCTTCGGATCGGGCATGCAGACGCGGAGCTTCTGCTACCGCGATGACCTCGTCGAGGCGATGGAGCGGATGATGAACGGCCCCGACGACTTCGTCGGCCCGGTGAACATCGGGAACCCGGGCGAGTTCACGATCCGCGAACTCGCGGAACTCACGATCGAGCTGACGGGATCGAAGTCGAGGCTCGTGGAGAAGCCGCTGCCGGTGGACGATCCCGAGCGACGGCGGCCCGACATCGCGCTTGCGAAGAAGCATCTCGGCTGGGAGCCGAAGGTTCCGCTGCGGGAGGGCCTCGCGAAGACGATCGACTGGTTCCGCTCGGTCAACTTCTCCGACTTCCGCGCTCCCACGCCCAACTACTGAAAACCACCACGGCGGCGCCGGCTGCGAGGCCGATGCAGTCGCAGACCCAGTCGAGCGGCTCGGCGGCCCGTCCGAAGTAGGGCTGCGTGAGTTCGTCGAAGATCGCGGCGATGGCGAGCACGACGAACACCCGCACATGCAGGCCGGCATCGCGTCGCCCGTAGGCGACGAGCGTGGCGGCCACGAGGCTCCCGAGCACACCGTAGGCGACGAAGTGCATGAGCTTGTCGGAGGGAAGCGTGCGGCCGATGAGCGACTCCGGCTTCGGGTAGTGGGTCGCGAAGACGAGGATCGCGGTGTAGCCGCCCGTGGCCAGGGCGAGCCAGCGGCTGGCGGCGCGGTGCCACGACGGCTCTTCGACCGCCTCGACCGGGTGCGTCTGCATGGGCTGGGAGGGCCTCGGGAACTCGCGAAGCCCCCAAGATAACCGGTTTTTTGCTCTTCGCCCTCCCCGCTCGATCCGCTAACCTCCTCGCCGGAAATTCGTCGCCATTCCAAGGAGGCACCCCCGACATGACCCGTAAGGAACTCGCCGGAATCGTCCACGAACTGCTCGAGAAGGAGACCGGGGAAAGCTACCCCGACCTCGAGGAATCGACCACCCTCAAGGGTGGGCTCAATCTCGACTCGCTCGACATGGCGGGGCTGATGCTGCACATCGAGAGCCGTTTCGGCATCGCCGTCGAGACCGAGCTGCTCGAGAACATCACCACCGTCGGCCACATGCTCGACCTGCTCGAGAAGAAGATCGCCTCGAAGGGGGCGCGGACCGCGGCCTGACCGCCGGAGGAGTCTCAGGGGTGCATGCCGTGCGCGAACGCCTGGCCGACAACGCCTGCTCGATCCTGACGCACGCGGCGGTCGAGGTGCGGTTGTCGGAGGTCGCGGCCCTGCGCGACGCACCCGGCCCGGCGACGGCCCCGGCCCTGCCGAAGCGGTTCCTTCGCTACTGCGACGAGCAGACGGTCGTCGGGATGGCGGCGGTTCTCCGGGCAATCGACCGCCTCCCTGCTCCGCGACCGTCGTTCGAACGCTGGGGCGTGCTTTCAGCCTCCTGCCAGCCCGGTCGGATCATGGGCGCGGCCGCCGTCATCGGCACGAGGAAGTCCGGCTCCCAGGGCGTCTCGCCCCACCTCGTGCCCCAGTGCTCGCTCCACTCACAGGCGAGCGCCGTGAGCGTCGCGCTCTCCATGCACGGCCCCAACTTCGGCATCGGCGGCGGCCCGGAGGCCTTCGACGAGGGGCTGCTCGCGGCCTGCTCCATGGTCTCGCAGCCGCACTGGCTCATCCTCACCGCTTGGGATTCCGAGCCGTCGCTCGACGCGGATGGAAGCCCGATCACCGACCCTGTCTGCCGCGGACTCGCGGTCGCCCTCCTGCCTGGCGAGGTCGAGGACGCGGAAGCGACGATCGCCGTCGAGCCGTACCGCGGGGATGACGACGTGGCGTCGTGCGGCGACTTTCCTTCGATGGCCGCGAGGATCTGGTCGCTTGCCAAGTCGCTGTCGGGAGATGCGGCGGAAGCCCGCGCGACCCTTCCCCTGCGACACGGCTTCACGCTCGACCTGCAACGCAGCGATGCACGAAGCCCGCTCGCCCTGGAGGCCGCATGATCCGCCAGGCGGAGAGAGCGATGTTCGACGGGGGCGATACGAGGCCGCGCGAGCCTGTCGTGATCACCGGCATCGGCGCTGTGACGCCGCTCGGAAACTCGTTCGACGCGATCGCGACGAACCTGCTCGCCGGCGTTTCGGGCGTGCGCCGGATCGAAGTACCGTTCTTCGGTCCCGAGCACGTGCAGTTCGCGGCTCCGGTCGATTCGATCCCGTCGCCGGAGGGCTTCGAGTCCGCGCGGCTGTCGGAATGCTCCCGGTTCGAGCAGATCTGCGGCGCCGCGGTGGCCGCTGCCGTCGCCGACGGCCGCCTCGCCGGCATCGACCCGAGGCGGATCGGGATCGTGGCGGGAATCGGCGCGGAGCAACTCAAGGCCTGGGAGACCGACTATGCGGCGGGAGGCACACGCGTGCTCGGGCCGGGCATCGACTCGCCGATCGTGCACCGGATCGCGACGCTCGTGGGGATCGACGGACCTGCGGCCACGGTCGGGGCGGCCTGCGCTTCGAGCGGATACGCGATCGCCATGGCGAGGCGATGGCTTCAGCTCGGCTGGGTCGATGCCTGCATCGCGGGCGGGTGCGACGTGATCACGCCGAGCGCGATCGCCGCCTTTCACAACCTGAGGGCGCTCTCGCGGCGGTCCGACGATCCGGCCAGGGCCTCGCGTCCCTTCGACCGGGATCGCGATGGGTTCGTGATGGGGGAGGGAGGCGCGTTCGTCGTGCTCGAGCGGGCGGATGACGCGGCGGCCCGCGGTGCGATGAGCCGCGCGGAGGTCGCCGGCGTGGGGATGTCGAGCGACGCCTGCCACATGGTGACGCCCTCCACCGACTCGCTCCACGCGTCGCGGGCGATGGAGGCGGCCATGAGCGACGCGGCGATCGATCCCGACGAGGTCGACTACGTCAACGCCCATGCGGCCGGCACGAGCGTGGGCGATGCCGCGGAGTCGGCTGCGATCCGCATGGCCCTCGGCGGCCGGGCCGATCGGGTGCCGGTGAGCTCCACGAAGAGCATGTCGGGGCATCTCGTCAGCGGCGCGGCCGCGTTCGAAGCGGTCGCCTGCCTCGCGGCGATGGATCGCTCCGCCGTGCCGCCGACGGTGAACCTCGACAACCCCGACGAGGCCTGTCGGCTCGACCACGTCGCGCTCGTGGCGAGGCGGCATCCGGTCCGCGTCGCCCTCAGCAACAGCTTCGGTTTCGGCGGTGCGAACCTCTGCCTCGCCCTCCGGGCCGCCTGATCCCTCCGTCACATTCGCACGAGCATGACAGCCCCATCCCGCACACCCTCCGAGGAGCCCGAGACAATGCCCGCCACCGTGTCCCCCAAAAAGCCCACAAGCACCCCCCTCCACGCCCCGCCAGCCTCGGCCGTCGATCTCGACCGGCTGCTCGAGTCGCTCGTCGCCAGGTGGCACGAGGTCGAGCCGGCTCATGCCGAGAGCGGCCTGCGGGGCCGTGTCTGCGATCTCCACCGGTTCAACTTCCTGCTCTGGCACGAGGAGGACATCGCGAGGTCGCCGACGGTCAACGACGCGGAGATCGCCGCGGTGAAGAGGGCGATCGACAAGTACAACCAGGCGCGAAACGACGCGATCGAACTGGTGGACGATTATCTCGTCGCGGAGCTCGGCGGCCGCGGGATCGAGGCGGCAGCGGACGCTCCCGCGGCGACGGAGACGCCCGGCGCCGCGATCGACCGGCTGTCGATCCTGGAGTTGCGACGCTACCACATGCGGGAGCAGATCGACCGGGCCGATGCCACCCCCGAGCACCGGCAGAAGGCCGCGTCACGGATGGAGGTGCTCGACCGCCAGCGGGCCAACCTCATTGCGGCGATCGACCATCTCCTTGGCGAGATCTTTTCCGGCCGCCGGCCGCTTCGGGTCTTCCGGCAGATGAAGATGTACAACGACCCGACGATGAACCCGTACCTCTACAAGCAGCAGGCCGCCGCCGCCGATCGCCCGGTCACGGAAGCCCGGCAGGGAAACTGACAAGATCGTCGTGGCCCGACGGATCCTGGCTCGGCACGTCCACGCGAGGCTCCGTTTTCTGGTGCCAGCCGTTGGCCGCCGCCAGTGGCAGGCGGGCGTCGATCCGCGAGCCGGCATCCGGCCGGCTCGTGATCGTGCAGGTGCCGCCGACGAGCCGGACCCGCTCGGTCATGCCGACGAGGCCGAATCCCCGCCTGCGGCCTTCCGCCACGTCGAATCCTTTCCCCTCGTCGCAGACGCACAGGTGGACCTCGACGGCTGTGCGGCGGATTTCCACGGCAGCGCGGGCGGCCCCTGAGTGTTTGCGCACGTTTGTGAGCGACTCCTGCACCACGCGGTACACGGTCGTCTGAAGTGTCGGCGGAAGCTCGTCGAGGCCGTCGTCGATGGACACGTCGACGGCGACGCCGAGGGTGGCCATCTGGTCGGCCAGGTCCTGGATCGCGGCGGCGAGACCGAGGTCATCGAGCACCGCGGACCGCACGCCACGAATCACACGCCGTCCCTCCTCGATACCGCGCGTCAGCAGGGCGATCGTGGCTTCGATTCGTTCGGCCTGCGCGACGGACGCGACCGATCCTCCCACATCCTCCACGAACCGGGCGGATTCGAGGAGCATCTTCGCCCCGATGGCGTACTGCATCATGCCGTCGTGAAGGTCGTGGCAGAGCGTCTGCCGCTCGTTCTCCTGCACCTCGATGAGCCTGCGGAGCACGCTCTTGCGTCTGGTAAGTTCCTCGTAGGCCACCTGCCGATCGGTCACGTCGAATCCCACGCCCCGGACTACGGTCGGCCGGCCCTCGTCGTCGGCGTAGACTTTCCCCACGAACTCGATCCAGGCGACCGTGCCGTCGGTTTTCACGACTCGGTAGGTGATCCGGTCGGGCGCGGCGTCCTGGACGGCGGCCTGCACGGCCTCGAGGATCGGCTGCCGATCGTCGGGGTGGACCTCCGCGAGCGACTCTTCGAAGGTGAGCCGCGTCTTGGTCTCCGGCCGACCGTGCAGCAGAGCGAACAGGGGCGACGTCTCGATCGACCCGTCGGCGAGATTCATGGTCATGGTTCCCATCCGGCCGGCATCGAGGGCGAGAGCGCAGCGATCGGCGCTGACCTTCGCCGTTTCCTGCGCCCGTTCCACCTCCGACATGTCGATGGATATGCCGG
>JBBAVU010000104.1:2943-10428 GCA_040397565.1 Pirellulales bacterium | reverse complement strand
CGGTGAGGATACACCTGATGCTCCTCAACGTCCGCTCCCCCGGCGTTCAGCATCACAGTGCCTGTGTGAGTCTTTTGACGCCAAGCTTGACCGGTTCGGGGCTGCCCGTGCCCAGGAGCCGGCGTATGCAGACAAGCGAAGCAAGGATTGCGGAGCGAAGTCTGCATCCGAGCGAGCGGAAGGCAGGATGCCTGCAGCGAGCGTCCGGCGATGGGCACGGGCAGTCCCGAACCCAGCGGAGTTGAGGCGAGTCAGACCTCGGGCGGTCATCGGCTGCGAGGGCGGGGGAGCTGCCGCTGGGAGTCCTCGTCGAGGAGCTTCATGAGCTTCGAGATGCAGAGGGTGTTGATGCTCACCCGCATCTGCTCGGCCTCGGCCTTGAGGGTCTCGTGGAGAGTCCTGGGCATCCGGACGGTGATGACGCGGTGCTTGTGCCGCTCCGCGGGCTGGTCCCGCTGGCGGTTGCGGAGGTCGTCGAGCATCTCCCGGATGCGGACGTATTCCGGGGAGCACTCGAATCGGGCCAGCGACTCCGCCTCGTGGAAGGTCCGGCGGACGACCCCGTCCACCCCGAGGATCTCTCTGAAAAAAACGACCCACTCGGGCTCGATGCGGTGGAGCCGTTCCGCCACCTGCAGGACGGCTGCGGCTCCGCTCTCGAAGGCCTTCGTGTCGGCGTGGGGGGCGGCCGTTCGGTGCTTGGACGTCGAGAGCATGCAATCTGCCTTTGCTGGAGGGATTCCGGTGGGAGACCGGGCCATCCTTGGCCACGGTCTTTTCCCGTCGTGCGTTGCATGCTGGCGGCAGAGTCAAGCAGTCGCCGTAAATCAATTCTCAGCAACGACTTACGGCGTCCTGCAGTCGCCTGCCTTGTTTCTGTGCGGCGGTGTGCAGGGACGAGGCAAGGGGGTTGCTGCCTAAAAGAGAGGCAGCTCGCAGGAGTCGCGTTTCCCAGGTGTCCAGCGATTTGGCCGCCCTTCACAGCCGCTCGAGGAACCGCACCACGCGGTCGGCGATGTCCTCGCCCAGCACGGATTCGAGGGCTCGCCACCCCGGAACGGCATTGGCCTCGAGGATGAAGACCTCGCCCGAGCGGCTTTCGACGAGGTCGATGCCGACGATGGACGCCCCGAGCACCCGGGTTGCCTCCCTTGCCAGGTCGGTCCACGCCGTGGACGGAGTCAGCGGGCCTGCCGAACCCCCGAGGGCGATATTGGTCCTCCAGTCGGTGGACGAACTTCGCCGCATCGCGAGCACCTCGTCGCCGAGCACGAACAGCCGGGCATCCCAGCCGGCATGAGGCACGAACGCCTGGAGGTAGGCGACCGCCTCGGGGGGCCTGCCGGCGAGAAAGCGGTCGAGCGACGGCGGATCGGCCAGCCGCACGATCCCCTTGCCCTGCGACCCAAAGAGCGGCTTCGCGACCGCGTCTCCGCCGAGAGCCATCCATGCTTCGCGGATCGCCGACGGCGTCTGCGCCACGTGGGATCTCGGCACGGGCAGCCCCGCGGCCGCGAGTTTCGCGAGCGAGAGGTGCTTGTCGATCGCGAGTTCGAGCGACCGCGGTGGATTCACGACCCGCGTTCCGCGTTCGGCGATCCGCCCGAGGAGGTTCATCCGAAAGATCACCTCCTCGAGACCACCGGTCGGCATCCCGCGGACGAGCACCGCGTCGGCCTCCTCGATCGACTCCGGGTGGAATCGCTCCCGTGACCCGCCGTCCCCGCCGCATGGCCCGCCGATCGCCGTCGCCAGTTCGGGCCACCGCACGACCGTGGCGGCATGCCCCCTGGCCCGCGCCGCCCGGACCACCCGGCCGACGTGCCAGCCGGAGGGCTCCCCGACGACGACGAGCCGCATTTCCTTCGCGACGGTCACGGCGACCGCTTCCCGGCGGCTGCCGCGGCCCCGCCGAAGGAGGCGGCGACGACGTCGGGAGCGACCGCGCCAAACCGATGCCGCGTGCCCGTGTCGACGTTTCGCAGCTCGATCATGGCCGGTGCGAAGAGTGCGGGGTCGATCGCGTAAAAGTCTCCCCCCGCCTTCTCGAACAGCCGGGCGAACGGTTCGCCGAAGGAGGGCGACGCGCTGCTCGCGACCCGGGGGCCGATCTCTGCGAGGCTCGCATCGTCGCCGCCGACCTCGAGCACCACCTCGCCGCCGTAGAGGATCGCGTCGTTCGTCCGGCCGATCGCCGCGAGGTCGTCGCCCGCCACGGGGGCCAAGGGCGCGCGGCCGAAGCCGCTTCGGATCCTGCCGAGGTCGAACTGGAGCGTTTCGAGCTTGTGGAGCGCGGTCTCGAGCGACCGTGCGATCACCTGGAGCGTTCCGGCGGGGCTCGCCGTCCGCGCGACCAGCAGCATGAGCCGATCCGGAGCGACGCCCGCCTCACGGGCGAGCGTGCGGCAGACCTCGTCGGGGGGCAGCTTCGCGGCTTCGAGGAGCCCGACGGCGGTGTCGGCACGTTCACGAAGGTCACGGCCCATCGCGCGGGAGAGCACGTCGAAGAGTTCCTCGCGGCCGATGCTCGCCCGCACCGGACCGCTCGCCATCGCGAAGAATTTCCCCTCGCTCACCTTCCAGCCGGCGTACTGGCTCGCCAGGCACGCCTCCACCGGCCTGTCGCTCTCGACGACGACCGTCGGGAAGGGCCAGCGGGCCGCCGACTCGATGCGATCGAAGCCGCTGCCGGGAGGTTCGAGCCAGACCCGGCCGAGGCCGGCCATTGCAGCCCGCGCCAAGCCGATGCCCGCCTCGTCACCGCCGGCAGACCCGATCCCGCAGTCAACGACCTGCGTTCCCGAGGCCGTCGTCAGGCGGCTGATCCCGATCTCCGCGGCGCGGGCTAGCAGTTCGTCGGCGATCGATCGGGCGCGTTCGTTGAGATTCATGGCGGTTCGACGAGGAGGGCATAATGGAGGGCGTTCACCCCGGGAGCAAGCCGTGGCCAGCCTGACCGTCGAAAACTACGTGAAAACGATCTACCGGATCATGGCGTCGCAGGACGGCGGTCCGGTGACCACCGGCCAGCTCGCGGCGGCCCTCGGCGTCTCGCCCGGTACGGCGACGAGCATGGTGAAGACGCTCGACGCCGCGAGGCTCGCCGCGCACAGGCCCTACGAGGGCGTCGTGCTCACGCGGGCCGGCAGGATGCTGGCGCTGCGGGTCCTGCGTCGTCATCGGCTCGTCGAGCTCTTCCTCATGCGGACGCTCGACATGACCTGGGACGAGGTGCACGACGAGGCGGAGCACATGGAGCACGCCGTGAGCGACCTCCTCGTGGATCGCATCGACGCGTTCCTCGGGCACCCGGAGGTCGACCCGCACGGTGATCCGATCCCGCGGGGAGACGCCCACGGCCTCGAGGCGCAGGAGCCGCCGGGGGCGAGGATGCTCGCCGACCTCGGCGACGGCGACACGTTCCGGCTCGCCCGCGTGCTCGACCAGTCGGCGGAGTTCCTCCGGTACCTCACCGAGTCGGGGCTCTCCCTCGGCGCGAAGGGGACCGTCGAGCGCAATCCCGACGGCGCGGGGCTGATGAGGGTGCGGCTCGAGCGTCGCTCGCTCGCGCTCTCGCTCGATGCGGCGGCGAAGATCCTGGTCACGGCGGCCTGACGGCGGTCGCTTCCGGCGGCCCGGTCAGCGGCCCGGCATCTCCCACACCGCCGACTGGCCGAGGCACTCGTCGACCTCGATCCGCAGCGTCCCGGCCACCGGTCGGCCCGCGGCCGAAAGCGCGGCCGTGAGCCGCAGGCCGATCCAGCGGGCGAGCAGTTCGGCGGTGGTGTTCACCATCGGCAGGAGGACGCACTCCTCCGCCGGGAACACCCACCGTCGTCCGCCGAACCTCGCCGTCACCTCGCCGTCCGCGGTCTCGACCGCGATGAGGGGATTCGCGGTCGGCAGGAGCATCCTGTGGTCGAGTTCGGCGAGGATCTCCGAGAGACGGTCGCGGAGGAGGATGAAGTCGACCACCATGCCGTGGGCGTCCATCGGCCCCTCGACATCGGCCGCGACCGTCCAGTTGTGGCCGTGGATCGGCTCGCAGAGCGTGTCGGTGAGCGTGATGAAATGGCCCGCGCTGAAGACGTGCACCGCCTTCCGCATCCGGACAGCGTGGCGGCCGGGCCGGTCGTGCTCGTCGTGTCGGGTCATAGGCGTCCTTCGCGAAGGAGTATATAGAGGGCCGCGGCGAGAAAATCGGCCGACGTGCCCGGGTTGCGGTGTGGCGGAGTCCGCAGGGCCCGGTCGAACGCCTCGATCCGTCCGGCGAGCCCGGCCTCGTCCCCCTCGAGCACGGCCGCCGCCATCTCGGAGACCCTCCTGGCCTCGGCGTCGCCATGCTTTCGCGCGACGAGCGTGTCGGGCCGACGGGCGAGCAGGCGGAGATACGAGAGCACGATCGCGTCGTCGAGCCGGCCGCGGCCCGCATGCTCCCGCTCGAGGTCGGGCACGACCTCGTCGAAGAGTTCGCGATAGCCCGTGGCCCAGAGCCGCGCAATGCCGTCGCGGCCCGCCGCCTCCCGCATCGCGGCGAGCAGGTCGCGCGGGGGCGGGCCGGCGAGGTCGTGCGCGGCCGCCGTGCCGAGCCCGCCCGGCTGCGCGATCGCGATCGCCCGCCAGACGCGGCTCGCATCGTCGGCGGTGAGGCTTCCGAGCACTCGCTCGATCCCGCGGGCCGCCTCCTCGCCGTCGCCGACCGCGGCCAGCGGCGCGATCGCGAGCACGATCCCGAGATTCGCGTTGGAGCGGGTGACCGCCCTCGAGGCCGTCACGGCCTCGAGGATCGTCTCACCGAGGGGCCGCTCGCAGGCGAGCTCGATCGCGGGGCCGATCGCACGGCCCGCGGCGACGAGTTCGTCGTACCGCAGGTCGGGAAACTCGGCGGCCGGGTGGACGTTGCCCGGCTTCGGCGCCGTCGCCTCGAGCCGACAGGCCGTTTCGGCGGACCAGCCGCGTGGGAAGCATGGAGTGTTCGTGGCGGGATGCACGCATACTAGACTACATGCATCCCGCCCCGGACCCGCCTTCATGCCCCAAGCCGATCTGCCGTCGTTCGGTCCCGAGTGTTTCATCAACCGCGAGCTCGGGTGGCTGGAGTTCAACCTCCGGGTGCTCGAGGAGGCGGAAAATCCCGAGAACCCGCTCATGGAGCGGCTGAAGTTCCTCGCGATCTTCAGCTCGAACCTCGACGAGTTCTTCATGGTGAGGGTTTCGGGCGTCCGCGAGCAGGCGTTCGGCGAGAGCGCTCCGCAGGACGAGGCGCCCGACGGACTGCGGCCGATCGAGCAGCTCGAGCGGATCGCGGCGCGGACGCAGGAACTCGTCGCCAGGCAGTATCGATGCCTCCGCGACAGCATCGCGCCGGCGATGGCGGCCGAGGGCTTCCAGCTCGTGCGGCTGGCCGACCTTGACGAGTCGCAGCGGAAGGAAGTCGACGCCTTCTTCCGCGAGCGGGCCCTGCCGATCCTGACCCCGATGGCGGTCGATCCGGCCCACCCATCGCCCCGATACCACAACCGCGGCCTCTACCTGGGCGTCCAGCTCGAGCGGCGGGAGGGGCTGGGGCCGAAGCGGCTCTTCGCGGTCGTGCAGGTGCCGCAGGTGCTGCCGCGGTTCGTGCCGATCCCCTGCGACCTGCCGGGGCAGCGACGGTTCGTGCTCCTCGAGGACCTCGTCGCCGCGAAGCTGCCGGAGCTCTTCGGCGGGTTCGACGTCGTCTCGTGGACGGCCTTCCGAATCACCCGCGACAGCGACCTCGAACTGCTCGAGCAGGAGTCGGACGACATGCTCAAGCTCATCGAGGAGCGTCTCAAGGCGCGTCAGCGGGGCCAGGCGGTCAGGATCGAGGTCTCGGCCCGGGCGCCGGACGAGTCGCTCTCGCGGTCGATCATCGACGCCGAGGAGTTGCACGTCGGCGGCGGCAGCGTCGCCGGCGGCTACGGCGAGGTCTACCGGATCGACGGCCCGCTCGACCTCACCTGCCTCTGGGAGCTCCACCGCCTGCCCGGCTACGACCAGCTCCACGACAAGCCCTTCACGCCGCGGATGCCCCGCGGCCTGAGGCGGCTCGGCGACGACCTGTTCACGGCGATCGCCGACCACGACATCCTCCTCCACCACCCGTACGACTCGTTCGACCCCGTCGTGGAGTTCGTCACGCGGGCGGCGAACGACCCCCGCGTGCTCGCGATCAAGCAGACGCTCTACCGCACGAGCGGCGATTCGCCGATCTCGCGGGCGCTCATCACGGCAGCCGAGTCGGGCAAGCACGTCACGGCGCTCGTCGAGCTCAAGGCGCGGTTCGACGAGGCCAACAACGTCTCGTGGGCGAGGCAGCTGGAGCGGGCAGGCGTGCACGTCGTGTTCGGCTTCCTCGACCTCAAGACCCACTGCAAGCTCTCGATGGTCGTCCGCAACGAGGGGCAGGGGCTCCGCCGCTACGTTCACCTCGGCACGGGCAACTACAACCCGACGACGGCGGTGCTCTACACCGACCTCGGCTTGTTCACGGCCGACGAGCAGATCGCCGAGGACGCCTCCGCCGTCTTCAACCTGCTCACTGGCTACTCGCAGGGGCACGCCTGGCGGAAGCTGATCGTCGCACCCAACGACCTCCACCGCCGCACGATCGAACTCATCGACGACCAGGCCGCGAGGGCCCGCGAGGGGAGGCCTTCCCGGATCGTCGCGAAGCTCAACGCGCTCGTCGATCCGGACGTGATCGAGGCGCTCTACCGTGCGAGCCAGGCGGGAGTTCCGATCGACATCATCGCGAGGGGCATCTGCTCGTTGCGGCCCGGCGTGCCGGGGTTGAGCGAGACGATCCGCGTACGGAGCGTCGTCGACCGGTTCCTCGAGCACAGCCGGATCTATGTCTTCGGCGCCGGCCACGAGGCGAAGGTCTTCATCTCGAGCGCCGACTGGATGCCTCGAAACTTCCACCGGAGGGTGGAGGTGATGGTGCCCGTCGAGTCGCCCGATCTCGCGAGCCGCATCCTCGAGGAGATCATCCCCGTCTACCTCGCCGACAACGTGCGGGCCCGCGTCATGGACGCCGACGGTTCCTTCCACCTGCGGCATCCTGCGGAAGGCGAGCCGGCGATCCGGTGCCAGTCGGTCTTCCTCGACGAGCGCCGGTTGTGGGCGGGCGACTCCGCCCTTCGGTTGCCGGTCGCGACGACGCCTTCCTAAAATCCGCTCATGTCAGACGACTACTACCAGACGCTCGGCGTGCCGAGAACCGCCTCCGCCGAGGACATCCGCAAGGCCTACCGCGAACTGGCCCGCAAGTACCATCCCGACCTCCATCCCGACGACGCATCGGCGAAGGAGAAGTTCAAGAAGGTGCAGACTGCGTTCGACGTGCTCAACGACCCGTCGAAGCGGGAGATGTACGACCGGTACGGCAGTTCGTTCGAGGGCTTTTCTCCCGGCGGTGGCGGAGGCTGGCGGGGGAGCGGGGGGCCGTTCCCGGGAGGCCCG
>JBBAVU010000104.1:0-2843 GCA_040397565.1 Pirellulales bacterium | reverse complement strand
GGGGGTGGCGAGATCGACCTCGAGAGCCTCTTCGGCGGCGGCGGATTCGCCGAGATGTTTGGCAGCGGCCGGAAGTCGCGATCCCGCCGCCGGCCGGCGGCGGCGGCTGGCGAGGACATCACGGCGGAGATCCGCGTGCCCTTCAGGCTCGCGATCGAGGGCGGATCGACCGACGTGCGCGTCGACCGCGGCGGCTCCATCGAGACGATCAGCGTGAAGATTCCACAGGGGCTGCCCGACGGCGCGCAGCTTCGGCTTCGCGGACAGGGCCTGCCCGGTAGCGGCGGCGGGCCGGCGGGCGACCTACGGCTCGTCGTGCACGTGGACCCTCACCCCGTCTACCGTCGCGACGGCGACACGCTCGAGATCACGATCCCCGTGTCACTCGCCGAGGCGATCGACGGCGCGAAGGTGGACGTGCCCACCCCCTGGGGCACGATCGCGCTGAAGATCCCGCCCGGCACCTCGGGCGGCCGCAAACTCCGCGCGCAGGGCATGGGCGTGAGGCACGCCAACGGCGTCGCCGGCGACCTCATCGCGGAGGTGCAGGTAATGCTGCCAAAGGTGATTCCTCCTTCGCTTGCAGAGTCGATCCGCGCCGCGTCGGCCGGCGACGGCGATCCGCGGGGCCAGCTCCGCTGGTGAGGTGATCCATGTCGGGCGGCCGCGAAAGCCTTCCGCGGGAATCGCGGCTCCGCGGCGAGGCGGCGTTCGCCCGCGTGTTCGCGCACCGCAGGAGCGTGAGCGACGGCACGATCGTGCTCTACGGGTGCCCGCGGGACGAGCGTTCCGGCTCGGGCGGCGCGAGGCTCGGGCTTTCCGTATCGCGCAGGGTCGGTAACGCGATCGCTCGCAACCGTTGGAAGCGACGGATCCGCGAGGCGTTTCGCCGGGTCCGCCACGACCTGCCGGAGGGAAATGATTTCGTCGTCGTCGCCCGGCCCGGGGAGGTGCCGACGCAGGAGTCGATGGAGCGGTCACTCGTCTCGCTTGCACGGAGGCTGCTCGCGCGGCCCGGCTATGCCGATCCGAAGTCCGCGGGGCCCGGGCCGCGGCACGGGCGGCCCGAGGGGGGCGGCAGGTGATCATCCTCGACGGCGCGAACCGACTGGCGGCTGCCGGGATCTGCCTCGCGATCCGGGGATACAAGCGGTTCGTGAGCCCGCTGCTCGGCCGACACTGCCGGTTCGAGCCGACCTGCAGCGACTACTTCCGCCTCGCCGTCGAGAAGCACGGTCCATGGCGGGGCTCGCTGCGCGGGATCAGCCGGATCTGCCGCTGCCACCCGTGGCATCCGGGCGGGTTCGATCCACCGTGAGGCCGCCGGAGGCGAGCATCGCCACGACGCGGGCGTTCGTCTCGGGAAACGTGAGCGACGCGAGTTCCGAAACCTCGCGCCAGGCGAAGGGCGGCGCGACCGCGGGTGGCCCGCCCGAAGCCGCCGGCTCCGCGAGAAAGAACGAGACCTCGATCGGACCGAACGACGCCCGGCCCATCGCCACGTCCACGAGCCTGACGACCGTGACGGCGAGGCCCGTCTCCTCGAGGCATTCCCGCGCGGCCGCTGCCGCCGGATGCTCCCCGGGCTCGACCTTGCCCCCCGGAAACTCGTCGAGGCCCGGGCCCTCTCGGGAGAGCGGATGCCGCCGTCCCACGAGCACGAGTTCTCCGTGGAGCACGACCGCGACGGCGATCGCCGTCGACCGGCTCACGACGCCTGCTTCGGCACCAGGTCGAGCAGCCGGCCCGGCGAGCCCATGATGTTGTAGCCGGCGTCGACGTGGAGGATCTCGCCGGTGATGCCCAGCGACTCCTTCGAGAGCATCCACGCGCCCGCCTTGCCGACCTCCTCGTGGGTGATGTTGCGGGCCATCGGCGACATGTGCTCGTAGAGGCCGAGCATGTCCTCGACGCCGGCGCCGCGGCCGGCGAGCGTCCGCAGTGGCCCCGCGCTGATGGCGTTGACCCGGATGCCCGCCGGCCCGAGATCGAACGCCATGTACTTCACGCAGGCGTCGAGCGTCGCCTTGCAGACGCCCATGATGTTGTAGCCCGGCACGACCTTCTCGCCCCCGAAGTAGGTCAGCGTGAGGATCGCGGAATCGTTCGTGAGGATCTTCCGGGCGTACCGGCCGACCGCCAACAGGCTGTAGGCGCTCGTCTCCATCGCGATGCGGAAGCCCTCGCGGCTGCAGTTGGTCGTCTCCCCCTTGAGATCCTCCATCGGCGCGTAGGCGATCGAGTGCACGAGGAAGTCGATCGTGCCGAACTCCTGCTTCGCCCGGTCGATCACGGCGGCGATCTGCTCGTCGCTCGAGACGTCCATCGGCACGAGGAACTTGGCGTTCGGCTCGGAGTCGGTGAGCTGCGAGACGCGGCGGCGGTTCCGCTGCCGCTCGTCGTCGGGCCGGTCGGGCAGGTGGGAAAACCCGATCTGACCCCCCTCGGTGAGAATCTCCTTCGCGATCGCCCACGCGATCGAATGGTCGTTGGCGACGCCGAGCACGAGCCCCTTCTTGCCGTCGAATCTGCCCATCACGAGTCGCTCCTGTGACTAAACGCTCCTGCGGCAATCGTTGCCGGGCGAGCAGCGGAAATGTAGCCGGTCACGGAAAAAGCCTCAACGCGGGCTGTCGGGCAGTTCGTCGGGCCCGTCCTGCACGCCCCGAGGCCCTTGCCGGAGCGGGTGTGCACGGGTAAAAAACATGCTCCGCCTCGTTAGCTCAATTGGTCAGAGCATCTGACTCTTAATCAGAGGGTTCTTGGTTCGAGTCCAAGACGAGGCATTTTTGGACGTCGCCGCATTTCGGGCACGTTGTTTCCGGGGGTTCGGGGCTGCCCGT
>JBBAVU010000103.1:0-10611 GCA_040397565.1 Pirellulales bacterium | reverse complement strand
GCAGCAAGGATTGCGGAGCGCCGTCTGCATCCGAGCGAGCGGAGGGCAGGATGCCCGCAGCGAGCGTCCGGCGAGTGGCACACGGGCAGCCCCGAACCCAGCACGCACCGGCGAAGCGGAAGATCAACCGGCATGGCGACCGCATTCCGCAGGTTGAACAACCTGCGGCTACACCGGAAATGAAGTCCGGCGAGCGGTGAGGGTCACTCAGGAGATACGGGCAGCCCCTCACGGTGGCGTTCAGAGTCAGGGTTCGCGTTCGCGCGGGCAAAGCCGGTGGAGGAACTCGGCGGAGGAGCGGGCGGTGTCGAGCCAGCGGTGGGACTGCCGCGGCAACTCGATGTGGAGGCCACCCCGGTAGCCGGCCGACCGCAGAAGGTCGATTGCCGGCTGGAAATCGACGTCGCCCTCGCCGAGCGGCAGGTGCTCGTGGCGGCAGGCGAGCATGTCGTCGACGTGGACGTTCGCGATCCGGTGGGCCCACGGGGCGAGCGCGGTGGCGATCGGCCGCTCCCCCATGCACTCCATGTGGCCGATGTCGACTGTGAGGGCGAGGTGGTCGGGCCGGCCGAGCCGCGCGGAAACGAGTTCGAGCAGGATGCCGTAGCGGGCGAGCGTGTCGACGAACATGCCGGGCTCCGGTTCGAAGGCGATCGCGATCCCCTCCCCTGCCCCGCCCCCGGCCGCGTGGTCGAGCACCGGCAGGAGCGATTCCACGAGCCGCTTCCAGAGGGAGTCTTCATCGGCGGAATCCCGTGCAACGCCCGACCAGAGCGAGACGCACCGGGCCCCGAGCCGGCGGGCGAGGTCGATCGCCGACTTCAGGAAATCGATCCGCCTCGAGCGGCCCGCCGGATCAGCCGAGACGAGCGTCGGCTCGTGCTTCACGACCGCGTCGAGGAGATGACGAGCTCCTGTCTCGACGACGCAGGCCATGCCGGCATCGGCGAGGGCCTCCCGCCATCGTTCGATCTCGGCGTCGAATGTCGGAGAGAACGGATCGAGCAGGTGGCGGTCGGGCGTGATCGCGATCGATCCGTAGCCGAGCTGCCGCAGAAGCGGCAATGCGTCGATCGCGGCCGTGTCACCGATGCTGTTGGTGCTGTAGCCGGGTACCACGGCCCCCTCCGTCACGTCGGCGGCGCGAGGCGGCGGCCGAAGAGGAAGGCCGCCAGCAGCATGAGCGTCGCGATCGCCCAGGCCTCGCCGCAGGCGGCGAGCACGAGCACGGCGTCGAGCGTGATGATCGACATGATCGCGTTGCCGACGGCGGTGCGGACCCGCTCCGGCGACGGCTCGGCGATCGCGAGCACGTTCCGCAGCAGGATCGAGCCCGCGAGGATCGCCCAGAGAGCGAGCCATGGCTGCAGCCGGCCGGTGGCCAGCCAGTCGCCGCCGCCGTTGGCCCGGGCCATGAAGACGGTGTGGAGCCCGGCGGCCGCGAGCCCCGCGAGCATGACGAGCGTCGCGAGGAGCAGCCGGTCGGCCCGGGGCTTCCCCGCCTCGTCGCGGGAGAAGAGCGTGATGCCGCAGGCATAGAGCCCCATGCCGGCCGGCAACAGCCACTGGTGGACCGCGGCCGGCCCACCGGCGGCCGTCATGCCGAGCAGCCAGTTGAGCCCCCGGCAGCTTCCCATCACGACTGGCCCCGCCGCGGACCGCTTCGCGAAACGGTCGTAGAGCCAGACGGCGGCCGCGAGCAGAAGGCCGACGGTGGCGGTGGCCGCATGCCCCGAGAGCAGCGACGAGGCGACCGCAGACGCGACCCCGCCCGCGAGGAGAGCGAAGCCGAACCGCGCCGCGGCCGATCGCGAGATGAGCCCGCTCGGCAGCGGCCGCTCCGGCCGTTCCTCGCGGTCGATCTCGAGATCGAAGAGGTCGTTGAGCACCATGCCGGCGCCGTAGAGGCAGATCGACGCCGCGGCCGCCCACCAGAAGGCCGCCGGCAGCGGCGCGATCTCCCTGGCTTTCGAGACGACGAGCCAGCCCGCGAGCACGTCGGCCACCGCCGTCGCGTGGTTGGGGATCCGCAGCAACTTCAGCCAGGCAAGGAGCGAGGTCATGGATCAATCGAGCTCCACGCCGGCCCGTTCGGCGCAGGCCAGGAGGTGGGCCCGCGCGGCCTTCGCCGCCTCGTCGGGCCGGTTGCGATAGGGATAGAGCTCGACCGTGATCCACGTGTCGGGCGTGTGGGTCGCGATCGCGCGGAGCACGGCCTCGAAGTCGATCGCCCCCTCCCCCGGCACGAGGTGGTGGTGGACGCGGGTGGCCGCGATGTCCTCGAAGTGGTAGTGGCGGGTGTGGGACTTCATGACGGGAACCCACTCGGCCGGATCCTCGCCCACGCAGTAGGCGTGGCCGATGTCGAAGTTGAGGCCGAGCGCGGGGTGGTTCACCCGCTCGGCGAACTCGAGGTACTGGCCGAACTTCTCGATCAGGAGCCCCGGCTCCGGCTCGATGAGGAGCGTCACGCCGGCCTCGGCCGCCACGTCGAGCACGGGCATGATCTCGTCGTAGAAGATGTCGGTCGCCTCCTTGCGAGACTGCCCGGGCTGGAGTTCGCCCCCCGGCTCGGTGGAGATCGACGTCGCCCCCAGTTCCGCGGCCAGTCGCAGCGCCCGCTTCGTGTGCTCGCGGCGGATCGCGCGGTAGTGAGGGTCGGGATCGGTCCAGCCGGGATGCCAGTAGGGCTGCCTGGGATCGGCGATCGCGTTCATCATGAACGCGTTGATGTTCGAGATCGTGAGCCGGTCGCGGGACAGGCTGCCGCAGATGAGATCCTTCTGCTCGCGGAGCAGCCCCGCGGGCCAGGCATGGGGCACGTCGGCCAAGAGTTCGATGCCCCGGTAGCCGAAGCCTGCGATCCGGCCGATCGCCACGTCCACCGGCACGTCGAGGTAGGCGTTGGAGCTGAAGGCGAGTCGCAGCGGCATGGACGGCATCCGAGGTGTGGGCTGGCGGGACTGCAGGAGTTTATGCCCCGTCGCGGGCCGCGACTACGGCCAAATCGCGAGGCGGGGCCCGAGCCAGTCGGGTCGCAGGGGCAGCCGGTCGAGTTCGGTGTAGTACATCGCCGCGGGGTTGACCCCCCTCTCCTCCATCGTCGCGACGTGACGCGCGACCGGGCCGCATCGCAGCAGGGCCGGCAGCGCACCTCCCCAGATCACGGCCACGGCCGCGACGACGACGACGCTTCTTCGAAGCCGGGGATCGCTCACGGCTCCACCGCCTTCCTGAAGAGCCAGCCGAACGTGAGGCTCGCCATCGCCAGCGTGAGGGCGAGGTTGAGCAGCTGGCCGCCGACGTAGAGCAGGAGCGGCCGGCCGCTTGCAAGCACGGGGGCCAACTCGCGGAAGTTCGTCTGCAGTCCCATGCAGACGAAGCCGGCGCAGAAAAGCCAGCCCCGCAATCGCGACGTGAAGCCGGTGATCGTGCCGTCGACCCAGAGGGCGGCCTCGGGTGAGCCGGAGAAGAGCCAGGAGCAGGCGATCGACGCCGCCAGAAAACCGAGGATGAACTTCGGGAACCGCCGCCATGCCTCCGCGGCGAGCGACGTCCGCGGGCCGGCTTGATCCCGCTCCACCCAGCCGGCCCAGTAGACGGCGACGGCGAAGGCGATGACCCCGATCATCGAGTTCTGGATCATCTTCACCGTGGCGGCCACCTCCCCCGCCTCCTTGCCGAGGGCCTCGCCGGCCGCGACCACCGCGCCCGTGGCGTCGATCGTGCCACCGAGCCAGGCGCCCCCGACGATCGGGTCGAGGCCGAGCCAGCGGATCGCCGGCGGCATCGCCACCATCATCAGCACCGTGAAGACGAGCGACAGGCCGATCGCCAGCGACAGCTCCTCCTTCCGCGCCCGGCAGGCGGCGCCGGTGGCGATGGCCGCGGAGACGCCGCAGACCGACATGTCTGCCGAGATCACCATGCAGAGCGACCGCGAAGGGATCCTCAGCAGCTTCACGCCGGCCCAGTAGGTCGCCACGAGCACGACCGGCGTGACCATCCACGAGGTCATCACGCCGGGCAGGCCGAGCTCGAGCAGCCGGCTGAAGAGCACCTCGGCCCCGAAGATGACGAGCCCTGTCTTGATGAGGTACTCGCCGGACAGCGACCGGGCGAGCCACCGCGGCACGCCGATCACGTTGCCCACGATCAGGCCGGCGGCGAGCGCCCAGAGCGGATACTCGAGGTTGTAGTAGTGGATCACCTTTTGGGCCGAGAGCACCCAGGCAACGCAGGCGAGCGATGCGATGGCGAAGTGGCCCGGCAACTCGTTGGCCATCGACCGGCCGCCGAGGGCCGTTCCGGCGGCCGCCACCGCGACGACCCAGCCCATGCCCATGAGAATGGCCGGGGCGACGCCATGGCCCTTCTTGTCCCGCAGCGACTCCAGCGGCGAATCGGCCCAGGTCTGCGGCCGCTCGATCGTCGCCGAAAGCGGCGATCGCCAGCCCTTCGGATGGGCGGCCCGGCTGCCGGCGTCTTCGGCGGGCCGTGCCGTCCAGGTCACCGCGAGAGCCGCGGCCACGATCGCGAGGCCGATGAGCGTGGCGACCGCGTCCTCGTGGAGGCCCCGGGGATGGGGGGAAGCAGCGTTCATGTCAGCCGGTGCGAAATGGCCTCGATCAGGTCGTCGAAATCCTCGGCCGACCGGGGGGCCGATGCGAACCGGGGCGTCTGCCCCGATTCCTCCCTGGACCGCTGCGGCAGGGCGCCGATCCGACTCCACGCCATGTCGAAGACGGAGTAGCAGACGCGCAGGCCCTTGGTCAACGAGTCGACCTCGCGCTGCAGGTCATAGGCCGTCACCGCGGCATTCAGGAAGCAGGAGGTGGTCGTGAGCCATTCGCGATACCGCTTGTGCTTGTGGACCTTCGAGCCGAGCGACACCTCCAGCCCGCGGGCTGCGTTGCGGACCGACAGCAGGATCCGGTCGGTCAGGCTTCGCACCGCGTGGCTGAAGGCGATCTCGCCGAAACTCGAGGGCCTCAGGTACATGTCCACCGCCGCCCCCACCGCGCCGCAGTGGGTGTGGCCCATGACGAGCACGCTCCGCAACGACGGCCGCAGGACCGTGACGGCGTAGTCGATGCTTCCCAGGCATTCGACGCCCAGCACGTTGCCGGCGACGCGAACCACGAAAACGTCGTTGGCCGAGCAGTCCAGGATCCGCTCGATCGGGGCCCGGGCGTCCGAGCAGCCCAGCACCAGCGCGAAGGGGGCATGGTCCTGCTCGAGACCCGCGATGATCGGGATGCCGAGCTGGACCGGATCGATCGGAACGACCATCGGAGCGTGTGTCCGATCGCCGCCGGCGATGGACTGGATGCGCTCCGCCATCGCGTTGTAGCGGTCGTTCCCCTGTTCGAGGAACTCGAGGGCCTCGCGGTGGGTCCGCGGCGCACGATGACCGATGGGAGCATGGGGATCGAAGCGATAGACGATGTCCATTTGATTCTCCGGCGACTCACGGCTCCTCGGTGACTTCACGGCGGCCGAAGACGTCCTCGACCGACGCCTCGATGGTGTTGCACAGGCCGTCGAGGTCGAGGTCGTCCTCGTCCAGTCCAAACGGCTCCTCGACGTGCTCGGCCACGATTTCCATGCCGAGCATGAAGTAGGAGGTCACCATGGTCAACGGGATCGTCCACCACTTGAAATCCTCGGCGATTCCCCACGGCAAGGTCAGCAGGAAGAACGCGATGCATTGCCGCGTGAAGGTCCGGTAGGATCGCACGATCGGCGTGCGGGCGATCCGTTCGCACGCCCCGCAGATGTCCATCAGCTTGGCAAGTTCGACGTCGATCACCCGCAACTCGTCCCCGTCGATCCGGCCGTCTTTCTTGCGTTGGTTGACCCACGCATAGAGCCGATTGGCGATCGCCAGGGGGGCGTGCGTAGGGCAGTTCGCCGTGATCAGGTCCTCGTGGTCGTAGGTCTCGTTCCTGAGGTGGGACATCAGCGACCTCGGAAACGCCTCGAGGGCCGTCTTCAGGAACGTCGCTTCGGACGGCGTGGGAGAGGAGAGGATGGACAGCTTGAGCGAGAGGTTCCGGGTCGCGTTGACGAGGCTGCCCCACAGCGTCCGCGCCTCCCACCACCGCGCGTAGGCCGCATTGGTCCGAAAGACCAGCAGCCAGCCCAGGGTCAACGAGAGCGCCACATGCAGTTCGGAAGGGGTGTCTCCGATCGCCCTGTATTGGGAGTATTCCTTCGCGACCGGCAGCAGGGCGTACGCTCCCATCGCGACGGCGAGCAGCGCGATGTGGCCCAGCGTCCGCGAGGACGTGAAAGGAGCGATGAGGTCTCGAAGTGGCATGGGATCTAGCTCGAGGCGCTGCGATATTTCGCCAAGGCCCGCTGGAAGAAGACCCGCGAGATGGCGAGGCTCGCGATCGCGGCCACCACCGCCCCCGCGACCGGCCACCAGGATTCGCCGGCGAGCGGCTGGGCGATCACCCGTGCCGGCACGTTGACGACGAGCAGGATCGGGATCACGAACGTGCAGAGGGTGCGGAGCGGGCCGCCCCAGGGCCCGGCGTAGATCTCCGCGGGATAGCGGGAGAAGTTCGTGAGGTAGAACCAGAAGTCGTAGAGGCTCTGGTTGCGGCCCATGAGGATCGTGGCGGCGGCGAGCATGATCACCAGTGAATACAGGATCGCCACGCCACACAGGATCAAAAGCGGATAGAGCAGCCATGCGATCGGCGGCGGCGCGTGGTCCAGGCGGGCGAGGGCCCATACGAGGATGCCCACGCCGACGAGGCCGTTGGCGAACGACGAGAAGTCGACCCGGTGCATCGAGAGCAGGAACTGGGCGTCGAGCGGCCGCACGAGCACCCCGTCGAGCCCGCCCGTGCGGACCATCTCGGTGAGCTCCTCGGCGCTCGGCATGAAGAGCGCCTGCACGATCGAGTTGATGATGAGCCCCGTCGCCACGAAGGCGAAGAAGGGCTCCCGCGACCAGCCGGTCCCCTTGCCGATCTCGGGGGTGAACTGGAAGACGAGCAGGTAGAAGGCGAGGTTCATCGACATCCAGCCGAGGCTCGTGAGGCACTCGAGGATGAAGTTGGCCCGGAACGTCATGTCGCGGACGAGACAGGCCCTCGCGAAGGTGCCGAAGATCGTGAGATAGCGTCCGACGTCAGCCACCATAGGCGGCATACCTCCGCGTGCCCCGCCACCAGGCGAGCCGGCACGCCACGGCCATGATCACGACCCACGCCGCCTCGATCAAAAGCGATCCCGCGAGGTCGGCTCCGCGGACCTTGCCGAGCCACACGGCCGCCGGAAAGTAGGCCGTGTATTCGAACGGCAGCCAGCGGACGATGTCGGCCAGGCTCGTGCCCGCGACGCCGGTGGGGATCGCGGCGAGCATGTCGAGCGGGAACATGTGGCCCGAGAGCAGGTACTGCACGAGCATGTAGGCGAACACGATGCTCGACGTCTCGAGCACCCAGAATCCGAGCATGCCGAGCGTGGCTTCCATGAAGAAGCCGAGCAGGAAGGAAAGCAGAAGTGAGAGCAGGAAGGCCCCCATCGTCGGGAGGTCGGGCGGCGGCGGAAAGTAGCTGCGGCAGATCCAGAACACGACGGCGAACGGCAGGATCGCGACGGCGTAGTAGACGAGCTTGTGGGCGATCCGGGCCGCCAGCAGGAACGACACGTAGTCCACCGGCTGGACCAGGTACTTCTTCACCGAGCCGTCGCGGATGCCGCGGGAGATGCCGCCGGCCAGGCCCGGCATGCTCGAGAAGGCGCGGGTCACCATCGTGAGCAGGTAATAGGCGACGATGTCGTTCCGCGAGTAGCCGGCGATGTCGGCGCGGCTCGTGGCGGCGAAGACCGCCGTCCAGAGGAAGACCTGCGTCACGATCGGCAGGAACCGCATCGCCGTGCCGAGGATGAAGTCGCCCCGGTAGGCGAGCCGTTCCTCCAGGCAGATCGCGAGCATCGTCCACCAGGTGCGGAGCCGCGTGGACAGTTCGAGGAGCGGCCCGGGGCGTGCGACGGCGGCCTCGATCGGGCTTTTCATGCCGGAGACTCCGCCGGCTCGGCGGGCCGCGTCGATCCAGAGCGAAACAGCCCGGCTACGATCTCCTCGAGCGGTACGTCCTCGACCGAGACGTCCCGGACGCCCGTGCCTCCGAGGATCTCCGGGAGCACGTCGGCGATCCGGCTGCGGTCGATCCGCAAGACCACCTGCGGCCCCCGGATCTCGCACGGAAACCCGAACCGCTCCATCCGGCCGGGCGCGGGAGCTTGATCGAGGTCGAGCGTCACGATCTTGTGCGTGGTGAAGCGGTCGACGATCTCCGCGAGAGAGCCGTCGTAGAGAATGTCGCCGTGGGTGATCACGACCACCCGCTCGCAGAGCGCGGCCACGTCCTTCATGTAGTGCGTCGTGAGCATGACGGTCGTCCGCCGCTCCGACTGCACGTGGCGGAGAAACTCGTGGATCGTGTGCTGGGCCACGACGTCGAGGCCGATCGTCGGCTCGTCGAGGAAGAGCACCTCCGGCTCGTGGAGGAGCGCGGCGACGAGTTCGAGTTTCATCCGCTCGCCGAGCGAGAGCTCCCGAACCGGCTGCAGGATCAGCTTCCGCACGCCGAGCAGGTCGACGAGTTCGTCGCGGACCCGCTCGAACCGCGCGGAATCGAGCCGGTAGATCTCCTTGTGGAGCCGGAAGCTCTCCGCGGCGGGCAGGTCCCACCAGAGCTGGTTCCGCTGCCCCATGACGAGGGCGAATCGGCGGCGGAAGTCGTCGTTCCGCTCCCAGGGCACGTGGCCGAGCACCCGCGCCGTTCCTCGCGAGGGCGTGATGATGCCGGAGAGGAGCTTGAGGAAGGTCGTCTTGCCGGCGCCGTTGGGCCCGAGCAGCGCGACGAACTCCCCGGTCTCGACCGCGAGATCGACTCCCCGCAACGCCTCGACGGTGCGGCTCCGGCGTGAAAAAAGACCGCGGAGGCTCGCCATCAAGCCCTCCGGCTTGTCGTAGACGCGGTACTCCTTCGCCAGGCCTTCGACGACGATCGCGGGACTGGCGTGTTGCATCATCAGGGGGCGAGGCCGACGTTGGCGTAGACATCGGCGAGCCGTAGTTCGCAGCCCACCTCCTGAAGCGAAATGACTGCATCGAGGCCGGCCCAGACCTCGCGGGCGAAGCCCGCTTCGCCCCGGCGATACACGACAGCCGCGGCGGCGTCCTGCTCGAGGAGCACGTAGACCAGGAGCGAGTCGATCGCCATGTAGGCCTCCCGCTTCTCGTGCTCGTCGGTGCGGCGGGTCGACTCCGAGAGCACTTCGACGATTACGACCGGGGCGTCGTTGAACGTGTCGTTCGCCTGGTTCGGGCTGCAGACCACCGAGGCATCCGGGTAGTAAAACCGCGTGCCCGAGGGAAGCCGCACCCGCACCTTCGCGTCGGCGTTGAAAACCCGGCAAGTTTTTCCGCGCAGCTGTGCATGCAGCAGGCCGGTGACGTTCGTCGCCACGAGATTGTGGGAGTTCGACGCCCCGACCATCGCGTAGATGACGCCGTCGACGTACTCGTGCTTCCTCTCGGAACGGCTCTCGCCGATGAGGTATTCGTCGATCGGCACGGGACGCAGGCGAAGGGCGACACTCATGCAGACGAGTGTACCAACCGGCCGCTTCTCGGGTTTCTCACGCCCGTCGGCCCGGCCTTGCCGCGGTAGGGCGGGGATGCGACGATCTCACGGATCAACGGTCCCTGGAGCATTCCGTGCCGGCGCACCCGCATCCCTTTCGCATCGGCCTCGGCCATGACACGCACCGGCTTGGGCCCGGCGACGGCCTCCTGCTCGGCGGCGTGAGGATCCCGCACGACCGCTCGGCGATCGGCCACAGCGACGCCGACGTCCTCCTCCACGCGATTACCGACGCGATCCTCGGGGCGGCGGCCCTGGGCGACATCGGCGAGATGTTTCCCGACACGGAAGAGGCGAATCGGGGCCGGGATTCCGGCGAAATGCTCCGGGCGGCGGCGGCCAGGCTCGCGGCCGCCGGATGGGGGGTCGGGAACCTGGATTGCGTGATTTTCGCCCAGCGTCCCAAAATCCTCCCGCATCGGGAGCGGATCCGGGCGAGCGTCGCCGGCCTGCTCGGGATCGACGTCGACGCGGTCGGCCTGAAGGCGAAGACCGGAGAAGGCGTCGGCCCGGTGGGCGAGGAGAAGGCGATCTCGGCGGAATGCGTCGCGCTCGTGGTGCGCAGGGCGTGACCGCGTCCGGCGTCTTTGAACGGCACCAATGGTCTTTTTTCGGAGGTTTCTCGGCGGATGGCGAACACTTCCCTTCCCAAGATCGAGGTCTACAGCACGCTCACGAAGAAGAAGTCGCCGCTTTCGACGGTGAAGCCCGGCCACGTGGGGATGTATCTCTGCGGGCCGACGGTCTACAAGCCGAGCCACATCGGCCACATGGTCGGCCCGGTGATCTTCGACACCGTGAAGCGCTACCTCGTCTACTCCGGCTGGCAGGTCACCTGGGTCGTGAACGTCACCGACGTGGACGACAAGATCATCGCCGAGAGCGCCGCCCGCGGCACGACGATGGCGAAGCTCGCCGAGGAGATGACGGCCGACTA
>JBBAVU010000102.1:0-10669 GCA_040397565.1 Pirellulales bacterium | reverse complement strand
GTCCCGCCGATTGACGCCGGATTGCCGCCTGCGCGGTGGGTTCGGGGCTGCCCGTGTGCCCTCGCCGGACGCTCGCTACGCACATCCTGTGCTGCGCTCGCTCGGATGCAGACGGCGCTCCGCAATCCTTGCTTCGCTTGTCTGCATACGCCGTCTCGGGCACACGGGCAGCCCCGAACGGTCAAACGTGGTGCTCAATGGGTCACACAGGCACATGGATGCCGAACGCCGGCGAAACACCCGCTCCGTCGCTAGCGGCCCACTTCGAGGCAGGCGAGCGTCGTGTCGTCGCGGATGAAGAGGCGGCCCGAGGCGATCGCGGGAAGTGCGCGGAGCGTTCCCTCGAGAACTCGCGCCCGCGACAGCACCCGCAGGCCATCGGGGCTCGGTCGCACGAGCACGATCTCTCCGTCGGTCTTCGCGACGACGAGCTTGCCATCGGCCGCAAGCATCGTGCCGTAGCCGAACGACCGCTCGCGCCAGGCGACCCTGCCCGTCGCCGCCTCGACGCAGACGAAGTCGGCCGGCGGCACGTCGTCCCGACCGTCGATCGCGTAGAGGTGGCCGTCGATCGCGATTGGCGTGCAGTACTGCGTGGCAAGCGAGTCGCTTCCTTCCCAGCCGCGGGTGAAGGAGTCCGCGTCGAAGGGGCCGCAGACGGAGCCGATGCCGTAGGCCGCCGTGACGAGCAGCCGCACGCCGCCGTCGCCCGACCCGAAGACGACCGGGGCGGCCGCGTTGACCGTCGGACCGCGCATGCCGAACGGGAACTGCCAGCGGACCTTCCCGCTTTCCGGCTCGATCAGCAGGCACTGGTAGCGGGTCACCACCACCGCGAGGGTTCGTCCATCCACCGTCGCCTCGACGGGGGAAGAGTAGCTGGCGGGCTCGCGGGTCGCCGCCCAGAGCGTCTTGCCCGCGGCGAGCGAGAACCCCACGACGCCTGCCTCCTCGCGGGTGCCGCCGACGTTCACGATCACGGTGTCGCCGACGACCAACGGTGTGCTGCCGGCCCCGAAGTAGCCCTCCTGGGCGCCGAAGTCGCGGTGCGTGTCCCGCCGCCATCGCACCGCGCCTGTCGCCGGATCGTGGCAGGAGAGCACCCCCTGCGCGCCGAAGGAGATGACGGCGTCATCGACGGCCACGGGCGTGCAGAGCGGTCCGTTGCCGGCGCCCACCTGGGCCGCGAAGGTCGTGGGATGGCCCTCCTTCCAGAGGGTCTTTCCGCCGCCGACGTCGATCGCCTCGAGCACTTCGCGGTCGTCGACGCGGTGGAAGAGATACGCCCGCCCGCCGCGGACCGCGATGCCGGCGTAGCCCGTGCCCACCGACCGTCGCCAGGCCGCCCGCGGGCCGTCGGCCGGCCAGCGCTCGGCCAGTCGCTCGTCGGCCGAGGCGATGCCGCTGCGGGTGGGACCGAGGATCTGGGGCCAGTCGCCCCCCCGGGCCATCGCCACGGTGCAAGCGGCGAGCAGGCCCGCCCCGAAGAGCCCGACGTCGCGCCGCAGAAAGCGGGAGGCGTACGGGGATGACGCGGGGCGGTGGGAGAGGTGTCGTGATGGCATGGTCGATCGTGCTCCGAAAACTCACGGTTCTGTGGACATTGAACGCGCCGGCGAGAGGAATCCCACGGGGTGTGTGGTGCGGCCTTGGAGGGCGAGGTCGGCGATCGCTTCGCCGATGACCGGCGCGAACTTGAAGCCGTGCCCGGAGAAGCCGGCCGCGATCGCGACGCCGTCGTGCTGCGGGTGGGGGCCGAGGAGGAAGTGGCGGTCCGGCGACATCGTGTAGAGGCACGCCGCATGGTCCGCGAGGTCGCGTCCGAGCGACGGGATCCGCTCCGCGATCGCCTGCTCGACGCTCAGCCGTTCCACGTCGTCGATGCCGCGATCGACGGCCAGTGGATCACTCACCGTTCTTCCACCCGTGTGCTCCGCCACCTTCACGCCCCTGCCATCGATCGCGGGAAAACCGTAGTAGAAGCCCTCCGGCATGTCGAAGGCGAAGCAGGGGAGCCTGTCCGGGGCGAATGCCGCTGCGGCGTCCGCCCGCGGGCGGTACCAGAACAGAGCCTTTCGAAGCACTTCGAGACGCACCGCGGGCAGTCGGAGGAGTCCCGTCGCCCAGGCACCCGGGGCAAGCACGAGCCTGCCTGCGACGTATTCGCCGCGGTCGGTCTCGACGACGGCGTCGCGGCCGTCGGATCGCCAGCCCGTGACCGTGACGCCGATGTCGAACCTCGCGCCGGCGCGGATCGCCTCGTCGGCATGCGCCCGCACGCACTCCTCGACGAAGAGGTGGCCGCCCCTCGGCTCGTAGACCGCCGACCAATCGTCCGGCAGCGAGAACACGGGAAACCGCCTCATGGCCTCGGTCGGGGAGAGCCGTTCGATGGTGAGGCCGTGGACCTCGGCGGAGCGGACGGAGCCGGTGATCACCTCGCCATCGGGCGGTCCGGCCATCAGCAGGCCGTTTTCGACGAGCAGGGTGCGGCCCGTGGCTCCCTCGAGCTCCCGCCAGAGTTCGTAGCTGCTTCGCAGCAGGGGGACGTAGTCGGGATGCTCGAAGTAGGCGAGCCGTATGAGTCGCGTCTGACCGTGGGAGCTGCCGCGGGCATGGGCGATCGGGAAGCGGTCGAGCACGAGCACCCGCGCACCGCGGCGGGCGAGATGGCACGCGGCGGCGGCGCCGATGCCTCCGCCACCAACGACGATGACATCGAAGCCTGGCATGGACGCCTGTTGTACCCTGGGTTCACGGTACCGCGAGGATCGAGTCCATGAGCCGCTGCCGCATCGACGCGTCGCGGAAGGCCTCGCGGTACGAGGCGCCGTCGAGGTGGAGGAACGCCTCGTCGAGCAGCAGCATGGCGACCGGCGGCCGCCCGTCGCCGAGTCCGATCCGCACGATGCGATACCCGGCCTCGCCGACCGAGGCCCGGTCGAGATGGCGGTAGAATCCCGCCCAGTTGCCGCCACCGGTGTCGAGCCCCAGTTCGATGCGGTGCTTGAAGTCGACGGCGAACTTCTCGGCGGCGGCCGGCCTGAAGAAGCAGTACCCTGCCCAGAGATTCCAGGCCTGCGGATGGGTCAGGGAGGATCCTCGCATGCCGTAGGCGGCGAGTCCCCGCAGGCGGCTCCGC
The DNA here is from genome assembly GCA_040397565.1 of Pirellulales bacterium. Classification (GTDB taxonomy): domain Bacteria; phylum Planctomycetota; class Planctomycetia; order Pirellulales; family UBA1268; genus UBA4655. The sequence continues at coordinate 7,527 of JBBAVU010000102.1, read as the reverse complement.
AGGTCGAGCGACGCGACCGGAACGCAGTCGTGGTCGATGAAGCCGGCGACGTCGAGGCCGGCGTGCTGGACGATGTTGAACCAGACCCAATTGAGCGCGATGCCGTGGGAGCGGTTCGGGCTCCACTCGGGATTTCTCGGCAGCGGCAGGTACGGCAGCTGCCGTCGCCTGCAAAGGTCTTCGTGGGCTGCGCGGGCCGAACGATCGCTCGAGTTGTCGACGACGACGAGGCGGAGATCAGGTTGGTGCCTCGACCACTGGTGCGTCAGAAGGTCGATGGCCCAGGGAGTGTTGAAGGCGATCGTGAAGGCCGCCTCGCGAACGCCGCTTCGCACGAGATCGTCCGCGAGCCGCCGGCCCTGCGCCGCCGCCGTGCGGCGGAAGGCCCCGTCGACGAGACCGTTGCGGAGATTCTTCGCGGAACGGACCACCGGGTTGCCGTGAATCGCCCGCGAGGCGGCGCGGGTGATGCGGCGGAGTGCGAATCGCATGAGACACCAGGGGCGAGGTCGCGGAGAGCATAGCTCCCGGACGGCCGTCGCGTTCACCGTGGTGTCAGGCGGCGCGGGAGTCCGGCCGCTCGTCGTCCATCGGTTCGAGTTCCTCCCGCAACACCCGCACGCCGTCGGGAGCCTCGATCCCGAGCCTGACCTTGTCGCCGCTGACTCGGACGACCGTCACGACGATCGAGTTGCCGACCCGGATGCGCTGGCTTTGCTTGCGGGAGAGGACGAGCATGAATGGGCTCCAGTGGGATGGATGGGTTATGGATGACTGGGCAAGCTGCCCCCTGTGCGAAATATCGGCCGATCGCGCAAGCCTTCTTGCGTGGTTTTGGCGGAGATTGACGGCTGCACCCGCCGCGCTCATGCGACCGTGACGGATGCTCCGAATCGACTTCCCGTGACGATCGTCGGATTGGCGTCGGCTTTCGGTGTCGAGGCGAATCACGGGGTCGGGAAGCGTATCGGGGTCGCAGCAGGGAGGCGTGTCATGATTCAAGTCCATGTTCTTGCCCGGGTGGGCTGGGCCGTCGTCGTGGCGACGATCTTGTTGCCGTTCATGGCGTTCGCCGAAACGGCCGATCCGGTCGGGAAAGAGGAAGTCGCCGAGAAGGATCGCGACGAGGCTCTCCTGGAAAAGATCGAGTCAGCGGCGGATGAGGAACTCGACTCGTCGAACAAGAGCGTCCTTTCGAAGAGCGACGACGAGGAGGATGAGAAGACCGCCCCCGTCGGAAAGAAGATCGTCGCTCCGCAGATGGAGGAGTACGTCGAGTTCGCGGAGCCCGGCATGATGCCCGAAGAGGAGGTCGTGGCGACGCACTGCCCGCCTTCCAGCTGCTCGCCGTGGCGGGACTACGCCATGTTCGACGTGCTCTTCCTGCAGCGGGACGACGCGACGAACAACCAGCCGTTCGCGATCGCCAACCAGAACTCGCAGAATCCCGGCGCCTTCCTGATGACGACCCGCAGCATGACGCCGACCGTGGCGCCGGGCGTGAGGCTCCTCTACGGGCGACGGTTGTCGGACTGCACGGGCTGGGAGGCGGGCTACCTGGGCGTGTACGGCATGTACGGAGACGCGCTCGCCGCGGGAACGAACCAGGTGAACGTCGCCGGTGAACTCGGTGAAAACGTGCCGGGGTTCGCGAACGCCACCTTCGTGGAGGCCGATTACTGGTCGTCGCTGAACTCTGCCGAGTTGAACGTCTTCCGCTCCAACTCGTGTGCAAGCTGCGACCCTTGCGCCCGGCTCGCGTGCAAGCGATGCTACCACTGCTCCACGGTCGACTGGCTGGCCGGTTTTCGGTGGGCGAGCCTCGAGGAGCAGGCCACGCTCGGCGTCATAGGGCGGGCCGGAGACCGTCCCACGCCGTACACCGTGAACACGAGTTCGAACCTCATCGGGTTCCAAGTCGGCGTTCGCGGCAGGACGGAGTGGCAGCGGTTCGCCTTCGAAGGAGGGGTCAAGACGGCGCTCGCCGGTGCGACGCTCTACCAGTCGCAGTCGGAGATCGATGTCCCGGGCAGCGGCCTCACCGCACGAACGGCCCGCTCCTCGTCGACCGGCGGCGTCGGCATGATCGCCGACATCAACCTTGCGGCGATCTACCGGATCAACCACGTCTGGGGGCTGAGGGCCGGCTACAACCTGCTCTGGCTTTCGGGCGTGGCCCTCGCACCGAGCCAGTTCGACTTCTCGTTCGACGACGACAGCGGCCTCGGTCTCGACCACGGCGCCGGCCTGTTCCTCAACGGCGCGAGCGTCGGCCTCGAGGCCCGTTGGTGAGCCTCGCCGGGATTCACTTTTGCCGCTGGAAGACGAGCGGCTTGGCGTCCTTCGGCGCGCCCACGAGCGCGAAATCGAAGGCGTCGGCTCCCTGGCTCTTCACCTTCGCAAGCATCGTGCCGGCCTTCTCGCTCTCGAGCGCGACGGCGTCGGCGGTGGTGGAGATCCTGCCGGACAGTTCGACGGCCGGCTGACCCTTCGGCGTCGCCTTCCAGGTGAACGTGGAGTCTTCCTTCACGGTCAACTCGACCGCATCGTCTCCCATCGTCGCCTTCCAGGAGCCGACGAGATCGGTCTCCGGCCCGGACGCCTTCGCGGCGGACGAATCGTCGGCTGCCTCGGGGGTCGCCGGCTTGGCCGGCTCGCCGCCAGCGGCTTCCTTGTCTTCTCGATCATCGGCGGCTTTGCCCGGCTTTGAATCGGCGGCTTCGGCCGGGGGCGTGATCGCGTCGAGGAGCCGTTTGGCGACGGCGTCGCCGGGCTGTTTCGCGACCACGACCTTGAGCGCGTCGGCCGCGAGGTCGGCATGGCCGCCCACCAGGTAGTGGTAGGCGAGCACGAAATAGCCCGCGGCGTTCCCCGGATTGGCCTTGCAGAAGGCCTCGAGACGTCGCAGTTGCGTCGTGTAGTCGTCGACCGATCCGTAGAGGCCGCTCATGGTCGTCCAGTCCATGCCCGGCGCGGCTGCGAGCACCGCGTTCAGGGTGGCCGCCGCCTCGTCGTAGCGGCCGAGGGCAAAGAGCGCGAGCGCGCGAACCTCGTGGAGCACGGAGTCCTTCGGCGAGGCCTTCACGGCCTTGTCGAGGCCGGCGAGCGCGGCGTCGTATTCGCCGTTCTTGAAGTCGGCGACCGCCTTTTCGACGACGGGATCGGCCGCCGGTTTGGCGGCAGGCTCCGCGTCATCATCGGCGACGGCACCCGCTCCGGCGGCCTCGCCGTCCTTGGCGATGTAGTTGTTGACGATGATCGGCTGCGAGTAGTCGTAGGGGCTCGCCGCCACGACCGCCGCGGGGATCGAGGAATAGTAGGGATTCACGTAGCCGCCCGCGCCGTAGCCGAGGCAGGAGTAGCCGAGACCCCAGTTCGTGCAGGTCGAGGCGAGGCCCCAGGTCGCGGCCCCGAAGAGGAAGGGGGCCCACCAGCCGCCGTTGTAACGGCCCCAGTTGCCGTTCCAGCAGCCGTGGTACCAGCCGGCGTAGCCCGGGTTCACGCTGTGGTTGTACCAGTGGTTGCCCCAGTTGCCGTAGCCACCGTTCCAGCCTCCACCGTACCAGCCGCTTCCGTAGCCCGGCAGTCCCCAGCCACCGCCGTTCCAGCCGTAACCGGGACGGTAGCCCGGGCGGTTGTTGATGTTGACGTTGTTGAAGTTGTTGTTGGTGAACCAGTTGTTGTGATTGTTGTTGATGTTGTTGATGACGTTGCCGCTGTTCCAGTTGTTATTGTTGTTCCAGAAAGCGTTGTTGTCGCCGATGCCAGGCCGGTTCCAGCCGGCACCCGGTCTGTTGCCACCGATGCCAGGTCGCTCCGGCCGCGATCCCGGAAGCCCGACTGGCTGTTCGAATCCGGGAGCCGGCTTCGTCATGCCGATCGACGGACGGTCGCCACCGATACTCGGACGATCGCCGCCAAGGCCGGGACGATTGCCGCCAAGGCCAGGACGATTGCCGCCAAGGCCAGGACGATTGCCGCCATCGGGCCTCGGGAAGTCGGGCCGGACCGGCCGTTCAAATCCGGGCGCTGGCCGCGTCATGCCGAGATCACCTGGCCGCAAGGACGGCGACGGCCGCGTCGCAAAGCCGCCGCCCGGGCGGCTCGCGGCGCCCGGCAGCGGTGACGGGCGGGTCAGGCCGGCTGGACCGCCGACGCCGGGAATGCCGGAGCCTGGTGCCGGCTTGGTGGCGATCGGGCCCGCACCGGCGGGCGGTCTCATGGCCCCGATGCCCGGCCGCGTCTGAAACGACGGCCGTGTCGTCGGGCCGGCCATCGAGGGACCGGACGGGGAGGGACCGGTCGGCCTGCCTGCGGCACTCGGCAGCGAGGGCCGGGAGAGATTCGGTCGCCCGAGGTCGGCGCTCGGCCGCTGGAACGACGGCCGCTGCATGCCGCCAGGGATGCCCGGGGCCGGCCTGTTCATCGCCTGCGGCAGTCCGCCGCCCGGTCCCTGTGGTCGCGCGATTCCCGGCGAAGGACGCGTTTGCGGCATCTGTGGCCTGGCGATGTTCGATGGCATCTGCGGTCGTGGCGACGGCATCGGTCTGGCCATGGGCATCTGCGGTCGGTTCATGCCGGGAGACGGCCTCGCCATCGGCGCCGCAGGACGAGCGCCGCCGGCACCGACGTGTCCCATCGACGGACGGCCCCCGCCACCACCGCGGCCCACCGATGGCCGGGCGAACGCTTCGCCCACGGCGAGGCAGCCGCACGCGACCACCGCCGAAAATACGATCCAACGGCCCACGTGGGGCTTGGACGAGCCATGCACGATCCGCCCGATGTTCATCTCAACCACTCCATGAGTGTTTCGAATCCATGAGTCTTTCGAACAGGAACCGCTTCGGCGTCGGAACGCCATGAATCCAATACAGGGGACCAAGAAGTCGGCGATCAGCGAGACTCCGCGTCCGGCCGGGGGGGCTTGCGGGCGATCATGAGCTTGAAGTCGGGCTCGACCGCCCCCGCGACGACTCGGTCGGTTCCGAGGATCGTGACATGGTCGGCATCGGTCGGCGAAAGCGTGAGCGTCGCGGAGCCGGTCGTGCCGTCTGGGAGCGTCGCGACCGACTTCACGACCCAGCCCGCATCGTCCGGGGTCCATTCCCCCTCGCTGAAGCCGCCGTCGGAGTCGAAGGTCCACGAGCGGAGCGTGAGCTCGACGGGATCCCAGCCGATCCGTTGCTGGCTCGTCGACGTGGGCTGACCGCCGACCGAGAGGTTGTAGTCGCCGAGCAGGTAGCTGCCGTCGTCGCTCCAGCGATAGGAGATCGTCGTCCGCCCCTCGGGGCTCTCGTCGACCCACTCGCCCACGAGCCAGCCCAGCTGTGCGAGCATCTCCTGCGCCGATGGCGGAGGGTCGTCGGCAAACTCGCGATAGGAGGCGATGAGCCAGTCACCGCCGTCCTTTTCGCGGACCACCGTGTATCGCACGCGTGCGGCGGTGGCGCCCTCGTCGGCGGTGACGAGCCGAACGCCCTCCTCGATCGCCAGGTCGTCGTCGATCGCCCGGACCGACTCCGCCTCCATTGAGAGTTGGGCCTTTGGGAAGCGTTCGAAGAATTTCGCGAAAGCTTCGCGGATCGACTGGCGACCGGAGTGGACGCCGCCGTTCTCGTCGACGAGTTCACCCGACGCCGCGAATTGCGCCGCCACTCCCGCGGCGTCCGCCTTGTTGAAGGCCGTGATGGTCGCGGCGTTGGCAGCATTCACGGCCTTCACCACTTCCGGTGACTTGACGGTGGACGGCGGCTCGTCGGCGCTCGACGGCATGGGCGAACAGCCGGCGGCCAGGAGCAATGCCGCGGAGATCAGGCAGCGTGTCGGTCGGTGCATCGTTTGGTTTCCCCCGGAGAACGGAATCCGTGTGCGTGGAGTCGATGAATTTGCAGGAATCGCTTCGGAAATCATCCGATCATTTTCGAGGGCCGAGTGCAAGCGGCCGGCCGCCGCCCCGGCCATCCGCCCCAAAAAAGAAAGCGGGCCGGACGCACGCGTCCGGCCCGCTCCTTTGGGCAACTTCGGTCAGTGACCGAGGCCGATCTCAGTGGCAGCCGCCGTGGCAGCCGCCGTGGCCGCCGCAACCGCCGTGACCACCGCAACCGCCGGCCGAGGCACCGCCGCAACCGCCGTTATCGGCGGCCACTTCGACGGCGACCATCTTGCAGACCTGGACGGCCACTTCCTTCGTGACCTGGTGCGGAACCTTGACCGTGTAGCTCTCGGTCTTGGTCTCGGGCACCGAGTCGTACACCGTCACGGTGTACTTCTCTTCCTTCTGCGAGGGGACGTTCACCGTGTAGGTGACTTCCTTCTCGACCGTCTCCGGCACGCTCTTGGTCACCTGGTACTCACGAGTCCGGGTCTCGGACTTGTGCTTGGTGACGCTGACCGTGCGGGTCTTGGTCACGGGGACCATCTTCGTCACGGTGTAGGTCCGGGTCTTCTCCTCGTCACGGTGCTTCGTGACGCTGACAGTCCGGGTCCGCTGCTCCTCACGGTGCTTGGTGACCGTGTGGGTGCTGGGGACTTCCTCGGTCACGCACTGGTAGGTCGTGCAGGCGACTTCCTTCGTCTCGCAGCTCGGCACCCAGACCTTCTTGCAGCAGGTCTTCGGGGGGCACGGGCAGCCGCACGCGTCGACGCCGCCGTCAACCGTGACCGACTGGTTTTCCCAGTGGCCGCCGTTGACCGTGACCGTCTTCATCGTGGTGACGGGAACCCGCTTGGAGACCGTGCGGGACGTGGTGACTTCCTCGGTGTAGGGGACCTTCACCGTGTAGGTCTGCTCGACCTGCTCGGTGTAGGGAACCTTCACCGTGTAGGTGCTGGTCTTCTCTTCGGTCTGGGGCTCCTGGACCGTGTAGGTCTGCTCGACCTGCTCGGTGTAGGGGACCTGGACCGTGTACTCGGACGTCTTCGTCTCCGTCACGTTCTTCATGACCGTGTGCGAGACGGTCTTCGTCTTGGTCTCGGGGACCATGACGGTGACCGTGCGAGTCCGCTCTTCCGTTCGCGGAACACGCTTGTGGACCGTGTAGGTCCGCTCGCGGGTCTCGGTGGTGTACTCGGTCGACGTGACCGGACGCATCTCGGTCACGTACTGACGCTGATACACCGTCTTGGTGGCGGCGCCACCGCAGTCACCGGCAGCGGCACCACTGTCACCGCATCCGGCATCGCCACCGCAGTCGCCCGCGGGAGCGGAGCAATCCGCACAGCCACCGTGATGGCGGCGGTGCTTGTGACACCCGGCGTCAGCCGAGGTGGCACTGAAGAGCACGGCGACCATCGTCGCAACGCTCAGAGCCATGAATCGACGCATTGAGAAAACCTCCGTAGGAAAATCACGAACCAAGAACAAAGAAACACGGGCTGAATTCGATGTCACCGGGAGTCGGTCGATCGAAAGACCCTTCACCTCACGAGCGACCGAACCACTCGACCGCCTGTTAAGCTGCAAAGGATAGATGAGAAGAAATCGATTTCAAGACCTGGGTTGTTTTTTTGGTATGAGATACCTGC
>JBBAVU010000101.1:0-10723 GCA_040397565.1 Pirellulales bacterium | reverse complement strand
TACGACCTGCGGAAGTGAGCCGCGGCCGGGCTCGAGGCGAAGGCCGTGAGGGGCTACCCGTGCCATGTCGCCGGCGTAGCTGACCAGCGCAGGCATGGATGCCGAAGCGCCAGTCAGCTCCGAGTGAGCGGAGGTCCGGAGGACCGCAGCGAACGTCCGGAGGCGTGGCACGGGTAGCCCCGAACCCAGCAAGTTTGACGCCCCGTCAGTCGCCGCACTCCGAGACGCAGCGGTAGGCGAGCCCGCCGACGATGCCGCCGAGGATCGGCGCGACCCAGAACAGCCAGAGCTGCTCGACCGCCCAGCCGCCGACGAAGAGGGCCGTCGCGGTGCTTCGGGCCGGGTTCACGGAGGTGTTCGTGACCGGGATGCTCACGAGGTGGATCAGAGCAAGGCAGAGGCCGATCGCGATCGGCGCGATGATCGAGCTTGATCGGTGGTCGGTCGCACCGTGGATCACGAAGAGAAACACCGCCGTGAGCACCGCCTCGACGAGGAAGCAGCTGCCGAGCGGGTAGCCCGCCGGCGAGTGCGAGCCGTAGCCGTTGGAGGCGAAGCCGCTTGCGAGATCGAAGCCCGGCAGCCCCTTGGCGACGAGGTAGAGCACGCCCGCCCCCGCGATGCCGCCGATCACCTGGGCGACGACGTAGCCGATCGCGTCCTTCATCGCAAAGCGTCCGCTCGCGACGAGGCCGGCGGTGACGGCCGGATTGAGGTGGCAGCCCGAGATGTGGCCGATGGCCGCGGCCATCGTGAGCACGGTCAGGCCGAACGCGAGCGAGACACCGAGCCAGCCGATCCCCACGTCCGGATAGGCCGCCGCGAGAACGGCGCTACCGCATCCGCCGAGCACGAGCCAGAACGTCCCGATCGCCTCCGCAAAGAGCTTCCCCATGATCGCCTCCAGAAGGGTTTCACCAGATTTCGAATAGTTCGCCGGCACGATGCAGGAACACGATCGCCCCGATCAAGGCCGCCGCGACGGCACTAAGTAGCACGGCACCGCCCGCCATGTCGAGAGCGTCCCGGATCCGGGGATGCCGGCCGACGGGCAGGGCCTTCGCGAGCGACTCGATCGCGGTGTTGAAGATCTCGGCCACGAGCACGACGCCGATCGCCCCGACGAGCAGACACCACTCGACGGACGAGACCCGCATCACGACGGCCGCCACGACCACGGCGGCGGCGACCCAGAGGTGGACGAGAAAGCTCGACTGGCTGCGGACCGCCCGCGCGAGCCCCCGAAACGCATCGGCGAATTTCCTCGACCAGTTCCTGCGCTGGGGCTTCACACGATCAGCCGACCTTCACGTAGGGGTCGCCCTTCTTCCAATTGCACGGGCAGAGCTCGTCGCTCTGGAGGGCGTCGAGCACGCGGAGCACCTCGGCGACGTTGCGGCCGACGCGGCCCTGGTTCACGTCCACCCACTGGATGACGCCGTGGGGGTCGACGATGAACGTGGCCCGAAGGCAGTAGCCCTCGGTCTTCTCGAGAATCCCGAGTTCCGGGGCGAGCTTCTGCGCGGCGATGAGCGGGTAGCCGAGATCCTTGAGGTCCGCGTGCGACCGCCGCCACATCATGTGCGACCACTCGTTGTCGGTGCTGCCACCGACGACCTTCGTGTCGCGGTCGGCGAACGCCTTGAGCTGCTTGTTGAACTCCGCAAGTTCCGTCGGACAGACGAACGTGAAATCCTTCGGGTAGAAGAAGTAGACCACCCAGGAGCCGGCGTACTCGGCGTTCGTGAGGAGCTTGAGGTCGTCCTTGCCGGTGCCGACACAGGCCTGGCAGGCATACTGGGGGAACGCGTCGCCGACGGTGAGCATGGGATGCTGGTCTCCGGGGGGTTTCGAGAGGCCGCAGTCTACGGGGGCCGGCAGGGGCGTTCAACACGATTCGCGCGGGAACGACCGCTTCGTTTCTGCGATACTCGCGGCCGATGCATCCGCTCGAACCGCCGCCCGCAACTACTCCGCGCGACCCGAGGATCCACCTCGACCCCGTCTCCGGCCGCGTCGTCTTCGTCGCTCCCGACCGCGCCGATCGGCCGATCGACCAACCGGGCTCGACGGCCTCCGTCGCCATGGAGACGTGCCCCTTCTGCGCCGGCAACGAGCATCTCACACCCCCGGACGTCGCGCGGGCCGCCGATGACACCGGCGGCTGGCAGGCGAGGATCGTTCCCAATCGCTATCCGGTCGCCCACGATCTGCCGCAGGCAAGCCGCTCCGCTCCGGCGACGCCCTGTGGCGATCGGGCGGCCCACGGGATCCACGAGGTCGTGATCGAATCGCCCCGCCACGAGCGGTCGATCCTCGCCATCGACCCCGTCTCGTGGGAGATCGTCTGGCGGCTGTGCCGCGACCGGCTCGCGATGCTCTCCACCCGACCCGACCTGGCGTGGGCGACGATCTTCAAGAACTCCGGGCCGGGAGCGGGCGCGTCGCTCGAGCACGTCCACAGCCAGCTCGTGGCGATCGACTTCGTGCCGGCGACGATCCGCGCGGAGCTCGCCCACGCCGAAGCGGTGCCGGACGCGTTCGAGTCGCTCGTCCACGAGGCGGAGGCGGACGGACGCGTGGTCGAGTCCTCCGGAAGCCTCGTGGCCCTCTGCCCCCCCGCCCCGCGGCAGCCGTTCGAGACCTGGATCGTGCCGCGGCATGATGTGGAATCGTTCACGTCGGCGAGCGACGACGACGTCGCGGCGGTCGCTTTCCTCACCCGTTCGCTGATCGGCCGGCTGGGGCGGATCGTGCCCGGGGCCGACTACAACTGGTGGCTGCACCAGGCCCCGTTCGACCACGCCGCCAACGGCATGGCAGCCGGCGTCTACCGCTGGCACGTGGAGATCATGCCGAGGCTCGCGCAGCTCGCCGGATTCGAGCTCGGCACCGGCTGCCACATCACGACGCTCTCGCCCGTGGAGTCGGCGCGGAGGCTCGCAGAGGCGTGAAGGCGTTGCCGCGGGTTTACGCGGCCTCTCTTGATCGCGACAATCCCGGCTGACCCTGAAAGGCGGTTTCCCGCATGCGATCCCCCGTCCGATTCGTCTTCGTCCTCCACGACCACCAGCCGGTCGGCAACTTCGACGGCGTGATCGAGCAGGCCTACCGTGACAGCTACCTGCCGGTGCTCGAGCTCGTCGAGCGGCATGCCGGCATCCGTCTCGCGATCCACACGAGCGGCCCGCTCGCCGAATGGCTCGACCGCCACCACCCCGACTACCTCGACCGGCTCGCGAGGCTCGTCGCCGCCGGCAGGCTCGAGATCGTCGGCGGCGCGTTCTACGAGCCGATCCTCGCCATGCTGCCGAGCTGGGACAGGATCGGCCAGATCCGCCGCTACACCGAGTGGCTCGAGCGGCGGCTCTCGGCGAAGGTGTCGGGAATGTGGGTCGCTGAGCGGGTGTGGGATCCCGGAATGGTCCGCGACCTTGCCGCCGCGGGCGTCGGCTGGACGATCCTCGACGACTTCCACTTCAAGGCCGCCGGCCTCTCCGAGGAGGAGCTGGACCGCTACTGGCTCACCGAGGGGGACGGCTCGACGCTGCCGGTGTTTCCCGTGAGCGAGCACCTGCGGTACGTGATCCCCTTCGCCGCGCCGCATGCCACGATCGACCACCTCGCCTTTCTCGCCTCCCGCCGCGAGAACGCGGTGGCCGTGTTCGGCGACGACGGCGAGAAGTTCGGGGTCTGGCCCGACACGTTCAAGACGGTCTTCGAGGAGCGGTGGCTCGAAACCTTCTTCGGCCTGCTGGAGCACAACCGCGACTGGATCCGGATGAGCCTCCCCTCGGAGGTGATCCGCGACCTGCCGCCGGCCGGCACGGTCTGGCTGCCCGAGTGCAGCTACCGCGAGATGACGACGTGGGTGCTGCCGCCCAAGGAGCAGGAGGCGGTCGTCGCCGCGAAGGCCGCCTGCGACGCCGACGAACGGCTCCGGGGAATCTCACGGTTCATCCGCGGCGGCAGCTGGCGGAACTTCCGGCTGCGGTACCCCGAGGCCAACGAGATGTACGCCCGCATGATGGCGGTGAGCCGGCGAATCGACGCGATCCGCCGCGCCTCGGTCGATACTGGAAGCACAGCCCACGTCATCGACGCGCAGGCGCTCTCGACGGCGATCGAGTGCCTCTACCGCGGCCAGTGCAACTGCGCCTACTGGCACGGCGCCTTCGGTGGCATCTACCTGCCCCATCTGCGAAACGCCGTCTATCGCGAGTTCATCGCCGCCGACATCGCGTGCGACCAGGCGACCGGCCGCGGCGGCAGCTGGGTCGAGGCCACGACCGACGACCACGACTTCGACGGCCGGTCCGAGGTGCGGCTCTCCAACGACTCCCTCGACGTCTGGATCGCGCCGGCGAAGGGCGGGATGATCTACGAGCTCGATCTCAAGGCCCAGCGGCACAACCTGCTTGCGACGCTCGACCGCAGGCCGGAGGCATACCACTCGCAGGTGCTCGCCGGCCCGGGAGCCGCCCGCAGCGTCGTCGACGCCTCGCAGATGGCGCGGTTCAAGCAAGAGGGGCTCGAGCGGATGGTTCGGTACGACCGCTACCGAAGGAAGTCGCTCGTCGATCACTTCTACGATCTCGACGTCCCGGCCGCGGCCGTGATCGACGCGACGGCGATGGAGCGGGGGAGCTTTGCGGCGGCCTCCTACGAGGCCGTCGTGCGGCGGAATCCCGGGCGGATCCAGGTAACGCTCTCGCACGAGGGCAACGCCTGGGGCATCCCCTTCACCCTCTCGAAGGCGGTCACGCTCGAGGCGGGCTCGAACGTGATCGAGATCGCCTACCAGCTCGAGCGGCTGCCTCGCGATTTTCGACAGCACTTCGCCGTCGAGTTCAACTTCGCGGGGATGCCGGCGGCCACGGCCGGGCGGTTCTTCCACGACGGAACTGGCCGCGACCTCGGCGAGCTTGGAAGCCGTCTCGACCTCGGCGACGTCCGATCGATCGGCCTCGTCGACGACTGGCTCGACATCGACGCGACGCTCTCGATCTCGCGGCCGTCGGGCCTCTGGACTTTCCCGATCAGCTCCGTGAGCCAGTCGGAGGGGGGCTTCGAGCTCGTGCATCAGTCGGTCGTCGTGATGCCGCACTGGATCGTCACGCCCGACGCCGACGGCAGTTGGAAGGTGAGCATGCGGCTCGCCCTCGACAGCCACCGCGACGCCGACCGCATCCCGCGGCAGACCCGCGCCGCCGCGTTCGCGACGTGATCGGGCCGCGAGGCCGATGCTTGCGAGCGTTCCGTGAGCGGAGCTATTCTTGATCAAGCATGTCCGATCCATCCGTCACGCCACCGGTCGTTGATCTGTCCACTCGAGATCGTCACGCGCGGCTCAAGGCCGCTTCCACAACGCCGGCCGAGCGGCTCGCCGCGATGCGGGCCCTCATGGCACGATCCTGGGCTGTTCTGCTGGGGAATCCACAGGCAATCGCCCACTTCCGCCGCCGAAACTTCAAGGCGAGGGCCATTCCGAGCGACGGCGGGCAACGAGGCCATGGCACCTGACTTTCGGGTTTTCGAGGCGCTGTCCCGACACGGCGTGCCGTTCGTCGTCATGGGCGGACACGCAGTGAGCTTTCATGGCTATGTCCGTGGCACGGAAGACACCGATGTCCTCTGGGTGCGGTCGCCGCAGTCCGAGGCCGGATTGCTCCTTGCACTCGATGAACTCGAGGCCCGCTACATCGGCACGGAGATCGATCCGGCGACGGGCATCGAGCGGACCTATCCCGTCACGGCGGCATTCGTCCGTTCGCAGCAACTGATGATGCTCTGCACGAACGCCGGTTTTCTCGATCTCTTCGATTACGTTCCGGGCCACCCGGGCGTGGCGGTGGCCGCGGTCCTCGAATCGAGCGCGGAGGCCGAAGGGGTGCGATTCATATCGCTCGAATGGCTGCGACGGCTAAAGAACGCGGCCGGGCGTCCGAAGGATCTTCTCGACCTTGAGAATCTTCCGGACTCCTGACGGCAGGTCCGAAGGGGCGGGGCGAGTCGGCGTGGCGGCCGAGAGGGAGACCGAGCAGAAACTGGCCGCCGGCACGATCGGCGTCACGTCCAGCGTCAGCGTTGTCTTCGTCCTCGAGTAACGGTCAGCAGAGTCCGACCCAGTCCGTGGCAGGTTCGATCCGCTCTGCTGCATGCCGCAGGCGGAGCACGCTCATCGGTGCGAGCCGGCGGGCGAGGTCGTGCCGCGTTGCTTCGGCGATGCTCCAGCCGCTTTCAGGGTCGTCGGCGGCGTGCTCGTCGAGCGGCTCGACGTGGGAGATCACGACCGCCGCCACCCGCAGCCCTTCGGCGGCCGCTGCCCGCACGGTCGCGAGCACGCGGCCGATCCCGCCGAGCCTTCCGGAATCGACGACCACGAGCGGGTAGCTGAACTCGCGGGCGAGATCGGCGTTGAGCGTCCGATCGGTGAGCGGTGAAAAGAGTCCGCCGGCCCCCTCCACGACGACACACTCGCTCCGGGCGGTCCAGACATCGATTCCTCGCCGCAGGAGCGTCTCATCGACCTCCCTTCCCTCGGCCCGCGCGGCGGCAGCCGGCGCGATCGCCGCCGCGAAGGCCTGCGGGCAGACCTCCCGGGACGAAAGCGGACGGCCTGCCGCGATCCAAAGCGCGACGGGATCGCCGGAAGCCGCCTCGCCGGCGGCGGACCGCTCCTCGACGCCGCTGGCAACCGGCTTGTAGGCACCGACCGACCGCTTTTCGGCGGAGAGTTGCCGCAGGATCGCGACGGCGACGGCGGTCTTGCCGACGCCCGTGTCGGTGCCCGCCACGAAAAGTCCCTTCGATCGATCGGTCACGGCCACGCATCCAGGATGTTGAGACAGGGTATCATCGGGTTGACCTCCGACCCCACCAAGCCCTGCCCCGCCATGCCCACCCTCGCCGACCTTTCCGCCGGGAGCCTCGCGACCGTGACCGACGTCACGGCGACCAATCCGGCCTCGCTCAGGCTGCTCGAGCTTGGGGTCACGCCGGGAGTGAGAGTGCGGGTCGTCGGCACGGCACCGCTCGGGGATCCACTCGAGATCGAGTTGCGCGGCTACCGGCTGTCGGTACGACGAAGCGAGGCGGCGGTCGTCGAAGTCTCGCTCTCCTGAACGAAACACGGCAGGATCCATGGTCGACAGCGGCAGCCCGAGCCCATCGCACGAACCGATCACGGCCGTCCTTCTCGGCAATCCCAACACCGGCAAGAGCACGCTCTTCACGGCGCTTGCCGGCATTCCGACGAGGGTCGGCAACTATCCCGGCGTGACGGTCGAGCGGAAGCTCGGCCGGTTCACGCACGGCGGGATCGCCGTCGAGCTCGTCGACCTGCCGGGAACGTACAGCCTCGATCCAAAGAGCCCCGACGAGCGGGTCGCCGTCGACGTGATCGCAGGAAGGATTCCGGGCTCGAAGCGGCCCGACTGCATTGTCGCCGTCGTCGACGCGACCAACCTCGAGCGGAATCTCTTTCTCGCGAGCCAGGCGATGGATTTGGGCATTCCCGTCGTCGTGGCGCTGACGCTCTCTGACATCTCGCGAAAGCAGGGGACCGAGATCGACGTCGAGGGTCTCTCCAGGCGTCTGGGCTGCCCGGTGCTGCCGGTCGCAAGCCCGCGGGGGGAGGGGCTCACGGCCCTCAAGGACCGGATCACTCGCTGTCGTGACCTGCCGCCACCGACCCCTGCCTTGCTCGACGGCCATGCCGCCGGCGTTCCCCAACACCACTCCCCAGCGGTCCGCGAGGCGACGGCCCGCTACGCCTGGATCGAACGGCTGCTCGCGGACGTCGTGTCGCGGCGGACAGAATCCAAAGCCGCGTCCCGCGGCCTGCTCGACCGGATCGCGACCCACCGCGTCGGCGGCACGATTCTCTTCGCCGCCACGATGCTCGCGATCTTCACGTCGATCTTCGTGCTCGCCGCGCCGCTGATGGATCTCATCTCCGCGGGCGTCGACGCGGTCGGCGGGTTCGTCGAGGCGTCGCTGCCCGAGGGGGCGATCCGGTCGCTCCTGGTCGATGGCATCATCGCCGGGGTCGGCGGCGTGGTCGTCTTCCTGCCGCAGATCGCAATCCTCTTCCTCTTCGTCGCGCTGCTTGAAGACTGCGGCTACCTCGCGCGGGCGGCCTACCTCATGGACCGGCTGCTTGCGGGCGTCGGGCTCGGCGGCAAGTCGTTCATCCCCCTGCTCTCCTGCTTCGCCTGCGCGATTCCGGGCATCATGGCGACCCGCACGATCGAGAACCGCAGGGAGCGGCTGCTGACGATCCTCGTGGCGCCCCTCATGAGTTGCTCGGCGCGGCTGCCGGTCTACCTGCTCTTCTGCGGCGCGTTCGTGCCAAACGTGGCCGTGGGCATGCCGTGGCTGCGGCTGCCGGCGGTCGTGCTCGCGTCGATGTATGCCGTCGGCGTCGTGACGGCCGCGATCGTGGCCTTCGTGCTCTCGCGGACGATCCTGCGTGGCCGATCGCAGCCGTTCGTCATGGAACTGCCCCCCTGGCGAATGCCGCAGCCGGCGGTCGTGCTCGAACGGGTGCGGGAGGCGTGCTGGTCGTTCCTCTCGAACGCCGGCACCACGATCCTCGCGGTGAGCATCGTGATCTGGGCGCTCGGCAGCTATCCGAAGCCGACGGCGGCCGACCCCGACGCGGCGGCGGTCGTGGCCAATCCCGACACGGCCGCCGCGGCCGATGGCGAGACGGCCGACGCGATGGACCGCGGCAACGCCCTGCGGCAGAGCTTCCTGGGCATGGCGGGCCGGGCGATCGAGCCGGTCGTCAGGCCGCTCGGCTGGGACTGGCGGATCGGGTGCGCGGCGATCGCCAGCTTTCCAGCGCGGGAAGTGGTGCTCGGCACGCTCGGCGTGATCTACAACCTCGGCGACGTCGACCCGGGCGAGGAGGAGGGGGCGAGCATGCTCGTCCGCAGGCTCCGCGCCGCGACCTGGGATGGAACCGACCGGAAGGTCTTCACGCTGCCGGTGGCCCTCTCGATCATGGTCTTCTTCGCGCTGTGCGCTCAGTGCGCGAGCACCCTCGTCGTGATCGGCCGGGAGACGGGAAGCTGGCTCTGGTCGCTCGTGAGCTTCCTGTCCATGACCTCGCTCGCCTGGCTGGCTGCCTGCATCGTCTACCAGGCCGGCACGCTGCTCGGGTGGTAGAAATGGTTCCCGCCATGGCGGCTCTCCAGGACGTCGTCGCCCTCGCCGTCGCCACGGCCGCGGCCGCTTGGCTCGCTCGGGGATTCCTCCGCAGACTCGCCCGCCCCGGCTGCGGCCGTTCGACCCCGCCAGCCCCAGGCGGGGCGGACGGGTTCGTGCCGATCGACCGGCTAAAATCCGCTAAAAAAGGCCGCGAAACGACCAGGACCGATCCCTGAGGCCCCGAACGACGTAGACTTTGTTCCAGGGCTCGATCGAGCAGGAACGGTTCAATGTCCAGGCGAAAACGGATTCCGCGAAGGCTGTCGTACGAGCCGCTCGAGTCCCGTCATGCGATGGCGGTGGGGGTGCTCGCACCGCTGCCCGACCTCGCACTCTCGGCCGCCGCCGCCGACCCCCTGATCGACCTGGCGCCCCATTTCGACGACTCGGCCGTGACCGGCACCGTCGTGGGCCTGCAGACGAATCTCGCGGCGCCCTACTCCGTAGCCTTCTTCGAACTCTTCGACCGCGAAGGACCCGGCCGCACCCGCACGACGCCCGTCACCGTGGCCAACTTCCTTCGCTACGCCGACGAGGGCCGCTACGACAACACATTCATCCACCGGTCGATCCCCGGCTTCGTGATCCAGGGAGGCGGCTTCAAGCTCGCCGCAGGCCTGCCGCACATCGACACGTTCGCCCCGATCGTCAACGAGTTCGGCACGTCGAACACCCGCGGCACGATCGCGATGGCGAAGGTCGGTGCGGACGCTCCTGGAGGCGGGCCCAACAGCGCCACGAGCGAGTGGTTCGTGAACCTCTCCGACAACTCGGCGAATCTCGATGCGCAAAACGGCGGCTTCACCGTGTTCGGCCGTGTGCTGGGATCCGGAATGGCCCTCTTCGACGAAATCGCCTCGCAGCAGCGGTACAACCTGGGGGGGGCATTGACCGACACGCCCCTCCTGAACGTGCCGAATCCGGTTCCTGGGGACTTCCAGTTGTCCTTCGACAACTTCATCCACTTCCCCGCGGTCCGCCAAGTGGGCGAGCTTATCTACGTCGCGTCGTCGAGCGATTCCTCAGTGGCCGGGGCCACGATCGGCGCCGATGGCAAGCTGCAACTGAGCCTGCCGCGGGGTGGCGTCGGAACGGCGGTCATCACGGTCCGCGCCTCGTCCATCTTCAACCCGAGCGACTTCGCCGAGGACACCTTCTCCGTCTCCAGGGCCGCTCCGGTCGCCCCGAACGGCCTCATCGGCCTCGGCAGCGACAACACCGTCTGGATCGGCGAGAGCACGGGCTCCCAGTTTGCCAGTTCGCTTTTGGCGACGCTGCCCGCCGGCACCTGGTCGAACTTTCTCACGGGTGACTTCAACGACGACGGCCGCGATGATTTCGCCGTGAGGAATGCCGCGGGCGAATGGCGTGTCGGCCTCACGCCGGCCACCGGCACGGCGACGCCCGTTTCCTGGGGCTCGTGGTCGACCGCGGTGAGCTGGCAGTCGGTGATGGCGGGCGACTTCGACGGCGACGGCAGGACCGACATCGTCGGCCGCAATCCCGC
>JBBAVU010000100.1:2628-10872 GCA_040397565.1 Pirellulales bacterium | reverse complement strand
CGTTCAGTGACAACCTTCAGCGAACCTCGAGCGTCGTGCCTTCGATGTTCCAGGAGAGCCCGAGCGGTTTCGTGATCGCGTCGAGAACCTGATTCTTCGGGGCGTCTTCGACGGCAACTCGCACGATTTCGCCCGCGGCGACTCCCTTCGCGGCGAGTGCGGCCGCGTCGATGTCGAGCGTGAGGCCAAACTTTGTCGCGATGGTCTGGAGGAGTTGCTCGAGCGGGGCTTCGGCCCGCAGCGTGAACCTGTCGACCAATTCCGGCTTGGGCTTGCCGGCCGATTGGTCGGTGGAACGGTCGCGGTGGCGGCCGCCCGCAGCCTCGCCCAGCGGCACGATCGCGATGCTCCTTCGACCACGCGGCCCCGCTTCGATCCGCAGGTCGTAGTGCGCAAGCAGGAGATCGAGCCGGTCGGCGAGCGGCAGCGGGGGCAGCGAGCCTGCGGGCAGGTGGTCGTGCGGGATCGCGTCGAGCGGGCCGATCTGGATCGACGCTTCCTCGGCGAGGCGTTCGACGAGTTCCCGGGGTGTGACGCCGGCCTCCCACCGCCACGCCGATTCCTCGTCGAGCGACTCCCTCGCCGCCGCCGGCAGCGACGCGATCCGGGAGGCTCTCGCAGCGTCGGCGGCGGACACGCGGCCGGCCAGCCCCTTCGGCGTGATCCGGTAGGAAAGGCGGAGCGATGCGACCTCGCCTTCGGCGGCCTCGGCGAGTTCCTCGAGCACGGCTTCAACCGTTCGTCCGCCCCCGTCCAGGTCGATCCGCTTCGTCGAGTCGAGCCGATGGTCGACGACGACCGGCATGCCCGCGATCGCCCCGATTCGGTCGGCGATCGACGCAATGGGCGTCGCCCGCCACGTTGCGTGCACAGGCGGATCGGCGGCCGCGATCACCCGCGCGGCCAGGGCCACCGCGAGAAGGATCGTTGGCTGCGTGGCGGGGGCTCGCATGCCACAAGGATATCCGGCGGGTCGCTACACTGCCCCCATGACGCGACGACTCGTGCTCGCGCTCGACCAGGGAACGACCTCGAGCCGGGCGATCCTCTTCGACGATTGCGGGCGGCCCGTGGCCACGGCGCAGCGGGAGTTTCCGCAGCACACGCCCTCGCCAGGCGCCGTCGAGCACGACCCGGAGGAGATCTGGTCATCGCAGATTGAATGCGCGCGGCACGTGCTTGCGGGGCTCGGGGCGGGCGACGTGGTCGTTGCCCTCGGCATCACGAACCAGCGGGAAACCGTCCTGCTCTGGGACCGTGACACGGGCAAGCCCGTCGCCCCCGCGATCGTCTGGCAGAGCCGCGTGTCGGCCCCGGTGTGCGAGCGGTTGAAGGCCGCTGGGCTGGAGGCGACGGTGCGCCGGCGGACGGGCCTCCTGCTCGATCCCTATTTCTCGGCCACGAAGATCGTGCATCTCTTCGAGTCGCGGCCCGGTCTCGCCGAGCGTTGCCGTCGCGGCGAGGTGCTCTTCGGCACGGTCGACACGTTTCTCATCTGGCGGCTCACCGGCGGCCGCGTGCACGCGACCGACCACACGAACGCCAGCCGCACGCTCCTCTACGACCTCGCCGAGGGAGGCTGGAGCGACGAGCTCTGCGGCCTCTTCGGCGTGCCCCGCCGGATGCTGCCCGAGATCCGCCCGTCGAGCGGCTCCTTCGGTGAGACCGACGCCGCGGTGCTCGGCGTCGCCGTCCCGATCCTCGGCTGCGCGGGGGATCAGCAGGCCGCAGCCTACGCGCACGGCTGCGTCGCGCCGGGCGACGCGAAGAACACCTACGGCACGGGCGCGTTCATGTTGTTCGCGACCGGGAGCCAGCCGGTGGAGAGCCGCCGCGGACTCCTCGCCACGCCCGCCTGCGACGACGGCACGGGACGCAGGTTCATGCTCGAGGGCTCCGTGTTCGTGGCGGGGGCGATCGTGCAATGGCTCCGCGACGGCCTCGGAATCATCGACCGCGCCGGCGACATCGGGCCGCTTGCGGCGAGCGTGCCGGATGCCGGCGGGGTCGTGCTCGTGCCCGCGCTCGCCGGGCTCGGCACGCCCGACTGGGATCCGCGGGCCCGTGGCCTTCTGATCGGCCTCACGCGGGGCACCGGCCGGGCCCACATCGCCCGTGCCGCCCTCGAGGGGATCGCCGCGAGCGTCGCCGACGTGGTCGCCGCGATGGAGGCCGACGCCGGCACGGGCCTCGCCCACCTGCGGGTGGATGGCGGCGCGAGCGGCTGCGACCTGCTGCTTCAACTCCAGGCCGACCTCCTGGGCGTCCGCGTCGACCGGCCCGCCGTGCTCGAAACGACGGCCCTCGGCGCCGCGATGCTCGCCGGGCGGGCCTGCGGGCTCTTCGATTCGCCCGACGCGGTCGCCTCTGCGAGGCGGATCGAGCGGTCGTTCGAGCCGTCGATCGACGCGGCGACCCGCCGGGAGAAACTCGCCCTCTGGCGGGACGCCGTCGGCCGCTCGAAGGCATGGGCGAGGGAGTGAGCCGGGGCGTTTCCCGCCGGTGGGCCGTCCGTCAGCGGATGAACGTGCCGGGGCCCGCCTGCGGGTTCTCAGCCACGAGCACGCGGGTCGCGTACTTCTCCGGCATCGACGTGAAGGCCGTGCGGGTCTCGGGCGACGAGAAGAGGTAGATCCGCGACTGGTAGGTCACGCCATACCGCCGCTGGCCCGGCACCTGGCGGCCGGAGTCGAAGGCGAGTACGGGATCGTCGCCCGAGAGGGCCGGGGAGTAGCGGTCGGGGGCGGCGAGAAAGGACTGCTGCTCGGCCGGGCCGGCGAAGAGATAGGTGCGTCCGCGATGACGCACGCCCCACTGCGGTCGGCCCTCGACCCAGACGCTCTTTTCCACGAGCGTCACCGGGCAATACCCCTCGAGCCCGACCGGCATGCTGCCGTAGGAGTCCGCGGTGGCCGCCGGCGCGGTCGAGGCGACCGACGGGTTGCGGGGGGCGGCCGGCTGCGGCGTGACCGCGGTGGAAGGCTTGGCGATCTCGTCCTTCGCGGTCTTCGACGAGGTGAAGAGTGACATCGGATCGGTGAAGAACGCCGTGAACGGATTCGTGCTCTTCGGCTTCTCCACCGTCGCCGCGGGAGGGGCCACCGGCGGTGCCACCGGCGGCATCGCCGAGCTGGTGCCGGAGTAGATCGGGAGCGCCGCGGCCGTCGACGGATACGCGGCGACGGACGAGCCGGGCGCCGGCGTCGCCGGGTAGGACGGCGCGGAGGGTGTCGTCGGATAGGCCGGCGCGGACGGAGTCGAGGGATACGACGGAGGCGTCGCGGTCGCCGGGTAGCCCGGCGTCGGCTGTGTGGCCGGGGCCGCGGCCGCGATGGCGGGGCTCGGGGCAGGCGTCTGGGGCTGGGCCGATGCCCATGGTGCCGTTGGCATCGTCGGCTCGATCACCTGCCGCGGGGCCGGCGGCGAAGGGGGCGATGCGGGGGCAGCGGACGAGAAGGCGCTCACGCGGCCCGTGGACGCGGCCGACTGGTTGAGCGGGCTCGACGCACTCTCGGCGGGCCAGGCCGGTGGCGTGGCGGGCAGCGGGGGCGTGACGGCGGGCTCGGTCGCACCGAAGCGGGAGGTTGCAAGCGTGGCCGCGGGCTGTGCGGCGGGCGCGGTCGCGGGTGGCGCCGCAGGGGCCGGGACGGCGGGAGCCTGCGTGGCGGGGGCGGTCGCAACCTTGGCCTGGGCCGACGTCTGGATCGCCCTGGCCGCGTTGGTCACGAACTCGGCGCTCGATTCCGGACAGTCGAAGCGTGCGAGCACGGCTTCGTTCTGGTCGATGATGCAGCCGCTCGGCAGGTGCGACACGCCCAGACGCTTCGCGAGTTCGCCGTTGGTGTCCACGTCGAGGCGGACCGGCTCGAAGCACGAGGAGACGATCGCGGCCGCTTCCGGCGCCACGAGCGTCTTCTGCAGGAACCGGTCCGAGGCCTCGCTCCATCCGGCGGTGAAGATGACGAGCACCGGCCGCTGGCTGGCGACGGAAGCCGCCTTCGCGGCAGCGAGCGTGTCGTGCCAGACGACGGCCGCTTCGAGCCGCGAGGCACCGCACACCAGGGCCACCGCCATGGCCATCCAAGCGGCACGACGAATCACGCTGACAACTCGCTGGACCATGAAGCCGGTTCCTGAAAGTGGTGTCTCGACGGTCGGCAGGTGTATCGGCTGAATGGCTGGGCGAAGTTTTGAGGAAGATTCCGGAATTGCCACGTTTTCCAGGTTTTCCAGGGCAAAACAGGGGGTGGGGCAAGGGGAGGGCGGCGGTCGGACCCGGGGGGCATTGCGGAGGCTTGACAATTCTGGGAGGCAGGCCAATACTCCTCCTAGTTGGCTCGCTGGGGTGTCCGTCCGTTCACGGTTCCCCGTCCTTGACCCCGACCTCTCAGGCTTGAAGTTCGCGGTTTTGGGGGCCCCCGACTACCGGGGCCAAGAGCCAGCCGGATTCTGATACGGGATGCGTTCGCGTCTCCGACGCGAGCACCCGAGTGCCCGGCTTGGCGAATGCCTTACCTGGCAGACATTTCCGGCCCTCCAGGCTCGTTGCGTTGCTCTCTTGTTCGAATTCCGACGGCGTCGGGGCGATCGTGCGGATGGTCCGCGGCGTCCCCGGAACCGTGTTTTCATGAGGAAGTGCTGATTCCATGTCGAAGCGGAGGCGATCTCGATCGCATGGCCGGCAGGGGCCTGGCCAGTTTGGTGGTGAGGGTGGCGGTCAGGCGGCCGGGCCCGGGTTCGGCGGCGGCTATTCGCAGCAGGGCGGGTATGGGCCGCAGCAGGGTGGCTATGGCCAGCAGCAGGGCGGAGGCGGTTACGGCGGTCGACGTCGCGGGCGGTTTCGTCGCGGCGGTGGCGGCGGCGGCGGCGGACCGAGGCCGGCTCTCGACGGCGTCGGCATGGTGCCTCCCGAGCCGGAGCCCGAGGTCGGCGAGAACGGCGAGCCGATCCCGCTCGAGCCGGGCTGCGGCGTTCTCGAAATGCATCCCAACGGCTACGGCTTCCTCCGCAACGCCGACACGAATTACCAGCGGGAGCGGACCGACCCCTTCGTGCCCGGCGCGCTCATCGAGCGCTACCGGCTCCGCGAAGGCGTCTTCATCAAGGCGCTCGTCCAGCCCGGGCGGCGTCAGCAGGGACCGCGGGTTCGCGAGATCCAGGAAGTCGAGGGCATGCCGCCCGACGACTACGTGAACGTCAAGTCGTTCGACCAGCTGACGCCGATCAATCCCGAGCAGTGGCTCCGGCTCGAGACCGGCCAGCAGCCGATCACGACCCGCGTCATGGACCTGCTCACGCCGCTGGGCAAGGGGCAGCGGGCGCTCATCGTGGCGCCGCCGCGGACGGGCAAGACGGTCATGCTCCAGCAGATCTCGCAGGCGGTCTCGACCAACCACCCGGAGCTCGCCCTCGTGATGCTGCTCATCGACGAGCGGCCCGAGGAGGTCACCGACATGCGGCGGACCGTCAAGGGAGAGGTGCTCGCAAGCAGCCTCGACTGCGACGTGGAGAGCCACGTGAGGCTTTCGCAGCTCGTGATCGAGCGGTGCAAGCGGATGACGGAGGCGGGCAAGGACGTCTTCCTGCTGATGGATTCCATCACCCGCATGGCGCGGGCCTTCAACAAGTGGGTCGGCAACACCGGCCGCACGATGTCCGGCGGCGTCGACATCAAGGCGCTCGACATCCCGAAGAAGCTCTTCGCGACGGCCCGGGTGTTCGAGGAGGGCGGCTCGCTCACGATCGTGGCGACGGCGCTCATCGACACCGGCAGCCGGATGGACGAGCTGATCTTCCAGGAGTTCAAGGGCACCGGCAACATGGAGCTGGTCCTCGACCGCAAGCTCGCCGACAGGCGGGTCTGGCCCTCGATCGACATCTCGCAGTCGGGCACGCGGCGCGAGGAGAAGCTGCTCGATCCCGAGACGCTTCACTCGGTGAACATGCTCCGGCGGACGCTCTCGAGCATGCACCATGTCGACGCGATGGAGCAGCTCACGAAGCAGCTCGCCAAGTTCAAGAGCAATCGCGAATTCATCGCGCTCATCGCCGGTTCCCGCGACGACTGAAAGCCGCGAGTAAAGGACGCGGCTGGCGTCGATTCGTCGGTGATCAATCGCCGCTACTTGCCCGCATTCGCGGACTGGAGCCGCCCGAGCCAGTAGGCGTATTGCGGGTCGCCGCTGCGGAAGGCGAACACGGCGTCGGGCAACTGTTCGGGCCCGTCGCTGCGGACGCGCACGATCACCGCGCCATCGCCGCGCTTTTCGAGCGAGACGAGATGGCTCTCGAGGTGCGGAGGTGTCAGGGGGTCCCGAGGGGCTGCCTTGCGAGGCATGGATGGACCGTTGGGTTGGGCCGACTCGGCTCGTCGGTGACTCCAGTATGCGCATCGACTCGCCGGTGTGCCAGCGTTCGTCTTTGACACTCCCTTGGAAGCGTTCCTATACTCGTTTTTTCATTGGAGAGCCGTGATGACGCCCTACGCGTCCCTTGCCGACGACTTCTACGTGAACGTCAACCTCGCGACGGAGATGGAGCTCCCCAGCCAGAGGGAGACGATCCTTCACTTCTTCGAGTGCGTGCAGAAGAAGTACCCGTCGATGCGGAAGTTCTACTGCCGCGACAAGCGGGACTTCGTGCTGGAGGAAGACAAGGACCAGGGCCGCTACCGGTGGGCCGCGGTGGAGACGAAGCGGCTCTGCTCCGGCGTCGTCAATCCGGCCACGCCCGAGGCGGCGCTCGACCAGCACAGGCTGGTGTTGGACCTCGCACCGCCAATCCTGTCCGTGAGCCCGCTCGACTGCGAGGCGCTCGACCTGCTCTTCGGCTTCGATTTCGCGTTCCGCGGCAACCACAACGCCCTCCTGGCCGAGGCGCTCGGCGTCGGCCCGGCCCTCGACCGCACGGCGGAGATTCCCGGGGCGAGGGTGATCAACTACGAGCCTTCGCTCACGCTCGCCATCGACGAGGATTGCCGTACGCAGGTGCGGGTGAGCACCGAGGCCCGCACGAACGCGTTCCAGGTCCGTACGGGCGAGTTCGCCGAGGAGCAGTTGAGCGTCTACGTCACGGCGAGGCAGTACGGCAGCATCGACCCCGGCGTTTCGTTCGTGGACGCGATCGAGCGGCTCTACCGGCTCGCCCGAGAGGTCGTCGACAGCTGCGTCGTCGATCAGATCCTGCGGCCATTGGCCCGCACGATCTCACTGAAGTGATCTCACTGAAGTGAACTCGTGGTGCCCGTGCTGCTGAGCCTATCGGCCTGCTGAGCCTATCGGCCGCGGTCATCCCGGTGACGCGAGCGGGAGTCGAGGTTGCCGGCGATCACGATTCCGATCGCCTCCACCCAACTCGGCACGTCGAGCACCTCGCTCAGACCACTCTCGACGAGCACGTCCTCCTCGCCAGCGACCGGCTCCCGACGCGGCCGGGGCTTGCCTGCCTCCTCGAGGCCGAGGAATTCGAGGCCCTCGTCGTCCTCGTCGAAGCTGCCCGCCACGGGGGCGAAGTCGCTCCGAATGCGGCGGCCGCTTCCCGAACTCCTGCGTTCCTCGCCCGACCTTTCGGATCGGCGGCGTCCGCCCCGCCTGCGTCGCCGACGGCCGCGGTCGCCTGAATCGCCCTCGCGGTCGGCCCGCTCGCCGGCTCCGCCTTCTCCCGCCGGCTTCGCGGCCGGCTTTGGCGGCCTCACCACGCCGTATCCGGCCGGAAGGGGCTCGTCGTCGTGATCGTCGCCGCGGCCTGCGGGCTGCTCGCCCGCCTCGCCGTGAGGCCTCACAGCCGCCGCTTCGCCGCCGCCCTCCTCGCGGCCACGGCGTCGCCGTCCACCACGGCGGCCTCGTCGCCTGCGTCGGCGACGGGGCTCGTCCGAGTCGTCGGAGGAACGCGATTCGCCCTCGCCCGCCGAGCCCTCTTCGCCAACGGTCAACGCCCGTTCGTCCACGATGTCGATTTCGTCGTCGTGCGACGGGGCTCGATCATGCATCGGCGAGTCGTCGCGGGCGGAAGCCTCGCCGGCCGGTTGTCCCAAGCGGTCATCGTCGCGGCGATCGTCGTCGCGGCGGTCCCTGTCGGAAGCACCCTCGCCACGACCGCCCCGCCGACGGCCGCCCCGCCGGCCTCGCCGACGTCGGCCGCGTCCTTCGCCCCCGGCTCGGTCTTCACCCCCGGCCCGCTCTTCACCCCCGGCCCGGTCCTCGCCGGTCGGTTCCTGGCCGGCCTGGACGATTTCCCCGCCGAACG
>JBBAVU010000100.1:0-2528 GCA_040397565.1 Pirellulales bacterium | reverse complement strand
TCGCCGGTCGGTTCCTGGCCGGCCTGGACGATTTCCCCGCCGAACGCCCCACCAAAGCCTTCGTCGCGCGGCGGCTGGCGGCTGACGCGATCATCGCGGTGCTCGCGGTGCTCACGGCGTTCACGCGGCGGCGGAGCCGAACGCGGAGCCGGCCGCGGAGCCGGCGGCTCCGCGCTTCCGGGCTCGAGGCCGAGATTCGCCGCGAGGTCCGACCAGGCCGATGGAGGCTTCGCGGAACCGCTCGGAGAAGGACGGGACTTTTTGGGTTCCCGGCTCGGGAGAGGCTTGCGGGGTTCGGGCACTTGAGGGGCCGGTTCCGCCGCTCCGCTCATGCCGAGCGAGTCTGCCAGCGAGGCCCAGGGGTCGTCGTGGTCGGGGTGCTGCATCGGGTGCGCTCCAGGAGATTCGCCCGAAGCATATCAATCGCGCCCCCGAAATGGCAGGGCGTCGCCCGGCCGCCGCGGTCCCCGACGATTTCCGGGGGGAGTCGGGCCGGTTCAAGGCGTCGGGCCGACCGCCTCGAGCGACCGGATCATGCTGCCGTTGTCGGCGACCTCGAAGAGCGGCCGGTAGGGGCTCGCCAGGCCGCGGCGGGACCGGCAGGCCGGGTAGAAGACCACGTTCACCGACAGGTTCCACGCCGCATCGGCCGTCGTGATCGAGACGGTATCGCCGTCGTCGTCGCTGCCGAGCGGGTAGGTCTTGGTGTCCTTCGGGATCAGGTAGGTGAACGTTCCCTCGAGCGCCAGCGACTTCGTCATCGGCGCCCGCAGGAGCGTGCCGAGCAGGCCGTCGCCGTTGTCGGTGCCGCCGCCCCAGATCTTCCACTCGTTGGCGTCGCCGAACTGCAGCCGGTAGAACGCCGCATAGATGTCCATCGTGCTCGCGTTGCCGGAGAAGCGGCGGGTGGAAAACGGGGTCGTGTCGTAGTTGGAGGCGCCCCAGAAACCGATCTCGTGGGCGTGCCAGACGTAGCTGATCTCGCCGCGGATCTGGGCGAGGTCGACGTGGTCGTACCAGTTGTCACGCAGATAGTCCCAGACCGCGCCGAACTGGAGGCCGCGGCCCTCGAAGGCCCGCGTGTAGAAGCCGGTGGTGACGAACACCTGATCGCGGGCGCCCGACACGAACGGGTCGTCCGTGAGTCCCTCGATGGACGTGTTTTGGAAGTGCGTCTGCACGCCGCGGACGCCAAGCTGCCAGCCGACGCCGAAGGCGTTCCAGAAGGGCATGCCGAAGTTGGCGTACTCGTTCGTGCCGAAGTTGCCAGCGATGCCGAGGTCGGCGGGCGTCTGGAAGCCCGTGACACCGACGCTCGCGGTGAAGTCGCGGTGCCACCGCCAGCCGTAGTAGGGGCGGCCGAACTGCCGCAGCCATCCGCAGAACCGACCGGAGTGCTGGCAGCAGGGCAGGAATCCGCACTCGTCCTCCGGGCAGCAGTCGTCGATGCACGGCTCGTGGCAGGTGCCCTCGGGGTAGCCGCCCATCCACATGCCGTCGGACGGGGAGGCCATCTCGACGGGCATCCCGTCCATGTCGGTCGCGAACTCGAGCGTGCCGGCCGTTTCCGGCGTCACGACGGTCTCCGCCGCGGCCGGCTGCTTCGTCGTCGTGGGCGGTGCGACGGCCGGCTTGGCTGCACCGGCAACCTGCCCGCTCGCGGGCGTCGGCGCGTCGGATCGCGAGATCACCGACGGCAGATCGTCGGAGTTCATCGCCAGGCGGGTCGGCCGGCCCGCCGCGGCGGTCGGCCGATCGGCGTAGGGCGGCGCGGCCGCAGCCATCGGCTGACGACCGCCATGGACCCGCGGAGGCTGGTAGTCGCCCGAAGCCAGCATCGGTCGGCTCGCCTCGCCCTGCGGCGATCGGCTGAAGATCGACGGGATGGCGGGGAACTTGATCGCAGGTAGCGTGAGCGGAGCGACCGGCGGATCGGGGCGGACCGTCGCGGCCTGCATCCGGCCATAGTTGGGCCCATAGTTGGGCCCGGGGAAGGGAACCGGACGAACGCTCGCCTGCCGCGGCGGCGCGGCCGGAGCGGGAGCCGCGGCCGGCTTTGCCGGAACGTCGGCCGACGCGTCGCGAGGCGGCTGTTCGGGAGCGGCCAGCGGCGCAGCCTGGGCGGCATTCGTATTGGCCGCCGAGGCGTCGGCGACCCGCACGGGCCGGTGGGGCGTCCACTTCAGGGCCGTGGCCGAGGACGAGGTCGCCGGCGTGGCGTTGTCGTCGGCGAACGCGGTGGCCGTCATACAGGCCATCGCGCAGGCCGAGGCGAGCACGAGGATCGCGGGCAACGTCTTCATTCCGGCAGGCGCTTTCATGGCCGACTCCTTCACGGTTCCGATGGCGTCGCCGCGACCGAGAGAATCGGCCATGGCGATGCGATCGTCAGGGGTATCGGCTTCCGCCCGACCGAAACTTCCGGAGAATTCGTCGCGACCGCCAGGGATGCCGCAGCCTCCCCAGCTTCCACCCTCAGTGGTCTGCTGGCGGTGGTGCGAAGGAGGGCCTGGGGGTTCAGGCAGCCT
>JBBAVU010000099.1:0-10906 GCA_040397565.1 Pirellulales bacterium | reverse complement strand
GGCGAGCCGTGGACGACGACGACCATCTCGTGAGCATGGTGAGCGTGACGCCGGTGAACCGCACGGTCGGGCTCGTCATCTTCCGCAACCGCGAGCGGATGACGCTCGATATGCCGGTCGCGAGCCGCGCCCAGTTCGAGCCCGCCCAGCCGCAGCCGTGAGGCTGTTGCCGCCGATCCGGTGCCGACCGCGCCAGTTCCCTGCAGTTGGGCCCGCATTCGCTCACACAAAACTCACGCCATCCTCATCCTCAACACACACGATGCTCACAAACGGCGGATAAGATCCCCCGAAAGTGTGGTGGAAACGCGGCGTCCGCCTCATGGTCCGTCTGGATCGGAGCTTGTTGGACGATGTCGTCTCCCCCTGCCCTGCGGCGGGCTCATCGAGCCAGCATGCTTGTCGTCGCGGCTACCTTCTTGTTCGGCAACTGGTGTGATGCCGTGACCATCGACTGGGTCACGGTGGGCGACGTCGGGAACGCGGCGGACACGAGTCCGGCAGGCTTCGGAGCGGTCAATTACGAGTTTCAGATCGCGAAACACGAGGTCACGATCGGCCAGTACGTGGAGTTCCTGAACGCGGCCGCCAAGACCGACCCGTACGGTCTGTGGAACACGTTCATGGCCACTGACCCGATGATCGAGGGCATCTCGCGGTCCGGTTCCGACGGATCCTACACGTACGCACCGCGGGGCCCGAATGGTCTCATGCCCACAGGGGCCAACAGCACCACGGAACGCCCGATCACGTACGTGAGCTGGTTCGATGCCGCGAGATTCGCCAACTGGATGCACAACGGGCAGGGGACTGGCAGCACCGAGACGGGGGCCTACACACTCAATGGTGCCACGGGCGGAAATGCGCCGGCGAGAAATCCCGGGGCGAGGTTCTACATCCCAACCGAGAACGAGTGGTACAAGGCCGCCTACTATCGCGGCAGTGGCACGAACGCTGGCTACTGGGACTTCGCAACCCAGAGCAACTCGGCTCCCGGCAACACGCTCGGTAGCGGCAGCAATCAGGCAAACTACTTCGTCGGCGGATTCTCCTCGGGGGGCGAATACGAGACGTCGAACATGCTGACGAACGTGGGTGCTTTCACCGGCAGCCCGAGCAGCTACGGCACGTTCGATCAAAGCGGAAACGTGTCCGAATGGAACGACCTGACCGGGCAGAGCGGGGCGCAGCGGGGCATTCGAGGAGGCTATTGGTACAACGACTTTTCAGCGCTCGCGGCCTCGGCCCGCAGCGTGGTCTCTGCAACGCTTGAAACGAACCAATACGGCTTTCGCCTGGCCGTGCCGGAGCCATCGACGTGGGTGATCGCCTTTTCCGCGATCGCCTGGGCGGCTTCGTCACGATGGCGACGGGCTGTCACGCTTCGCCGCGGGCCGCGGCCGACAGCCCGCGCAAGACGCAGTCCCGCACCGCCGCCGCGTCGCAGGCCGTGAGGATGTCGACGTTGGGACGCCACTCACGGACCTGCCGGCGGTCGATCACGAGCATGCCCGCGGTCAGCTCGCCGAACGTCTCCACGTCGGCCGCGACGGTGGCTCGTTCGAAAAGCTCCGGATGGAGGAGCGACACGACCGCGACCGCATCGTGCAGCCGCACCCCCTCGATGCCGAGCAGCTGGCGGTAGCCGCGATAGAGGGGCGGCAGCGTGCGATGCAGCAGGAAGCCGACGCGGCTCGACTCGTCCGGGATTTCCTCGAGCAGGCCGAAGTCGAACACGACCTGGCCGGTCGTCTCGAGCGGAACGAGCGTCTTTGTGAGCGGCTCGCGGACGACGTGCCGGGCCGCGAGCGGGTCGGCGAAGAAGTTGAAGTCGGCCACGGGCGTGATGCTGCCGTGCCCCTGCCACGTGCCCCCCGAGACGACCACCTCGCCGATGCTCTCCACGATCGACGGGTCGCGCCGCAGCACCCTCGAGAGGTTCGTGAGCGGCCCGAGGGCGAGGATCGTCACCTCCCGGGGGTTCGCTTTCACGATCTCGTGGATCACCTTCTCCGAGACGTTTCCACCATGCAGTTGCACCCTCGGTATGTCGGCCCCCCCGAGCCCGTCGGGCCCGTGAACGCTCGCAGACCGGTCGGGCCGCGTCACGTCCGCGGGCGCGACGCCAATCCGCGGCAGCCGGGGCGGATCGAGGAGCGAAACGATCGCTTGGAGATTGCCGGTCGCCTGCTCGGCCGGAACGTTTCCCGCGGTCGCCGTGACGGCGAGGACCTCGAGCCGCGGATCGAAGAGGGCCATCGACAGCGCCACGGCATCGTCGATGCCGGCGTCCACGTCGATGATGACCTTGCGGGGCACGGGAGTCGCCTCCTCGCGGGTATGCTTGTGTCGTCCGCCGGGAATCCTATCCGAAAACCGATGTCCGAGCCGCCGTCCCCGACCGCCGACGCCCCAGGTCCGCAGGCCCCCGCCGCGGCCGCCTTCGACACGCCGCTCGGCCGCGAGGCGGCGAGGCGGCTCGTCGATGCCGTTCTCGACGCGGGCGATCCGGCGGACACGACGGGCCTCGAACCGCTCCGGTCGTGGTTGATTGCCGCCGCCGACCGCGGGGAAACGGCGGAGGAGATCGCGGGCGTGGCCGACGCGCTCCGGGCGAGGATGATCCCGCTGCCCATCGATGTCGCATGCGTCGCCGACACCTGCGGCACCGGCGGCGACGGGTCGGGCACCTTCAACATTTCCACCGCCGCGGCCATCGTCGTGGCCGCGACGGGCATTCCGGTCGCGAAGCACGGCAACCGGGCCGTGTCGAGCCGCACCGGCTCCGCCGACGTGCTCGAGGCGCTCGGAGTGCGGGTCGACCTCGCGCCGAACCAGGCGGCCGAGTGCCTCGCGGAACTCGGTCTCTGTTTCTGTCTCGCGCCGATTCATCATCCGGCGATGGCCCGCGTCGCGGCCCTGCGACGGTCCCTCGGCAGGCCGACGGTGTTCAATCTCGTGGGGCCCCTCTGCAACCCCGGCAGCGCAACAGTGCAGGTGATCGGCGTGGGGAGGCGGGCCGCCCGCAGGCCGCTCGCCACCGCCGCCGCGATCCTCGGGCTGCCGAGGGCCGTCGTGGTCTCGGGGGCCATCGGAGGCGTCGATGGAGCCGATCCTTCGGGATGGCTCGACGAGGTGAGCCTCTTCGGCCCCACCGACGTCATCGACGTGCGGGCCCCGGCGGCCGGCCATCTCCTCGACGACGGGTGCGCTTCATCGCGACTCCCCGACATTCACATCTCGGAAACCCACATTGCGGAAATGCAGTGGACGCCGGAGGCATTCGGCCTCGCCACACTGCCCGTCGGACGGTTCGCCGAACTGCACGTCGATGCCGCCGCGGGAAGCGCCGCCGCGATCCGGGAGGTGCTGTCGGGCCAGGACGGTGCCAAGCGAGACGTGGTCGTGCTCAACGCCGCCGCCCTCCTGCGATCCTCGGCCACCGCCGGCGATGCCCTGGCGGCGAGGGAGTTGGCCGAGGAGGCGATCGATTCCGGCCGGGCCGGCCGCCTGCTCGAGGCCCTCGCGAGACGGACGCAGGCGTTCCCACGAGACCAGTGACGGCGGGCTACAGCGGCACCACGAGGCCGTCGTAGGCGAGCTCGACGCCCGGGGGCAGCGTGGCCGACACGGCGGCGTGGGCGATCTCGTGCGACATGTGGACGAGCAGCGTCCGCCTCGCGTTCACGCGGCGGGCCACGGCGAGCGACTCGTCGAGCGAGAAGTGCGTGGGATGCCGGGAGGGCCGCAGGCAATCGACGACGAAGACATCCAGCCCCTCGAGCCTCGTGAAGGTCTCCTCGGGGATCGCGTTGGTGTCGGTGCAGTAGGCGAGATCGCCGAACCGGAAGCCGAGCACGTCGAACGCCCCGTGCGAAAGCCGCAGCGGCACCACCCGCGTCCCGAGCAGGTCGAACGGCTCCGTGGAGATCCTGTAAAACTCCACCTTCGGCACGCCGCCCCCCGGCACGGGAACAGCCTCGAACGCGTAGTCGAACGCGCGGCGGATCCGCCGCTCCACCCGCTCCTCGCAGTAGAGCGGCATGGGCCTGCCCATCTGATAGCAGAGGGGGCGGATATCGTCGAGGCCGTAGACGTGATCGATGTGGTCGTGGGTGTAGAGCACGGCGTCGATCCTGGCGACCCGCTCGCGGAGCAGCTGGCTCCGCAGATCGGGGGTCGTGTCGACGAGCAGGTTGCCGCCGGGCAGTCCGAGCACGACGCTCGTCCGGGTCCGCTGGTCGCGGGGATCGCCGGCGGTGCAGGTGTCGCAGCCGCAGCCCACCGTCGGCACGCCGACGCTCGTGCCGGTGCCGAGGAAAAGGCACCGGCCGGAGAGGTCGCGGGAGGGGGCCTGGGGGAACGGCATGGTGTTCGAGCCGGGATTACGCCCGATCCGGCCGGTTGCGGTCGGCGAGGGTTCGATGTACTTTTCGGCCTTCAGGATACACGCCCGAGGAGACTTCCATGATCGATCCCGCCAAGAAGGCCTTTTCTTTCGTCGAGGAGTTCAAGAACTTCGCCCTCAAGGGCAACGTCGTCGACCTCGCCGTCGGCGTGATCATCGGCGGCGCGTTCGGCAACATCGTCAAGAGCCTCGTCGACAACATCATGATGCCCGTCGTGAGCCTCGTCATGCCGGGCGACGCCGGCTACGAGAAGTGGGCGATCAGCGTCGGAGAGAAGACGATCCCCTACGGCAAGTTCCTGGCCGACATCGTCAGCTTCCTGATCCTGGCGCTCGCGCTCTTCATCTTCATCGTGAAGTTCCTGGGCTGGATCATGAAGACGAAGGCGGCCGAGCCGGCCGCGCCACCGCCGCCCACGAAGGACCAGGAACTCCTCACCGAGATCCGCGACCTGCTGAAATCCCGCTAGGCCCGGAGGACTACCCGATGCCGTCCGAGTCGAGGCGATTTCCGACGGTCGCGATCGGCGTGTTGCTGGCGGCAATCGCATTGCAGGCGGCGCGGGCCGAACCTGCCGGCGAGGCGGACGACGACATCACGGTGCGGGTCGTCACGGAACATCCGCAGCCGATGCTCGCCGCGGCGACGCCGAGCTATCGGCCCGTGAGGCTCTCTGGCGAAGGGAGCACCGAGGCGATCCTCGAATCGCTCGCCAAGGCCGACGCGACCCTTTCGTTCGCGGAGACGCCGCTTCGCGACTGGGTCGCCGCGATCGCCAAGAAGGCCGGCATCGAAGCCGGGCTCGACACGCGGGCGATCGAGGATGCCGGCATCGACCCAGAGACACCCGTCTCCGGCAGCTCGGCCGGTCGGCCACTCCTCCACGCGGTCCGGTCGATGCTCGACCCGCTCGGCTTGACCGCCGTCGTGCGGCACGGGCAACTGCTCGTCACCACGCACGAGCGGTCGCAGGATCCGGCCTACCTCGAACGGTTTCTCTACCCGATCCTCCCCGGGAACGACCTCGAGGAGGTCCGCGATCTCGTCGAGTCGACCATCGCGCCCGAGACCTGGGACTCCGTCGGCGGCTTCGCCACGGCCCGTCCGCTGCCGGCCGGCTGCGGCGCGGGGCTCGTCGTGAGCCAGACGGAGGAGAACCACGAGCGGATCGCGGCCCTGCTCGGTGGGATCGACCGGGCGATCTGGAAGCCGGCTGGTGCGGCCGCGGCCGCCCGCGTCGTGCGGACCTACGCCGTCGCCGACCCGCAGTCCCGCGACGAACTGGCCGCCGGCCTCGTCACGCTCTGCAACGATGCCCTCCCCGAAGGCAAGGATCCCGAGGCGACGGTGCAGGTCGTGGGCGACTCGCTCGTCGTGCAGTCCGTCTCGCGGGCGTTCCACGTCATGGCCGCCGCGATCATCACGTCGATCGACGGCGTCGACTCCCTCCTCATCGAGGAGGAGGACGAGCCATCGGAGCCTGCCGGGGCCGTGCAGGCGACGTCTGTCCGCCGCTGAAAAGCCCGGGACACCGTGGTCTGACAGCCTGCTGCTTGCCGCTCGAGAGGGCTGCGGCGACACTGCTTTCAGGAAGGCGTCAGGCCGGTTTCCGTCTCGTCGCCCCCGGGAGGATCTCCGCCATGGCCTTCTTCACACGCCGCTTCGGCCGTCCACGCACGCGGTCCGGGATGCTCCCTTTCGAGCCGCTCGAAAACCGTCGGCTTCTGTCCGGCCAGAAGATCAAGGTGTTCTTCGACGACGCCACGTCCACCAGCGGCGACCTCTACCTCTCGATCGTCGACAAGGTCAACGCATACAAGGTCGATGCGACGTCGGGACTCGTGTCGCTCGATGCGACGCCGGGCTCGTATGCATCGTCGTACAGGCTCACCGGTGCGACGCCCCAACTGCCGACGGCGGGCGGCGTCCCGTACGTCGTGCTCGAGGCCGCGGACGGCTCCGGGGCGAGCCAGCAGATCATCTCGGGGCGGTTCTACTTGAGCGACTCACCGGACGCCGTGGCGATGAGCGGCAGCGCGCCGGGCACGATCAGCCCCACCGCAGGCTTCACCTGGGATCTCGTCGAGTTCACGCTCAATGGAACCGGCGCGGCAAACTCGCTCAACCTCGACCTCTCGCAGATCGACCAGTTCGGGATGCCGATCACGATCACAACCTCCCCGCCGGACGCGGACTTCCCGAACGGTGCGGGCGTCCTCCCGACGCTCAGCCGCCAGGACGTCTTCGATCAGTTCGCCGCCTATGCGGCGGAACCGGCCTACTCGGCCTATGCCGGCATCGTGCAGACCTCGCCGTCGCGGCTCCTCGGGCCCCACCACCTCATCGACCAGCTGACTCAGGCTGCCGCCCCGAACGGCATCCTCAAGTACGCGGCGAGCATCGGCGGATCGACGAAGGTATCCGATGGCTACGAGGCCACACTCACGCTCACAGGCACCTGGACCGAGCCCAACCAGGGCTCCAAGGCCCCGCTCAACACGTCCATCACGACCGCCTACCAGGTCCGCGGGCAGTCGCTGCCGGCGGGCACGAGCGTGAAGGCCGTCTCGACGACGAACCAGAACCAGGTAACGCTCTTCAGTTCCCAGCCGTTTCCCGATGCCACGACGGTGCCCTTGTCGTTCTTCGTGCCCCCGTCCACGCCCCTCGTGACAGCGTTCGATCAGGCGATCCACGATCTCTTCGCGGCCTTCAGCACCCCCACGCACATCCTGGCCACGCCGGGAGCGATCTACGAGGGCGAGCTGCGGCAGGATTTCGCGGTGCCGAGCATCAACGACACCGGCGCCACGACGAACTACACCGTGATCGAATTCACCGAACTCGGCACATTCTCCGGCCTGACCAACACCATCACGGCCCCGGCGGGCACGCCGCAGAAGTACCAGGTCTTCTACCCCTACTTCACGACGAACAGCACGGCCTCGCCCAACGGCAACGCGCTCACGCCCGGCGGCGTGCCAGCGCCGCCCAAGTGGTGGAAGCCAGGCTATTACGGGGGCGGCCAGCTCGACTGGCTCACGAGCCCCTCGCAGATGGTCTTCGCCTGCGACGGTGTCTTCGCCGACGACGTCTACCAGGAGCAGTACTTCGTCAACGAGAAGGGCGACAGCAACTGGGACCACACGGTGCTCGGCAACATCGAGAACCAGATGTCGAGCTGGCTCAACCGGGGCATGAGCCCGTCGGGCAACCTGGAGAACCGCGTCGGCTTCCTCGCGGGGGCCGATCTCATCCGTGTCGATCTCACGCAGAAGAAGGCGACGACGGCCGACGATCTTTTGCCGGACCAAGTGACCGGCGCGCAGGTGTATTACCTCCCCTCGCAGCTCACATCCGCCATCCCGTCGCCGCCTGCGGATGGCTGGGGCGTGGTCTGGCCCACGCTCACCGGCACGCTCAAGCTCGGCGGCACGGCGATCCAGTCGTTCACCGTCGAGCGGCAGCTCTCCGGCGGCACGATGACGCTTCCCATGGTCTTCACCGACATCGGCAGCCCGTCCAACAAGGCCACGAGCGGCCTGCTCCAGCTCGAGGCTTCCGGCGCCGTTCAGAACATCTACATGACGATGGAGTCGGCGTCGGGCCTCGATCAGCTCAGTGTCTCCTTCGCCTTCGACTACGGCCCCGCCACGACCGAGGCCCGCTACGGCACGGTAAGTCTCCTTTCGCCCCCCGCGGGCTGGACCGACACGACGGCGGGCACGGCCGGCATCGAGGCCGGCATGAAGATGATCGCCTTCTCGCAGTTCAAGACGCCGATGGAGGTCTACCAGGTCGACGCGACGGCGGGCACCGTCACGCTCTACGCCCCCACGGGCCTGCAGGCGTTCAACACGAACGTGCTGCAGTTCGCCGATTTCTATCCGGTCGACTCGAAAGGCAACCCAGTCGGCAGCTGGAACGCCTACTCCGGCTTCTGGCACGAGGGGGACCGTCGGAACGGCGTGGCGGCCCCCACGATCGACGCCCGCAGCTACGCGTTCCCCTTCGACGACGACGGCGGGTACAGCTCCGACATCAATCTCACGTGGCAACAGGGGAGCCAGGGCCAGGTCGGCACGGTGACGGTCGCCCTGCTCGCCTGGAGCACGCCCCTCTCCGGCGACTTCAACGGAGACGGGCTCACCGACGTCGCCGCCTGGGACGCGTCGACGGGCGAGTGGACCGCCTGGCTCACCCCGACCACGCCGGGCGGCCCGCCGACGCCCGTCCCGATGGCCACTTGGAGCACGGCCGACACCT
This sequence comes from Pirellulales bacterium, assembly GCA_040397565.1. Lineage (GTDB taxonomy): Bacteria > Planctomycetota > Planctomycetia > Pirellulales > UBA1268 > UBA4655. The sequence continues at coordinate 2,231 of JBBAVU010000099.1, read as the reverse complement.
GGTCCGACTTCCTCGTCGGCGACTTCACCGGCGACGGCGCCGACGATGTCGCCGGACGGAACCAGACCGGAGCCTGGTACGTGATCGCGAAGACTGGCGGAACGACGACGGCACCGACGTTCACGTCGTCCCCATGGATCGCGGGGCAGCAGACCGTCCGCGAACTGAGCGATCTGGTCGTCGGGGATTTCGACGGCGATGGGCACGACGACATCGCCGGCCGCAGGATCAACGGCACCTGGTGGTACATCCACGAGCAGGGCGGCTCGATCGTCGCCTCGCCGATGGCCCGCTGGACGACGAACATGGCTTGGTCGATGGTGGTCTGCGGCAACTTCATCGGCGACGCCTCCGGCCGCGAGCAGATTGCCGGCCGCAATTCCAACGGCGTCTGGTGGATGATCGCATACGATTCGCAGCAGACCGCCTTCACCAACACGAGCATGACCCCCTGGTCGAGGGCCTTCACCTGGGCCGACGCGGTCGTCGGCGACTTCACCGGCGACGGCCGCGACGACATCGCCGCGAGGAGGCTCTTCAACAACGCCGACCCGTCGAAGAAGCTCAACAGCTGGTTCGTCATCAGCTGCCCGTCCACCACGTTCCAGACCTCGAACATCGGCAAGTGGCCCGGCAACCAGACCTGGCTCGACATCCGCCCAGGCGACTTCCTCGGCAACGGCCTCGCGGGGATCGCCGGCCGCTCCGCCTCCACCGGCAACTGGCAGGTGCTCCAGAAGTCAGGCGGCTCCTACTCGTCGACCAACTTCGGCGGCGGCTGGTCGCCCGCCGGTAATTCCTGGCAGGTGTTCGCGGGCCTCTTCAACCCGGCCGACACCGGCTCGAACAGGAAGACCGGGCTCCTGGGCCGGGCGATGGCGGGCAACTGGGTCGTCTCGCTCTCCGGCGGCTCGAGCTTCACGACGACGCCGGTCACGTTCTCGTGAACGGATGGCGGTTCCGGTTTGTGGAAAATCCCGCACGAAAGCGGGATCGTCGGCGACGGTCGCCTTGACCCGCATGCGCCCGCGCCGCGACAATCCCGGCATGGAATTCCTAGAAAATCTGTTCGACGGCGTTTCGAACGTCGCCGCCGCCGCCAGCGCCCGGCTCCAGCGGCTCCTGATCGGCCTCTTCGGCTCCTCGAACGCTCGGATGCTCCGGAAGCTCGAGCCGAAGGTGGAGGCGATCAATTCGCTCGAGTCGAAGTACCGGGCGATGAGCGACGCCGAACTGCGGGGCCAGACCGCCGAATTCCGCCGACGGCTCGAGTCCGGCGAGACCCTCGACGACATCCTCGTCGAGGCCTTCGCCGTCTGCCGCGAGGGGGGCCGGCGGTTCCTCGGAATGCGGCATTACGACGTGCAGCTCATCGGCGGCATGGTGCTCCACTCCGGGGCGATCGCCGAGATGATCACGGGCGAGGGCAAGACGCTCGTCGCCACGCTCCCGGCCTACCTCAACGCCCTCGAGGGCAAGGGGGTGCACGTCGTCACGGTGAACGACTACCTCGCCCGCCGCGACATGGAGTGGATGGGCCCGCTCTACATCGGCCTGGGGCTCACCGTCGGCGCGATCCAGTCGGGCATGGACCCGGCGGAGCGGCAGAAGTCCTACGCCTGCGACATCACCTACGGCACGAACAACGAGTTCGGCTTCGACTACCTCCGCGACAACATGCGGATGGCGGCCCGGGGCGACGACCGCTTTCCCAAGCACGTCCAGCAGAGCCAGGGGCCGCTCAACTTCGCGATCGTGGACGAGGTGGACAACATCCTCATCGACGAGGCCCGAACGCCGCTCATCATCTCGGGCCCCGCCCACGACGACGTCGGCAAGTACTCGAAGGCCGACCAGATCGCACGACAGCTCGTGCCCGACGAGCACTTCGAGGTGAAGGAGAAGGAGCACACGGTCGCCCTCACCGAGTCGGGCGTCCGCACCGCCGAGAAGCTCGCCGGCGTCGAGAGCTTCTACACCGCCGGCAACATGGAGTGGCCCCATCTCATCGACAACTCGCTCAAGGCCCACCACCTCTACAAGCGGGACGTCAACTACGTGGTGCAGAACGGCGAGGTGGTGATCGTCGACGAGTTCACGGGCCGGCTCATGCCCGGCCGGCAGTGGTCCGACGGGCTCCACCAGGCCGTCGAGGCGAAGGAGGGTGTGAAGGTCAAGGAGGAGTCGCAGACCCTCGCCACCGTCACGCTCCAGAACTTCTTCAAGCTCTA
>JBBAVU010000098.1:0-10942 GCA_040397565.1 Pirellulales bacterium | reverse complement strand
CGAACGTGAGCCGCATGAGCACCGCCCCGAGGATGCCCCAGAAGAGCACGCGGTACTGGTACTTCAGCGGCACGCCGAAGTAGGCGAACACCACCGCGAAGACGAAGACGTTGTCCATCGAGAGCGACCACTCGACGAGGTAGCCCGTCAGGAACTCGATCGCCGCCTTCCCGCCGAGCCACTTCCAGACGAGGGCGTTGAAGGAGAGGGCGAGGGCCGACCAGAAGCAGGTCCAGAAGGCGCTCTCGCGGAGCGAGGGCTCGTGCGACTGCTTGTGGAAGACGGTCAGGTCGAGCGTGAGCAGCACCGTCACCATGATCGCGAAGGCGATCCAATGGCCGATCGTCACGACCGAAGCCGCCGCGTCGCCGGCGGCACTCTCGACCGCGGCCGCAGCGTCTGCAAGAAGGGGGAACGTGGCTGCCAGGCAGGGGAGGTGGGCGAGTCCGGTCGCGGGGCAGAAGGGCACGGTGATCCTCGGGCGGGGTCTCGGGGGCGGGTGGGCGGGCGGGGAGCCGGCAACGATCTTACGGGCCGCGACGTCGGCCCGTAAACCGCGCGACCGGCCGTCGGCCCACAACGCGCGCCGCCGGAGTTGCCTTGTGGTAGCATCCATTGCGACGAGGCCGAGGTCCGCCGGTTCCACGCCGCCTCGGCGGATGTCGGTCCGCCCGGAGGATTTTCCGTGTCGACTCGATGCCGATTGCCGGGCCCGCGCGATGTGTCCCGCCGAGCGGGTGGCTCGATGCTCGCGTTCATCCTCGTCGTCGTGGCGATTCCGCTCGGCATGCTTCGGCCCGCTTCGGCGACGGCGGCCGATGCTTCTGCGGCGTCGGCCGAAGCCGCGAAGGCCGCCTACGCCGCGGCCGCGGCCCTCCAGAACCGGGATGAATGGGATCTCGCGGCGGAGGAGTGGGAGTCGCTCGTGAAGCGGTTTCCGGGCGATCCGCTCGCCGGCAAGGCCTGGTATTACCTCGGCATCTGCCGATCGAAGACGAAGCGGTTTGCGGACGCCGCGGCCGCCTTCTCGCGGGCCGCGGATGCCCCCGGCGACGCCGAGACGGCGGCGGTCGCAGCCTTCGAGCGGGGCCGCGCTCTCTACGCGGAGGCGCAGGCCGGCCGCAAGGCGGCATACGCCGAGGCTGCCGCGGCCCTCGGCGGATTCGTCTCGAAGCACCCGAAGCACCCGAAGGCGGCCGACGCCGTTTCGCTCGAGGCCGAGGCGCTCTGGCAGGCCGGCAGGAAAGCCGAGGCGGTCGAGCGGTGGAAGGCGTTCGTCGCGCGGCAGGATGTCGAGGGCGGGGGGAAGGCGGCCCGACTGCCCGACGTGCTCTACGCCCTGGGAGTCGGCCTCGCCGAACTCGGCAGGAGGGAGGAATCGCTCGCCGCCTTCGACGCCTTCGCGAAGGATCATGGATCGCACCAGCTTGCGAAGGACGTCGTGATCTGGCGGAGCGACCTGCTCATGCAGCTCAAGCGGCCGGCCGACGCCGAACGTCTGCTCGCGTCGCCGTTTCCGGAGACCGACGCCGAGCGGCCCGAGGTCCTGGAGCGGCTCGCCCGCTCCCGCTACGCGCAGAAGAAACACCGCGAGGCCGCGGAGACCTACGCCCGGCTCGCGACGCGGTTCCCCGACGCGGCCGCGTCGAAGGCCGCGGCGATGTCAGCCGCGATCGCATTTCTCGAGGCGAAGGAAAACGGCCGCGCGAAGGAGTGGTTCGCGAAGGTCGAGGCTGCCGCCGGGCCGCGGGCAGCCGAGGCGGCGCACCTGCTCGCGACGCTTGAGCTCGAGGCGGGCAGGGCCGCGGAGGCGCTCGCCGTGGCCGACAAGGCGCTTGCCCGCAAGCCGACCGATCGTTTCCTGCCGTCGCTCCTGCTCGACCGGGCCGACGCGCTCTGGGAACTCCCCGACCGGAAGGCCGACGCTGCGAAGGCCTACGCCGCGGTCGTCGAACGGTTTCCGGACGACGCGGCCGCCCGCACCGCGCTCGCGATGCTCGCTGCGGCCGAATTGCGGCTTGAACGGCCCGACGAGGCACTCGCGCGGGCCGACGCGTTCCTGAAGCGATACGCCGCCGACACGGTCAGCACCGAGGCGATCGCAAAACAGGTGATCGAGGACGTGCGGAGGGTCGCCGCGGAGTCGCTTCTTGCGATCGCGGCGAAGAAAGCGAAGTCGGGCGATCGCGCCGCTGCGATCGTCTCGCTCGAGCGGCTCGTCCGCGATTTTCCCGGGGCCCAGCGGATCGACCTCGCCTGGTATCGCCTCGGCGAGCTCCGGGAGCAGGCGGGCAACCATGCCGGGGCCATCGAGGCGTTCGGGAAGTGCCGCGCCGCGAAGCCCGACGGCGACCGGGCCGCCTGGGCGCTGCTGGCGATCGGGTGGGCGCACGAGGCGGCCGGCAGGCCCGACGACGCCTCGAAGGCCTGGACCGAACTCGTGGAGAAGGCGGCGGCTTCGGAGGCGGCCGCGTCGGCGCTGCTGGCCCGGGCGGACCTGCGACAGCGGCGGGGCGACTTCAAGGGGGCGATCGCCGATGCCCGCGCGGCCGCCGCCCGGCCGCTCGAGGACGACGCGAAGCGCGAGGCCGCAGTCGTCGAGGCGCTCTCGCTCGTCGGCGACGGCCGCGGTGCCGAGGCGATGCCGATCCTGGCGAAGCTGAAGCGGGAGCTGCCACCCGATGCCGCGGTGCTCGACCGCGTGCTCTTCGAGCTCGCCATCGCGCGGCTCGGCGACTCGACAAAGCCGAGGTTCGAGGGGGCGCCCGGGGCCGACCCGGCGAAGGCGGAAGCCGAGAAGGACCTCCGGGAACTCGTCGAGCGATTCCCGCGAAGCCCGCTTGCGGCCGATGCCTGGCTGGAGCTCGGCGAACTCGCCTGGGGCCGTGAGGACTACGCGAAGGCGGCCGTGGCGTACCAAAAGGCGATCGACGCCAAGCCCGAGCCTGCCACGCTCGAGCAGGCGGCCCACCGGCTCGGCTGGACGGCCGTCCTGCGGAAGGACCATGCCGCCGCGATTCCCGCTTTCGAGCGGCAGCTCGCCGCCGCGGCGTCGGGGCCGCTGGCGGCCGACGGCTGGTGCATGCTCGGAGAGTCCCGTTTCAAGATCGGGCAGTTCGACCGTGCCGCCGAGGCCTTCGCCCGGGCGCTCGCCGATCCAGCGAAGATCTCCGGAACCGAGCTCCGGGAGCTCGCGATCGTTCGGGCGAGCGACTGCGCGGCACGGGCGGGCAAGTTCGAGGAGAGCCTCACGCGTGCCCGCGAACTCCTCGCGACGTCGGCCGACTCGACCTACGCCCCGCAGGCACGTTACGCCGCGGGCTGGGCCCTGCAGAACCTCGGGCGGTTCGACGAGGCGCTCGTGGAATACCGCGCGGTCGCCGAGAGCTCGCGAAGCGAGCTGGCCGCCCGGGCGAGGCTGATGGAAGGGGAGGTGCTGTTCGAGAAGGGGCAGCATGCCGAGGCGATCAAGGCCTTCTTCAAGACGGCCTACGGCTACGGCGAGAAGTCGGCGCCGTCGGAGTACCATCCCTGGCAGGCGCAGGCCACCTTCGAGGCGGCCCGCTGCTTCGAGGCGCTCGGCAAGGCGGCGCAGGCCCGCAAGCTCTACGCGGAAGTGCTGGACCGCTACCCCGATTCGCAGCAGTCCCAGCCGGCAAAAAAGCGGCTCGAGTCGCTCGGGCCCTCGTGATCCGGAGAAGCATGGCATGAAGCGGTGTCGCAGGGTGGTGGTGATGGTGATGGCGGCGACGTTCGTCATGTCGCAGGGTGCTGCCGGGGCAGGGCCAGAGCCCGACACCTCGGCCGTCGCGCGGGCCGAGGAGGCGCTTCACGTGCCCGACGAATTGACCGTGCCGGCCACGGTGGCGGCGAAGGCGATGTCGTACCTCGACCTCTTCCTCGCCGGCGGGCCGCTCATGTGGCCGATCCTCGTGATGTCGCTCGTGGCCCTGACGTTTGCCATCGAGCGGGCGATCGCTGTCCGCAGATCGAGGTTCGTGCCACGGTCGTTCATCGACCAGCTCGAGGGCTTGCGGAAGCAGAACCCGCTCGAGATTCCTCAGCTGCGGCGGCTCTGCGACGACAACGATTCCGTGGTCGCGCGGGTCGTGCGGGTGGTCGTCGACAAGCTCGGTCGCCCGCTCGCCGAGGTGGAGCGGGCGGTGAGCGAGGCGAAGGACCGCGAGGCGACGAAACTCTACGCCAACGTCCGGCCGATCAGCCTCGCCGCCTCGATCACGCCGCTCATCGGCCTGCTCGGCACGGTGCAGGGGATGATCCTCGCCTTCCATACGACGGCGAACATGGGCGCCGGCGCCGATCGCGCCAGCGAGCTCGCCGGCGGCATCTACGTCGCGCTCCTCACGACCTTCGCGGGCCTCTGCGTCGCGATTCCCGCGGCCGTGATCGCCCACTGGCTCGAGGGCCGCATCATGCGAGGCTTCCGCGACGTCGATACCGTGACGTCGAAGCTCTGGCGGCTCGTGGAGAAGTGCGAAAACGCCCAACGGATTCCGGCTCCGTCGCCGGCACAGGCGGCGGCGAGGGCCGGGCAGGCGGCGGTGCCATGAGCGTCCGCATCGACAAGGGGAGGCTCTCCGGCGGGCTCGAGATCACCCCGCTGATCGACGTCGTCTTCCTGATGCTGATCTTCTTTCTCGTCGCGTCGAGGCTCGAGGAGGCCGACCGATCGATCGACGTCGTGCTCCCGCGGGCGAGCGAGGCGAAGCCGCTCACGAGCCGCCCGCGGGAGTTCGTGATCAACGTCGATCGATCGGGCGGGCTCTTCGCGGGCGCCGCGAAGGTCGATGCGGACGAGCTTTCGAGGCGGATCCGCCAGGCGGTCGCCGACAATCCTGCGACGCTCTCGGTCGTCGTTCGGGCCGACGAGGACGTCGCCCACAAGCATGTCGTCGCCGCGATGAACGCGTGCGTTCGCGCGGGGGTCACGGACTACAAGGTGCAGTCGCTGGAGGGGCCATGAGCGGCCACGAGGGCAATCGCCGTCGGCTCTCGCTCGGCTTCGCCACGTTCCTGAGCGTGGTCGTGCACCTGCTGCTGAGCCTGCTCATGGGAGTGCTCACGCTCCGCCACGAGCCCTCCGGCGTCGAGCGGAAGCTCGAACGCGCGAGGCCGGAGGCGAAGGCGAAGCGATCGGCATCCGAGTTCGAGCTCGTCGTCACGAAGGAGGAGCGGCCGCGGCCGGTGCACGAGTCTCCGCTGGAGGTTGCAGTCGACAGGCCCTCGCCGAGGGACGAGCCGGTCGAGCGGCCGAGGCCGGCCGACCGCGTCGTCTCGCCGAAGGCGGCGGCGGCCGAGCCGGTCGAGTCGCCCGTCGCCATCGAACTGCCCCGCGCGGCCGCGGCCCCGAGAGCCGCGGTCGACACGCCGACGAAGCTCTCACGCAAGGAATCGGATCTCGGGAGCGAGGCCGCCGAGGCCGCGGCACGGGTGCCGAAGAGCGTGACCGCCACGGTCGCCGACGCGGCCGACTCCGCCCGGCCGACGCCGGCGGCGAGGCGTCCTCGTGCGAATCCGCGTCCGACTTCACCATCGGCATCGACCGCCCGCCGCCGCGCGGACGCGGCGAAGCCGCCGGAGACTGCCGACACCGCAGCCCCTCGCCGGCCCGCCTCGCCGGCCGCCGCGGTGGAATCGCGGGCTCCCTCGGCGATCGCCCGCGCGGCGACGGCGTTCGACGCGGTCGGACCGCTCGAGGCGGAATCAACCGTTGCCGTCGAGCCGCTGTCGCTCTCCGCGGAGTCGAGCCCGGGCGAGCCGAACGTGGCGTCGCCCGCTCCGACGGCCCGCGCTCGTCCGCGGGCGACCGCCGCGGCGTCGCGGTCGGTCGGCTCCACGGCCGCCCGGCCCGTTCGGTCCGCGCGGTCCGCCGGTGGTGATGCGGGGGCCGAGCCGCAAGGCCCACGCCGCGTCGCTCGCGGCGAGGCGGCGGCGGAGGCGGAGGCGTTGTCGGCCGACGCGAACCCGGCAGACGTGATCGCGCCGCTGGCCCGCGCCGGCGGCACCGGTGCGGGAGCAGGCGATGCGGCCGACGATACGGCCGACGACGCGCCGGTGGCGGCACTCGTCGGTGAGCCTGGAGAGGCGGTGGATGGCGAAGGGCCGACAAACTCGCTCCCCACGGCGGCTGCGGCCCGCCGGCCGCCGGCCGTGCCGCGGTCTGGCGGCCGCAGCCGGCAGGCGGCAGTCACGAGCAGTCGAAGGAGCGGTCGCATCGGTTCGTCGGCGGATGACGCGATGGCGGAGGAGGCGTTTGCCGCGCTCGTCGGCGGTCGGTCGCGAGGCGTCGAGGGAAGCAGGGGCGGCCTCGACGCGCCGGCGCCGCCGGCGGATTCCTCGAGCCCGGCTCGGCAGCTGACCGATGGCGCGACCGATGTCGACGCGGCGGCGGTGGCCGTTGAGCTGGCGGCCGTCGAACCGGTGGTCGTCGACGCAGCGACGGCGATCACCGCGGGCGAAGCGGCCGCCGATCCGTTTGCCGCGATCGCAGCGGCGGCGGCGCGGCCCTCGAGGCAGCCCCGCGGAGGCCCGCGGCCGTCGGTGCGGCTCCGCGGTCCGGATGGCCCGGGCGGCAGCGAGGACGAAGCCGGTCCGCAGCCGGGCATCACCGCGCGTCCCACCCGGCGTCCGACGGAGTCGATGCTCGAGAACGACGAGCGGTTTCTCGCGCGGGTGGCCGCCGCCGCGTTGCCCGTGGATGGCCGCGTGCGGCAGACGGCAGCACCCTTCAGGCAACGGTCGCCCGAGCGACGGGACCAGCTCCGCCGAGGCAATCGCGGCACGGAGACCGAGGCGGCGATCGAGAGGGGGCTCGAATTCCTCGCGCGGTCGCAGCTCCCCGACGGGCGATGGAGCCTCTCGCGGTTTCCTAACGCGACGCGGGCGGACGGCGGCAGCATCGCGTCGGACACGGCGGCGACGGGGCTCGCACTGCTCAGTTTTCTCGGCGCCGGCTACGACCATTTCGGTGATCGCCACGCCGACGCGGTTCGCCGCGGGCTGGAATTTCTGCGGGCCGTGCAGAAGCCCGACGGCGATCTCTACCTGGAATCGGACGAGGCTTCGGGACGCTCGGCGAGGCTCTACAGCCACGCGATCGCCACGATGGCGGTGTGCGAGGCGGTCGGCATGACGGGCGACCCGCTGCTCCGCGAATCGGCCACGAATGCCTGCCGGTTCATCGCGTCCAGCCAGCACGAAAAGCGGGGCGGCTGGCGTTACATGCCGGGGATCGGGTCCGATCTGTCGGTGAGCGGATGGATGCTGCTCGCGCTACGGTCGGCACAGCTCGCGGGAATCGAGGTCGATCGCAAATGTCTTGCCGGCGTGCGGGTGCTGCTCGACACGTCACAGTCGGTGGACGACCCCGACGCCTACGTCTACAACCCCTACGCCCCCGACACGCCGGAGCAGCGGGCGGGCCGCATGCCGTCGCCGACGATGAACGCCGTCGGCCTGCTCATGCGGCTCCACATGGGCACCGCACGGAACGACCCCCGCATCGTGCGGGCCGCGGCCAAGCTCGCCGCCGACCTGCCGTCGGAGGGTTCGCCGAGCCGGCCCGGCCGCGACTGCTACCTCTGGTACTACGCCGCACAGGCGCTGTTCCACGTCGGAGGAGAGGCGTGGGACCGATGGTACGGCCGTCTCCATGACATCCTCGTCGCCTCCCAGGAGACGGGCGGAGACCAGGCCGGCAGTTGGAACCCGGGCGGCGCGGTGCCGGACCGCTGGGGGGGCTTCGGCGGCCGGATCTATGTGACGGCGCTCAACCTGCTCACGCTCGAGGTGAGCTACCGCCATCTCCCGATCTACGAGGTGCTCGCCCGCCCTCCCGACGATCGAGAGCCCGGACGAAGCTCTCCGTGATCGCTGAGAAGACCCGGGCGATCCGCTCCCATTCCCGGTCCTCCGCCTGGCAGAGCAAAAGGTAGGTCGCGTCGGCGGTCTCGAGCGTGCGGACGGCCGCCGTGTTCGTGAGATCGAGGCAGTAGAAGTTGAGGTCGTAGCCGGGGAGCGAGTGGCCGCCGACGCTGTCGCTCGCCCGCTCCATGTCGAGCTCCCGGTATTCATCCCGCATCTCCTCGACCACGGCTTCGGAGAGCCGCGACGCCGGCTCGCCGGGCGCGTGGGCGCTGATCGACCAGAAGCCGCCCTCGGGCGAGTAGACGGTGACCGCGGCCTGACCGCCCTGCGCGTCCGAGATGTCGACCGTCCAGTTGTCGGGGTAGTCGAATCGCAGTCCCAGCTTGTCGAATCGCATGATGGCTCCTACCCGAAAAATACCGGGCGATCCGGGCATTGTACGCCGCCGGGACCGATCTGGACCGGCTCCTCCCCGGCCGCTACCGTCCCCCCTCCATGCCAGGCTCCGCACCTTCCACCGTCGCTTCCAGCCAGACCGCCAGTCGGGCCGCGGCCGTCGCCGCCGACGCCTTCCTGCCGGCCGTGATGCTGCTTGCGGTGCTCGTCGTGCTCGTTCCGGTGCCGGCCGGGCTCGTGGATCTTTTTCTTGCCGCGAACCTGGCGATCTCCACGCTCGCGCTCGTCGGGGCGCTGGCCGCCCGATCGCCGCTGGAAATGAGCGTCTTCCCGACCTTCCTGCTCGGCGCGACGCTCGTGCGGCTCGTGCTCAACATCTCGACCACGCGGCTCATCCTGACCCGCGCCGCCGTCGAGGGGGATGCGGCCGCCGGCGAGGTGGTGCGGGCGTTCGGTGAATTCGTTTCGGGCAACAGCGTCGTCGTGGGCGCGGTGATCTTTGCGATCATCGCGGTGATCCAGTTCGTCGTGATCACCGCCGGCGCGACGCGCACCGGCGAGGTGGCGGCCCGGTTCGCGCTCGACGGGCTGCCCGGCAGGCAGATGGCGATCGACACCGAGGTGCAGGCCGGCACGGTCACCCGCGAGCAGGCCCGCGCGATGCGGCTCGACCTCCAGCGACACGCCGACTTCTTCGCCAACATGGACGGCGCGAGCCGGTTCGTCCGCGGCGAGGCGGTCGCCAGCGTCGTGATCACGATCGTCAACATCGTCGGCGGGCTCGCGATCGGCGTGGGGCAGCACGGCATGCCCGTCGGTCGGGCCGTCGACGTCTACTCCCGGCTGACGATCGGCGACGGGCTCGTCTCCGCCGTGCCGTCGCTGCTGGTGTCGATCGCGACGGGGCTGCTCATCTCGCGGTCGAGCCAGACGGTCGACCTCTCGGGGGAGCTCCGCAGGCAGTTTGCCGCACGGCCGCTCGTGCTCGTCATCACGGCGGCCTTCCTCGCGGTGCTCGCCTTCACGAAGCTGCCGTTCCTGCCGCTGGCTGCCGTCGCGTGCGTGCTCGTGGCCGTCGCCTGGCAGTCGGGCAGGAAGGGGCCGGCCGCCCCGGAGCCGTCCGCAGCACAGGACGGGCCGCGCGAGTCCTCGGCCGCCGGCTCCATCACGGCGGAGCTTCTGGCCGAGGAGATCGTCGTCGTCGAGGTGGGCCGGGGCCTCGTGCACCTCGTGGCCGGGCCGGAGGCTCCGCTGCCCCGCCGATCGGCGACGCTGCGAGCTGCCCTGGCGAGCGACCTCGGCATCGTGCTTCCGAAGATCGTCTTCCGCGACGAAGCCTCGCTCGAGCCGCAGAGCTACCGCGTGCGCATCGCGGGCGAGCCGGTATGGGATGGGGAGCTGCTCCAAGGGAAGGCTCTCGCCGTCGGGAGAACCGCCGAAGAGCAGCCGATCGAGGGCATCGAGGCGGACGACCCGGCGGGCGGCCGCAAGGGCGTCTGGATCGCGCCGCGGCAGGTCGCACAGGCCCGCCGACAGGGTGCCACGGTGCTCGACGCACCGGACGTCGTCGCGAGGGCGGTGGAGTCGGCCGCTCGCCGCCACGCCGACGCGATGCTCACCCGCGGCGGAGTGTCGCAGCTCATCGAGGGCCTGCGAGCCGCGCAGCCGGCCGCCGTCGACGGGATCGTGCCGGAGCAGTTGCCTCTCGCGCTCGTCCATCGCACGCTGCAACTGCTTGTCCGCGAGGGGGTGCCGATTCGGCCGCTCTCGGGAGTGCTCGAGCTGATGGCCGACCATGCCCCGGCCGCGGCCGATGCGGCCGCGCTCGCGGAGATGGTGCGGCTGGGCCTGTCGCGGACGATTTGCCGGCGGCTTCGAGACGAGCAGGGGCGGCTATCGGTCGTGAGGCTTTCCGAGGCGACGGTCGCCGGGCTCGTGGAGGCCGCTTCGACCCGGGGCAAACCGGATGCGAAGGCGTTGGCAGCGATCCGCAGGGCGGTCTCCGCCGGCGGCGAGCGGTCGAGCCCTCGGCCGGTGGTCGTGCCGGGCCGGGTGCGGCGGCAGGTTCGCGACCTCCTTGTGAAGTCGATCGCCGGAGCGGTCGTGCTCGCCGAGGAGGAATTGGCCGACGAAACGACCGCGGATGTCTTCGCCACCGTCGGCGACGAGCTCGCGAGGGCGGCCTGACCATGGGTGACGTCACCATGTTTGTCACCATTCGTTTCATCGTGGAGAAGCGGGGCTTCGTGGGCAGGACGGCGAGCGTGCGGCCTGCAAAAAAAGATTTCAAGAATTGCCAGCCAACCGGACGATGTCTTCGTGCCCCCATGGCGAAGCCTCGCCCCGACTCCATGCCTCCGCATGGAACGGCCGTCCGCGACGCAGGCACGGAGTGAGGACCAGTCCGGAAGATCCGGACCAACGCGTTTCAAGGAGGAGAGCGTGGCGAACCAACCGTCCCCGGAAGAGGTCCAGGAGATCTGGAAGCAGTTCAAGCTCGACCAGTCGAACGAGGACCTGCGAAACCGTCTCATCGAGATCTACCTGCCGCTCGTGAAGTACAACGGCGAGCGGATCTGGTCGCGGCTGCCCGACGGCGTCGAGCTCGACGATCTCGTCTCGGCCGGCACGTTCGGGCTGATGGACGCGATCGACGCGT
>JBBAVU010000097.1:0-11077 GCA_040397565.1 Pirellulales bacterium | reverse complement strand
CTCACCGTAGCGACGATGCGTCCGCTCCCCCGGCGGCAATGCGGTCTCCATCAAAAGCCCCGCGAGCCCATTTACGAGCCCGCGAGCCCCTTCACGGCCCTGCAAGTACAGTGCAGCCGCCGGCTTCGAGCGGCCAGCGGGCGAGCACCCGCTCGATGTCGTCGAGGCCCAGCCTTTCCACGATCGCCAGGTCGTCGGCGACCGTGCGATGGCCGCCGTTGTGCGTCCACTCGAGGCCGACGGTGAAGAGCCTCCTGCGGGGTCTCTCGCCCGCCAGCACGATCCGTCCGGCGAGCTTGTTGCGGGCCTGGTCGAGTTCGGACGCAGTGATCGCCCGCCGGCCCCGCACGTCGAGCAGTTCCGGAAGCCGTTCGAGCAGGTCGCCCGTGTCCTCGGGGTCGCAGGAAAGTTGGAGCGTGAAGATGCCGGCGTCGAGGAAATCGTGATGGTGCAGCGAGGCCTGCTCCGCCTCGCCGGAATCGACGAGCGCCCAGTAGAGGCGGCTGCCGGAGTCGTCGCCGAGGATGATCGCGAGCAGCTTCGCGGCGAACCGGTCCTCGTCGTCGCCCGGCGGCGCCGGCGACATCCGCACGGCGTAGGAGAGGGTCGCCGCCGGCCGGTCGATGCGGTCGATCAGGTCCTCCGCGGCCGAGACACGGTTGAACGGGACGGTGCGGCGCGGCAGGTCGAGCGGCTCCCAGTCGCCGCACCACTCGCGGGCGGTTCGCACGAGCCGCTCGAAATCCACGGCGCCGCTCGCCGCGAGGACGATGTTGCCCGGGCAGTAGCGGCGGCGGTGGTAGCCCCGCATCGCCTCCACGGGCAGCGCCTGGATCGAGTCGACCGTGCCGAGGACGCTCCGCGCGAGCGGATGGCCGCGGAAGAACATCGCGCGGCAGCGGTCGTCGGCGCCGAAGGGGGGCTGGTCGTCGTACATCCGGATCTCTTCGAGGATGACCTTCTTCTCGGTCTGGAAGTCCTCCTCCCGGAGCGCCGGCCGCATCATCTGCGACAGCAGTCCCAGCGCGTCGTCCTGCTGCTCCGGGAGCACCGTCGCGTAGTAGCAGGTGTCCTCCTCGCTCGTGAAGGCGTTGGCGCTCGCCCCCATGGCGTCGAACCGCCTGTTGATCTCCTCCGACGACAGCCTCGTCGTTCCCTTGAAGACCATGTGCTCGAGGAAGTGGCTCGTTCCCCAGAGGTCCTCCGACTCGTCCCTCGAGCCGGTCTTCACGAAGAAGCCGATGCTCGTGGAGAGCGCGGCGGGCGACTGTTCGGCGATGACCTCCAGGCCGTTGCCGAGGCGTTCATGGAGAAAGGTCACGTGGCACCTCCAGCGGCTCGCGGCCGAGCGACACGATCGAGAGATCCTCGGGTGGATGATCCGCGAGCCAGCCCTCGACCGAGGCGACCGACAGCCGGTCGAGCCGCTCGAGCTCCTCGGCGAGCGTGCGGACCCGGCCGAGGTGGTACCACTGCCGGCCGATGCCACCGGCCCTGGCGGCGCTCGACTCCTGCTGCATCACGAGACCGCTCTTGGCCCGTGCCTTCACCCGCAGGAGTTCCTCCTCCGTGATCGACCCGGGCAGCCGTCGGATCTCCGCGAGCATGACGTCGAGCGTCTCCTGGGCCCGCTCGGCGGTCGTCCCCGAGTAGCAGACCGCCGCCGCGAAGTCCCGCTGCGTCTGGTAGCCGGCCGAGACGCTGTAGCAGAGGCCTCGCCGCTCGCGGACCTCCATGAAGAGCCGCGAGCTCGAGCCGCCGCCGAGCACCGAGAGCGCCGCGGTCGCCTCGTAGGAGGCGTCGAAGCGGTAGGCAGGCACCGACCAGGCGAGCGCGATGTGGGTCTGCTGCGAGTCGTGCGGGACGTGCTGGAACCGCGGACCGCGCGGCCCGGAGACGGCGGCGGGCAGCGGCCCCGGCTGCCAGTCGCCGAAGAGCCGCTCGATCCGTGCGACGAGGTCGTCCCAGTCGAGCCGGCCGGCCGCCGCGATGATCGTGGCCTGCGGCTTCACGAGCGTGGCGACGAAGCGGCGGATCTCCTCGAGCGTGATCTGCGAGACGTCGGCCGAGAGGCCCTCGGCGGGGCGGCCCCACGGGCTCGGATAGTGCATCTGCTTCAACGCGGAAATGGCGCGATGGGCGGGGTCGTCCTCCGTGCCGGCGAGGTTCTGGAGCACCATCTGCCGGGCGCTCTCGAGCTGGTCCTCGGGCAGGAGCGGACGGCGGAGGATGTCGGCGTAGATCGGCAGCGCCGTCGGCAGCTGGCGGGCCACCATCGCGCCGGAGAAGCTCGAGTGGCTCGTGGAGACCGCCTGGGCCCACTGCACGCCGGCATTCTCGAGATCCTCGACGATGCGTCGGCCGCTGCGGTCGCCGGCGCCGCGGAGCATCATCTCGCCGGAAAGCGTGGCCAGCCCGCAGCGGACGAGGTGCCCATCGCCGAAAGGCTGAACCCCGGCGCCGAAAAGCTGACCATCGTGGATCGCGCCGGCGGGCGTGTGAAACGCGATCGCCACGCTCTCGACGCCGGGAAGATCCTCGCCGAGCAGGACGATTCCGTTGTCGAGCGTGGCGGCATGAAGAGTCTGCTTCACGCTTCCGGTTATACCCGAAGATCGGGCTACCGCACTGCGACCCCGAACGCCGGAGTGGGCAGATCGACGAGCTTGTAGACCGTCCGGGCCCTGCGGAAGCCGAGCCGTTGGTAGAGATCGACGGCCCGGCCGTTCTGCACGGTCACCTCGAGTGAGGCACGCCGGAGCCCGTACTCCCTGAAACCGAGCATCGCCTGCTGCACCAGCGCCGCCCCAAGGCCGCGGCCACGGTGTCCGGGCACCACGCCCACGTTCTGGATCATGCCCACGAGCGGCCGCTCGCAGACGGCCTGGATCGTGCCGCACCAGGTGAGTTCCTCGGGGCTTCTGCCCCAGGCGATGAGCCACGAGGCGTCGGGCAGAAACCCGGATTTACCGCGGATTTCCCGCATCAGGCGGCGACAGCCCTCGAGATCGCCCAGGCAGGGAAAGACGACCGCGTCGATCTCGTCGCGGAAGGCCCGGAACTTGGTGCGGGCATGGACGTCGATGAGCGCGTCGTTCCAGGCCACGAATCGGTAGCCGGGGGGCAGGGCGGGCGGCCGCCGCACCGAGAGGTCGGACTCCATCCGAAACCGTTTGAAATAGCTCGATTCCACGCGGATCTCCGATGCTCGTCAGGGCGACACGCTCGATCCCGCAACCGACCTGCCGACACCGTAAGCATGCGCTCCAATTTGGTCAACGCGCCGGCAGGAGTCGCTCCCGGATGGCCGTGCTGGTATGATTTTTGAAATCTCAAAACCATGCTTTTGATGCTTCAAAATCTCGCTCGAACCTCCCGCGGCCGCCTTTTTCTCCTCTCCGGCGTCGCCGGCTCGCTTGTTTTCGCCGGCTGTGTGCCGGCCGCGACGGGCCGCTCCGGCCGCACGGGTCTTTCCGGCGTCCGCACGGTGCTCGCCACGACGACGGTGGTGGCCGATCTTGTCCGCGAGGTGGCCGGGCCCCACGTCGCGGTCGACTGCCTCATGGGGCCGGGGGTCGATCCGCACTCCTACCGGGCCACGCCCCGCGACGCCGGGCGGCTCGAGGCGGCCGGGCTCGTGGTGGCCTGCGGCCTCCATCTCGAGGGAAAGCTCGCGGAGCTGCTCGAGCGGCTCGCGGCGCGGAAGCCGGTCGTCTTCGCCGGCGAAGCGGTGCCCGCCGACAGGCTCATTCCCGTCGCCGAGCAGGCGGTGGACCCCCACGTCTGGTTCGACCCGATGCTCTGGCGGCATGCCGCGAAGCCGGTCGCCGCGGCGCTCGCAGCGATCGACCCCGAGCATGCCGACGACTTCAACGCCCGCGCGGAAGCCTATGTCGCGAGGCTCGAGGAGGTCGATTCACGGCTGCGGGAGCGGCTTGCCGCCATCGATCCCGTCCGACGGGTGCTCGTGACCGCCCACGACGCCTTCGGCTACTTCGGTCGGGCTTACGGGATCGAGGTCGTCGGCGTGCAGGGTGTGAGCACGGAGAGCGAGGCGGGGCTCGCCGACGTCAACCGGCTCGTCGCCCTCATCGCCGAGCGCGGCATCCCGACCGTGTTCGTCGAGACGAGCGTCTCCGACCGCAACGTCGAGGCGATCTGCGAGGGCGTGCGGGCGAAGGGGGGGGAGGTCCGCGTGGGCGGACGGCTCTACTCCGACGCGCTCGGCGAGCCGGGCAGCGGGGCCGACACGCTCGTCGGCATGCTCGAGCACAACGTGCGGACCATCGCCGACGGATTGGTGTCGCCATGACGGCGGGTGTCGACAAGACGTCCATCGTCGAGCTGCACGACGTGACCGTCGCCTACGGCAGGAAGCCGGTGCTCTGGAACGTCGATCTTTCGATCGACGCCCCGTGCCTCTACGGCATCATCGGGCCCAACGGCGCCGGCAAGAGCACGCTCGTGAAGGCGGCCCTCGGGCTCGTGCCGCTCTCCGGCGGCTCGGTGCGGTTCTTCGGCAAGCCGCTCGACGAAGTCCGCGGCCGCATCGGCTACGTTCCGCAGCGGGAGAGCGTCGACTGGGATTTCCCGGTGAGCGCGATCGACGTCGTGCTCATGGGCACGTACCACCGGCTCTCCTGGTTCCGGCGTCCCGGCAGGCGGGAACGCGACACGGCAATGGACTGCCTCGACCGCGTTGGCCTGGCGGACGTGGCGAACCGGCAGATCGGCGGCCTGTCCGGCGGGCAGCAGCAGCGGGTGTTCCTGGCCAGGGCCCTGGCCCAGGAGGCCGACGTCTATTTTCTCGACGAGCCGATGGCCGGCGTCGATGCGAGGTCGCAGGAGCGGATCCTCCAGGTGCTCTCCGGTCTGCGGGATCGGGGCAGCCTCGTCGTGATCGTCCACCACGACCTGCGGACGGCGGCGGACTGGTTCGACCGCGTGGCGCTCGTGGACATGAGGCTCGTGGCCGCCGGTCCGACCGCCGAGGTGCTCTCGCGGGAGAACCTCACGCGGACCTACTCCGGCCACCTCGAACTGCTCGACGAGATCGGCCGGGCGATGCAGACGGGACGGCGGACGCGATGACGGCCCAGGATCGACTCGAGAGCCTGCTATCGCACAACACGCTCGTCGTGGCCGGCGGCGTCGCGGCGGTGGGCGTCGCCGCGGCCGTCGTCGGCTGCTTCGGCGTGCTGCGGCGGCGGGCCCTCGTCGGAGACGCCGCGGCCCACGCCACGCTGCCGGGCATCGCGGCGGCGTTCGCGCTGACCGGCCGGAGGGAGCTGTGGGTGTTGCTCGCGGGGGCCGCCGTGTCGGCGATCGCGAGCCTCGGGGCGCTCTCGCTCATTCGCCGCCATACGCGGACCCGCGACGACGCCGCCACGGCGATCGTGCTCGGGGTTTCGTATGGCGCGGGGATCGCCGCGATCTCCGGCCTCGTCGCCCGCGGCGTCGCCGGCAGCGCGGGGCTCGAGGCGTTTCTGCTCGGCTCGACGGCCGCGCTCACGCTCCACGACAGCCTGCTCGTCGCGGCAATCTCGGCGGTCGTCGTGGCGGTGGTCCTGGCAGGCCTCAAGGAGGCGACGCTCGTCGCGTTCGATCCCGCGTTCGCGGCGGTCGCCGGCTGGCCGGTCGGCTGGATCGACGCGGTGCTCGTGGCGCTCACGGCCTCGATGGTCGTCGCCGCGTTGCCGACCGCCGGCGCGGTGCTCGTGACGGCGATGGTCGTGATCCCGCCCGCGGCCGCCAGGCAGTGGACCGACCGCGTGCCGACGATGCTCGGGATCGCGGGGTTCGTCGGGCTTGTGTCGTCGCTCGCCGGCGTCGCCGCAAGCGCGCTGGTGCCGAGGCTCGCCACCGGTCCCGCCGTCGTGCTCGCCTCGGCGGCGGTGTTTCTCGCGTCGCTCGGCGCGAGGTTTCTGCGAACGTCGTGGCGGCCGCCCGGGGTGAGCGAGTCATGATGATCTGGCCGATGGTCGTCGCGGCGGTCGTCTCGGCGGTGTGTGCCGTCGTGGGCACGATGCTCGTCGTGCGGCGGATGAGCCTCCTCGGCGACGCGATCGGTCATGGCGTCCTGCCCGGCATCGTCGTGGCCGTCCTCGCGGGAGGGAGGCCGGGCGGCATGCTCTCGACGCTCGGGGCCGTCGCGGCCGCCGTGCTGACGGTGTGGGCCGCCGACGCGGTGCGGCGGCGGGCGAGGCTGTCGGAGGATGCCGCCGCCGGCGTGGTGTTCACGACGTTCTTCGCGGTGGGCGTGGTGCTCATCTCGCTCTACGCTTCGCGGGTCGATCTCGACCCGGGCTGTGTGCTCCACGGCATCCTCGAGCTCGCGGCCGCCGACACCGTGTCGATCCTCGGCGTCATGGTGCCGCGGCCGCTCGTCAACGGCCTCGTCGCGCTCGCGGTCGTCGTGGCTTTCCTGGCGGCGACCTGGCCCGCGCAGGTGTTCGCGGCCTTCGACACCGACGCGGCGCGGGTCGTCGGCGTTCCGGTGGGCATCGCGACCACGGGGCTGCTCGCGATGACGGCCGTGGCGACCGTGGCGAGCTTCGAGGCGGTCGGCGCGGTGCTCGTGGTGGCGATGCTGGTCGTCCCCGCCGCGACCGCCGAACTGCTCTTCCGTTCGCTCGGCCGCGTGATGGCGGCGGCGGTCGCCATCGCCGTGACGTCGGCCGTGGCGGGCTATCTCGCGGCGTGGCGATGGAATACGAGCGGCGCCGGAATGATCGCGGTCGTGCTCGGCCTTGGCTATCTCGCGGCAGTGCTCGTGGCGCCCGGGGAGGGCATCATCCCGCGGCTCGCGGGGAAGGCCTGGCTCGTCTGGCGGGTCGCCTGTGAGGACGTGCTCGCGGCGGCGTGGCGGCGGGAGGAGGCAGGCGGCGTCGTCCCGACGGCGCCGGGCGGTCTCCTTGCCTCGCTCGCCGGCTCGTGGCTGCGGCTGCGCGGAAAAGTCGAGGGTCCGATCGCTCGCCCGGCGCTCACCGACGCCGGCCGCGGCGAGGCGGAAACGATCGTGCGATCGCACCGTCTCTGGGAGGCGTGGCTCGGCCGGAACGTGGAGCTGCCCGTGGACCACCTCCACCCGCCCGCGGAATGGGTCGAGCATTACCTCGGCGCCGACGTGCGGAAGCGGATCGAGGAGGAGGTGGGCGCCGCGTCGAGCGACCCTCACGGCCGCGAGATTCCGACGGAACGCGGGTAGCCGCCCGCCGGCGGCGTGCCCGCCTCACGGGTTGCCTGCCCGCATCACGCCTTGCCCGCGCGGCGGAACCGGCGGAGCCGGGCGAGGTTGGCCAGGTCGCGTTCAGGGCCCGCCTTGCCGTCTGGCCCTTCCTTGGGCGTCTCGAGGATCATCGGGATGCCGACGAGCCGCGGGTGGTTCACGAGTTCCTTGAACGCCGCCGATCCGATGCAGCCCTCGCCGATCGCCTCGTGGCGGTCGACCCGCGAACCGAGCGGCTTCTTCGAGTCGTTGGCGTGGATCACGACGAGCCGGCGGAGGCCGATCGTGCGATCGAAGGCGTCGAGCGTCTCGTCGAGCTTCTTGCGCGGATGGAGCGGATAGCCCGCGGCGAAGACGTGGCAGGTGTCGAGGCAGACGCCGACGCGTTTCGAAAACGACTTCACGCGATCGATGCGGCGGAGCATCTCGGCGATCTCCTCGAACGACGCCCCGAGGCATGAGCCCTGGCCGGCGGTGGTTTCGATGAGCACGCCCGCCCGCATCCCTCGCGTTCGGCGGAGCGCTTCCGCGATGCCGTCGGCGGCACGGCCCACGGCCTCGTCGATGTCGGCGCCGCACGCGGCGCCCGGATGGGCCACGACCCACTCGATCCCGAGCTGGTCTGCCCGCGCGAGCTCCTCGGCCAGTCCGGCGATCGACTTCTCACGGAGATCGGCGTCGGCGGCCGCCGGATTGATGAGGTAGGAATCGTGGGCCACGACAGCCGCGAGTCCCGCCTTCGTGACCGCCTCGCGGAAGGCCGCGGCATCCTCCGGACGGATCGGCGTCGTGTCCCACCGGTTGATGTTCCTCGTGAAGATCTGCAGGCACTCGCAGCCGGTCTCGACCGCCCGCTCGACCGCCTTCACGAATCCACCGGCAATCGACTGGTGGGCGCCGAAGGGCCCCGTGGCGGTCTTCGGCCGACGGGGTGTCCGGCGGGGAGTGGTCGATTTCGGCATCGGCGGACCTGCGGCGAGTCGGGGCGGGGAAACGGGGATTGCAGGCACGGAGCTTGGAGTAGTCCGGCCTTCGGCGTACACTTTGAACGATTCCCCGATCGGCGGCCACTGGACGCCTTTTGGCCGGGGAAGCCCGCAAGGCCGGACCGACCGCCATGAATGCAGCCTCGATGGGAGGATTGCTCCACGTCGTTCTCACGCTCGCAGTCGCTGCCGTCGCCGGCGTCGCGATCGCGGTGGCATTGCGTCCCTTGCGACTGAAGCGGCAGGCCGATCGGCTCGCGAGGGCGCAGCGGGATTTTCACCGCCAGCGGGAGCAGCTCGAGGCGAAGTTCATCGAGCGGGCCGCGATCAGCGGCAGACCGCGGGGCCTGCGGTGGACCGACGTGGAGTTCGACGACGACGTCATCTACGCCAGGGACCGGCGGACCCGCGGGCTCAAGGCGCTCGTCGCCATCGAGGTGAGCTTCGAGGCGGTCGAGGGGGGCGGCATGGAGGAGGTCGAGGCGGTCTCCGACGTGCGAGCGGCCACCGCCGAATTCCTCTACGACGCCGGTCGCTGGCGGACGGAGGGCCGCGTCTACTTCAACCTCGGCCCGGATGCGACGGTGAAGTACCTCAGCCAGGACCTCGAGCTCGTCGCCGAAGAGCACGCGGGCTCGTCGCGGTTCTAGGTCCGACTCGCCCCCCATCGCCGGACTTCATTTCCGGTGTAGCCGCAGGTTGTTCAACCTGCGGAATGCGGTCGCCGCGTGTTCGGTGGTTCGGCTGAGGGGCGGTATGAGTTCGCTCGCTGACACGCTCGCGATCCTCACACCGACCCCTCCGCCTCGCCGTATTTTCAGCTACGCCGTCTCCGGGATACGGGCAGCCCCGAACGGTCCGTTCTTACGCAACGCTTGCAAGCTGCGAAGGTCGGGGGGACCTTGCGGGGTGACATTACCGCAGCGGTGTCGGCCGCGTGGGGGCGAGGCTCGCCGGCCGCCGAAGTGATTCTCCGGGGGCGTGTCTTCGGGCTGACCGGAGGGTGTGATGCGTTGCAGGATGGGTTGCACGAACGGTCGCACAACGCATCGCGGGTTGGGTCGCGGGATGCGGCTGGCGACGTTCGCGATCCTCGTGTTCGCCGTGACCTCGTCGACGGCATGGCACCATGCTCGCTGTGACGAGGCTCGCTGCGACGAGCCACCCGGGCCCTCGTCCCGCGACATCGCGGAGGGATATCTCCGCCGATCACGCGCGTGGGGCAAGGCGGCCTGCGAACTCGCGAAGGACCACGACTGCCGGACGCCCGAGGCCTACTTCGCGGCCTGCGAGGCGGCGTGGGATGCCATCTACAGCTGCCCTGACGCTCCCGATGTGTTCGGGCAGGCGGCCATCGAATACGCCGCGAGCCTCGACGGCTTTCTCACCTCCGCGGTCGGGCTGGGCCGTTACGATCCCGACATCGGCATCATGGTCGGGCCGCCGCAGAAGCGGTTCGTCGTGCCGGTCGTCTGCCGCGGCCTCGCCGTCGATGCCTCGGCGATCGAGGCGGTCGTCGCCGAGCCGCCGCCTACCGACAAGCGGATCGGTCGATGCCACCTTCGATCCGGCTTCGGCCTGCCCGTGAGCGTGCGGATCCGGCGGCCATGCGGCAGCGACGTCGAGTCGTTCATGCCGCCCCGGCAGTCGGTCGCCGCGACCGCGATCCTGCGGTTCCCGAGGCCGCCCGCGAAGCCCCGCGCGATCGAGGCCGTGCCCGGGCCGATCGCCCGCGATCCGGCGCCGGCCATCCTCGACCTCGTCAATCCGGTCGAGGCCGGCGGCCTGCAGGTCGGCTGCGGGTGGCAGGGGCTCGCGGCGGATTTCACCGCGCCCCTGCTCGACATGCTCGAGGCCATGCCGCCGCAGGGCGTGGCCGGCTTCCTGCAATCGACGTCGGTCGCGGTGGCCGGCGGCAGCGGTCGCCCGATCCTTCGTTTCCTCGAGCCCTACCAGCCGGGGAAGATCCCGGTCGTCTTCATTCACGGCCTCGCGAGCGACGAGGGCACCTGGTTCGACATGCTCAACGAGCTGCGGACGCGTCCGTCGTTCCACCGCTGCTACCAGCCGTGGGTGCTCAACTACCCGACCGGCTCGTCGTTCCTCAGGGTCTCGCTCGTGATGCGGAGGCAACTGCGGGAGGCACGCGAGAAGCTCGATCCCGACCACCGCGACCCCGCGCTCGACCGGATGGTGCTCGTCGGCCACAGCATGGGCGGGCTCCACGCGAAGCTCCAGGTGGTCCGGCCGGGCGACGGGCTTTGGAACGCCGTCGCCAACGGGCCGATCGAGACGGTCCGCCTCCCCGACGAACTGCGACGGGACTTCATCGAGCAGTTCTACTTCGAGCCGCTGCCGAGCGTGCGGCGGGTCGTCTACATCGCGACACCCCACGGCGGGGCGTCGCTGGCCTCGCGGGCGGCCGGCCGGGCCGCGTCGCTGCTCGTGCGCCGGCCGCCGGAAGCCGAAGCGATCCACCGGCAGATCATCGACGCCAATCCAGGCGTGGCGAAACCGGACTTCGAGCGTGCCGTGCCGACCACCATCGACGTGCTCGAGCCCTCGTCCCCCTTCCTCGCGGTCCTGCGGGCCATCACGCCGTCCTGCGGCGTCACCACCCACTCCATCATCGGCGACGTCCACGACTCGCTCACGACCGGTCCGGGCGACTGCATCGTGCCGGTTGCCAGCGCGCGGGAACGCGGCGTGGCGAGCGAGATCTACGTGCCGGCCACGCACACGAAGGTCCACCATCATCCGATCGCCGTCGTGGAGCTCTCCCGCATCCTCGAGGAGCACGCGGCCGTGCGGTGATGCTGGGTTCGGGGCTGCCCGTATGCCGCTCGCCGGACGCTCGCTGCGC
>JBBAVU010000096.1:0-11135 GCA_040397565.1 Pirellulales bacterium | reverse complement strand
GGAACGTTGAGGAGCATCAGGTGTATCCTCACCGTAGCGACGATGCGTCCGCTCCGCCGGCGGCAATGCGGTCTCCTGCAGATGTTTCAATCAAACGTGATCGTTCGGGCCCGCTCCACCATCGATGCCTGGTACGCCTCCCGCGGGTGGACGCCGTTTCCGTTTCAGCGGGAGGTGTGGGAGGCGGCGGGCCGGGGTGAGAGCGGCCTTCTGCACGCGCCGACCGGCACTGGAAAAACGCTCGCGGTGTGGCTCGCGGCGGTGGCGCGGGCCGCGGAGGCGTCTCACGGTGGGCCGGCGTCGCCGCGGGGCCTGCGGGTCGTCTGGCTCACGCCGCTAAAGGCGCTTGCAGCCGACACGGCACGGGCGCTCGCCGAGCCGCTTGCGGCTCTCGGCGTCGACTGGCAGGTCGGCCTGCGGACGGGCGACACGTCGGCCGCGGCCCGCAGGAAGCTCCGCGAGCGGATGCCGGAGGCGCTCGTGACGACGCCCGAGACGCTCTCGATCCTGCTGTCGCTCGAGACCGCGCACGAGACGTTTGCGGATCTCGACATGGTGGTCGTGGATGAGTGGCACGAGCTGCTCTCGACGAAGCGGGGCGTGCAGGCGGAGCTCGCCCTCGCCCGGCTGCGTGCGATCGCCCCGGGGATCGTCACCTGGGGGCTCTCGGCCACGCTCGACAACCTCGACGAGGCGGCGGCGGCGCTCGTGGGGCACGATCGTGCGGCCGCGGCGCGGCTCGTGAAGGCGGAGGTTGCCCGCGAGCTCGTCGTCGAGACGCTCATCCCCGAGCCGATGGAGCGGTTCCCCTGGGCGGGCCACATGGGGATGCGGCTTCTATCGCAGGTGATCGCGACCGTCGAGCGGGCGGCGACCACGCTCGTCTTCACGAACACCCGCTCGCAGGCCGAGCGATGGTACGAGGCGATCGTGAAGGCGCGGCCCGACTGGCGGAAGGTGATCGCCCTCCACCACGGCTCGATCGACCGCGAACTGCGTGAGGCGGCCGAGGAGGGGCTTCGCCGCGGGAAGCTCCGCTGCGTCGTCGCGACCTCGAGCCTCGATCTCGGCGTCGATTTCGGCCCCGTCGAGCAGGTCGTCCAGATCGGCAGCCCCAAGGGAATCGCGCGGCTCCTGCAGCGGGCGGGCCGCAGCGGCCACCGCCCCGGCGCCGTCGGCCGGCTCGTCTGTGTGCCGACGCACGCACTCGAGCTCGTCGAGTGCGGTGCCGCCCGTCGGGCGATCGCCGATGGCACGCTCGAGGCGAGGCGTCCGCTCACGGGCGCCCTCGACGTGCTCGCGCAGCACATCGTCACCGTCGCCTGCAGCGGCGGCTTCCGCGAGGAGGATCTCTTTGCCGAGGTCCGCTCCACCGCCGCCTACCGCGATCTCGACGAGCGGTCGTGGCGATGGGCGATGGATTTCGCGGCGAGGGGCGGGCCGGCACTCGGCGCCTATCCCGACTACGCGCGGATCCGCGAGCGGTTTGGCCGCTGGTACGTGGCGGGCGAGAAGATCGCACGGCGTCACAGGATGACGATCGGAACGATCGTGAGCGACGCGGCGGTGGAGGTGAAGTGGACGAGCGGCGGCCGGCTCGGCACGGTCGAGGAGTCGTTCGTGTCGCGGCTCAAGCCGGGCGAGAGGTTTCTTTTTGCGGGGCGGCCACTCTCGCTCTTTCGGTTCGACGGGCTCACGGCCTGGGTGAAGCGGGCGGGCCGCGGGCCCGTCGGCCTGCAGGTGCCGCGGTGGAACGGCGGTCGGATGCCGCTCTCGACGCTGCTGGCCTCGGCGGTGGAACGGATCGTCGCGGATGCCGTCGGCACCGCCGGTCGGTCGCGGGGGAAACCGCGCGGGCGATCTCAGCGGAATCCGTCGCCCGAGCTCGAGGCCGTGCGGCCGCTCCTCGAGACGCAGGCGGACTGGAGCGTTGTGCCCTCGCCGGAGCGGCTGCTCGTCGAGGTCGTTTCGCTCAAGGACGGCATCCATGCGTTCGTGTTTCCGTTCGAAGGGCGGCTTGTGCACGAGGGGCTCGCGGCGGTCGTCGCCTGGCGGATCGCGCAGGCCTCCCCCTGCACGCTCACCTTCGCGGTGAACGACTGGGGATTCGAGATCTCCGGTCGCTCCGGGCTCGAGGCCGCGACGCACGATTCGTTCTGGCGACGGATGCTCTCGCCCGCGAACCTGCTCGAAGACCTGCTGGCCTGCGTGAACGGCACGGAGATGGCGAAGCGGCATTTCAAGGAGGTGGCCCGCGTGGCGGGGCTCGTGTCGGATGGGGGCAAGGGGGCGTCTCGCAGGGTCTCGAGCCGCAACCTCCAGGCGTCGGCCGGCCTCATCTTCGACGTGCTCGCCGAGCATGATCCGGGCAACATGCTCCTCGCGCAGGCCCGCCGCGAGGTGCTCGAGCAGCAGTTCGAGTTTCGGCGGCTGTCGGCGGCGGTGGACCGCATGCTCGGCAGGGAGCTTGCGGTCGTCGAGCCGGGCCGGCTCACGCCGCTCGCCTTCCCGATCTGGGCCGAGCAGATCCAGAACCGCTTCACGAGCCAGGGCTGGCTCGAACGAATCACCGAGATGGCGGCAGAGCTCGAGGCTGCCGCCGGCGGCCGGCCCACGCCACGGCGGTGATGCCGATCGCGGCAAGGGCGAGCGGCCCCTGCTCGGGAATTCACACCTTCCCAGTTTTTGTTGCAGGGCTCATGAGAGAGTTTGGGAAACGTGACGCCGCCACCAACTTGGTGGCCCAGCTACCGGCCGCGCGAGCTCCGAAGGTGTCCGGTTGCCCGGAGCGTTATGCGGAACAGCCTGACACCCCGGATGGATCAAGAAACGGGGAGGGCGTCATGCGACGACGCGACCTCGACCTCCCGGCCGCCATCGTGCGCCGAAACCAGGCATGCCATCATCACCCGCTGCACCGCAAGCGAGCGGGCCGGCCACGAACGGTCGGTGCGACGGTCCAGCACGAGCTGTGAGAAAGCCCGGAACATGCGGGCCTCCTGCGCCGTCGGATGGCCGTGCGAGTGCTCCGACACGGTCACCGTGCGATCGTGCCGCTCCATTCGAAAATCGCATCCGTCGATGACGAACCGCGGCTCCGAGAGCGTGAGCGAGGATTCGGCGCCGTCGAAGGGGAGCACGAAATCGTCCACTCGCAGGCTCCCGCGGGTGCCGCTGACATGAGACCACTGCTGATGCTCGGCAAGGAATGAACAGAAAAAGCCGGCCGTCACCTCCGGTTCCGCCGCGGTTCCGGGAAAGACGAGTTCGCCCGCGAACTCCGTCGGCACCGGCCGCGGGCTGTTCGCCGCAGCACCTGTGGCGATGATTCTGCCCGTCACGCTCCTCGGCATCCGCGGGGCGAGTGCCCACAGCGAGAAGCCGATCGTGTACCAGCCGAGGTCTCCCAGGCAGCCGAACGGCTCGAGGTCGCTCCGCATGCGAATGTTGTCGGCCAGGAAATCGTCCGCTCCGCGGAAACTGAACTGGGACATGATCCGCCGCGGTTGTCCGACCCCCCCCGGCGCATCGACCAGCCGGTCACGGATCGCGTTGAGGCGTTGGCTGTGCATGAACATCACGCCATCCATGAACTGAACTGCCGCCGTGTCGCACGCGGCGACGACGGCCTCCAGCTCGGCGACGCTCCCGGCGCACGGCTTTTCGACCAGGACGTGCTTTCCCGCCGCGGCAGCTCGAATCGCCCACTCCGCCCGCAGTCCGGTCGGGAGCGGCAGATAGACCGCGTCGATATCGTCGCGAGCCAGGAGCGGCTCGTACCCGAGGATCGGAATGGGAGGCTGCTCGAATGGCACCCGCCGCTGGCAATCGGCGACGAATTCCGATGCCCGGTCGGCGTCTCGGCTCGCGACCGCGACGAGTCGTGCGTTGCCGGCTCGGTGGATCGCCTGCCAGTTCTTGCGGGCGATGCCGGCGGCTCCGAGAATTCCCCAGCGACAAGCCGCGGGCGTCGAGTGCATGGTGAAGGAAGCCCTCCTTGAAATGGCGGCAATTTAATTCGTGTTGTTTGGAAAATAAAGACATGACGGTATAAATAGGCTGGAATCAAGGTTTTTGTATGAATAAGATTCTTTCTAAGTCGATCCAAACGTGGTCGGCCGCGGCACTTCCCCGGGCCAACACCCTGCTGCTGCGACGGCTCAACGAGCGGAGGATTCTCGACGCGATCCTGGCCCACGGCCCCTTGTCGCGGACGGCATTGAGGCACGCGGCGGCGATGACGGGCCCGACGGTGACCCGGGCAGCCGACGCCCTGCTGCGAATCGGATTGCTCGAAGAACTCGAATCCGAGCAGGTGCCAGGGCGGCTCGGTCGGCCCGAGAAGCGGCTCCGTCTCGCGTCGCGTTCGACGGAAGTGATCGGCATCGTCATCGACGCCCGCCGGTGCACGGTGGTGCCCGCCGGACTGGATGGTCGTCACGCCGACGCAGATGCGATCCGCTTCGATACGCCCGGCAGTTATGCCGAATTGATGGCGACGCTCGAGCGGATCTGCCGAGAGCTCGCCACATTTCCGCCGCCGGCCGAACGGTCGGCGGAGCGACGGAAAGCCGGTGGCCCCGGGTTGCGCGGGATCGGCATTTCGGTTCCCGGGCTCGTCAGCAACCGTCTCGACGAGGTGGTGTTTTCGCCGAACCTGCACCTGCTCGACCGCCATGCCCCCGCCCGCGACCTGGAGCAGCGGCTGGGGGTTCCCTGTCGCATGTTCCAGGAGTCGCATGCCCTCTGCCTGGGGGAGTCGATGTTCGGGGAGGCCGTCGGACTTTCCGACTTCGCGATGCTCGATGTGAGCACCGGGCTCGGACTCGGCGTCATGAGCGGCGGCAGGCTGCTCACCGGCGCCAGCGGCTTGGCCGGCGAGCTCGGCCATGTGCGTATCGATCCGTCAGGAGTGCGTTGCGGCTGCGGCAACCGCGGCTGTCTCGAGACTCTGGCGACCGACTCTGCCCTCGCGCGGATCGTGTCCGAGGCCCTCGGGCGGCCCGTGACCGCGGAAGATGCAATTGCCGGTATCCGGAATGGAACGATCGAGGCCGCGGAGCCGCTCGATCGCGTGATCGAAGCCCTGGCCATCGCCGTATCGACCGTGGTGAACATCTTCAATCCCTCGACGCTGTTCGTGCATGGCGGCCTCCTCGAAGCCGCCGACGACGTGTTTCCGAGGCTGCTCGACCGGGTGAAGCACGCGGCCCTGACACCGTCGCTGGCCGAATGCCGGATCGTCAAAGCCCGCGGCAGCAAGCGAACGGGCGTGCTCGCCGGCATCATCGAGCACGTCACGAGTGCGGCGGTGCCCCGTCTAGGAGGCTTGTCGTGAACGCCGCGATCAACGCCGGGTGGGCGAAGGTCGCGCGGGTCGTGGCGGCCGGCGGTCTCCTCGCCGTGTGCACCGCGGCTCCGGGACGCTGCGACGACCGGACCGATTTTTTCGAGAATCGGATCCGCCCGCTCTTCGAGCGGGCCTGCATCGAGTGCCATTCGGGCGAGGACCCCTCCGGCGGACTTCGCCTGTCGGATCGACAGGGCTGGGAGGATGCCGGCGTGATCGAGCCGGGGCGGCCGCAGGCCAGCCGGCTCCTGGAGGTGCTGCGGTCCGGGGATCCCGACGAGGTGATGCCCCCGCCCGACTCTGGCCACGCTGTTTCCTCACAGGAGATCGGCTTCGTGGAACGATGGATTGCCGACGGGGCCGTCGACCCCCGTGCCGGCACGGGGGGCGCCAGCCACGTCGGCCCGAAACTCCGCAGCCGCGTTTTCGAGATCACAGATGAAGATCGGTCCTACTGGGCGTTCCAGCCTCTTGCGGAGCCGGCCTTTTCCGCGGCCGAGGCGGCATCGTCGGCGGCCGCCAAACTCGACCTCTTGGTGAACCGTGGATTCGGCTCGCGGCCGGGCTTGACCATGAATCCGTCGGCCACCCCGCGGCAGTTGGTTCGCCGGGCGACCTACGACCTGTGGGGCCTCCCGCCCTCCCCGGAGGACGTGGCGACGTTCGAGCACGATCCGAGCGACGCGGCATGGAAGGCCTTGGTCGACCGACTGCTGGCATCCCACCGATACGGCGAACGCTGGGGCGGGTATTGGCTTGATTGGGTCCGGTACGCCGAAACGAATGGCTACGAGCGCGACGGCGACAAGCCCGACGCATGGCGGTACCGCGATTACGTGATCCGCGCGTTCGCGACGGACAAGCCATACGATCGATTTCTTCTCGAGCAGTTGGCCGGTGACGAGTTGGCCGCGTCCGAGGGGTGGTCGAGCGAGGTCGAGCCGGACCGCTATCGCGACGCGATCATCGCCACGGGTTTCTGCCGGCTGCACCAGTG
This sequence comes from Pirellulales bacterium, assembly GCA_040397565.1. Classification (GTDB taxonomy): domain Bacteria; phylum Planctomycetota; class Planctomycetia; order Pirellulales; family UBA1268; genus UBA4655. Next base: position 4,788 of record JBBAVU010000096.1, on the reverse strand, counting down.
GGACGACGAGCCCGACAGTTCCGAGCAGGCCGAGCTCGACGATGCGGACGACGTGCTCGTGACGACGAGCACGGTGTTTCTCGGTCTGACCGTCGGATGCGCCCGCTGCCACAATCACAAATACGACCCGATCAGCCAGCGAGACTACTACTCGATGCTCGGCTTCTTCCGCGGACTCGATCCGTATGGCCAGCCCAAGCTCGGCGGCGGGGCCCGTGGCACGGGAAAGATCTCCCGAAAACTTCCTTTCTCCGGCGGCCCTGCCGACGTCCTTGCCGCCGTCGAACTCCCTTCTCCCAAGCCGACATTCGTGCTGCACCGTGGCGATCGTTCGTCGCCGCGCGAGCCTGTGGAGCCAGCCACACCGGCGTTGCTGCGAGAACTCCATGGAGAGCAGCCGACGATCGTGCCGCTCGGCGACTCCTCCGGGCGGAGAATGACGCTCGCGAGGTGGCTCATCGGACCCGGACATCCGCTCGTCGCCCGCGTGATGGTGAACCGGATCTGGCAGCGACATTTCGGTCTTGGGATCGTCGACACGCCGGACGATTTCGGCAGGACGGGCTCGGCTCCGTCGAATCTGCCGCTGCTCGACTTTCTCGCACGCGAGTTCGTCGCCTCCGGCTGGTCGATCCATCACGTGCACCGGATCATCATGGCGAGCAACGCCTATCGGATGAGTTCGCGTGCGGACAACGTCGTGGCGTTGGAGGTGGATCCCGAATCCCGCCTGTTCTGGCGGCAGCGGGTCCGGAGGCTCGACGCCGAGGCGATCCGGGATTCCGTGCTCTTCGTGAGCGGGCGGCTGACCGCGAAGACCTCGGGGCCGGCCGTGTTCCCGACATTGAGCCCGGAAGTTCTCGAGCGGGCCAACGCCGCGGCCCGCCGGTGGCCGGAGACTCCTGCCGGCGAGCAAAACTGCCGCAGCGTGTATCTCGCCGTCAAGCGGACCCTCCCGATCCCGTTTCTCGAGGTCATGGATCGGTCGATCGGATCGTCGCCCGTGATCGTGCGGCCCTCGACGACGACGGCGCCGCAGGCGCTGCTGCTGCTGAACGATCCGTGGATTCACGATCAGGCGTCCCACCTGCGCGATCGCGTGCAGGAAGAGGCCGGCCCCGGTCCGTCCGCCATGATCGAGCGACTGTGGCAACTCGTCTATCAGCGATCCGCGACCGAGCAGGAGCGGGCGGCGTCCATCGCCTACCTCGAAGAGCAGAGCCGACTGCAGAAGGAGCCTGGGGCGGACGACCGGCCATCTTCCGCTGCGTGGAGAAGCCTCGTGCGGGCTGTGCTGAACAGCAACGAGGCCATCTACGTCGACTGACGGAGCCCATCATGAATCCATGCGACCACGTGAGCATGCCCCGCAGGCATTTCTGCACGACCGCCGGTGCGGGCTTCGGTTCACTGGCGCTCCTTTCGATGCTCGCTCGTGAGGGCCGCTGTGGAGCGGCTCCCGGCGGAGTCGCCAACCCGCTCGCCAGCAGGCCGCCGATGATCGAGACGAAGGCGAAATCGGTCATTTTCCTGTTCATGTTCGGCGGCCCCTCGCAGGTCGACCTGTTCGACTACAAACCGGAGCTGCAGGCGAGGGACGGCCAGTCGATCGAAAACGAGTTTCGCAACGGTGCGAAGACGACCGCCGTGCTCCAGGCCAGTCGTCGAACATTCAAGCGGCACGGGCAGTCGGGGAACTGGGTCTCCGACGCCTTTCCACGAATTGCGGGGCACGTCGACAAGCTCGCCTTCGTCAAGTCCCTCCAGAGCGACTCCTTCGCCCATGGGAGCGCCCTGCTGCAAGCCAACTGCGGCCGCATCCTCCAGGGACATCCGTCGCTCGGCTCGTGGATCACGTATGGCCTCGGATCGGAGAACGAGAACCTTCCCGGGTATGTCGTGATGCTCGATCCTCGCGGCGCGCCCACGAGCGGGCCAGCGAACTGGGCCGCCGGGTACATGCCGGCCGCGTACCAGGGCACCGTCATTCGATCGAGCGGCCGCCCGATCCTGAACCTCGCACCGCCCGCCGCGATCAGTCGCGACATGCAGCGCCGGGAAATCGATTTCATCAACCGCCTCAACCAGGAACACATGCAGTCGCGGCCGGGAGAATCGGAGCTGGCCGCGCGGATCGCCACCTATGAGCTGGCCTTTGAATTGCAGATGTCGGCCCCCGAGGCGCTCGATCTCTCCGATGAAACGCGGCAGACGCTCGAGATGTACGGCATCAACGAACCCAAGCCCGACTGGCACACGCTGGCCCTCGGGCCGAGCCACTTTGGGCGGCAATGCCTCATCGCGAGACGGCTCGTCGAGCGGGGGGTTCGTTTCATCCAGATCTACTCGGGTGGCGGCGGTGCGGGCGGGCAGAACACCTGGGACGGACACCACGGCATCGAAGAGAATCTGAAACTGCACTGCCCCGAGGTGGACAGGCCGATTTCAGCGTTGCTCGAGGATCTTGCCCGGCGGGGCCTGCTCGACTCGACGCTCGTGGTATGGGGAGGCGAGTTCGGCAGGATGCCGGTGTCGGAAACCTTCAACACTGGCGGAAAACAGGGAGGCAGAGACCACAATCCCAAGGGGTTCACGTATTGGCTTGCCGGAGCCGGCGTGAAGGCGGGCATGAGCTACGGCGAGACCGACGACATCGGCGAGAAGGCCGTCGGAAACCCCCGGCATCTGCGGGACCTGCATGCGACGATCCTCAGGCTCATGGGGCTCGACCATCGCCGGTTGACGTATTTCCACGGCGGCCTCGACGAGAAGCTGACCGGCGTGATCGAAGCCAATCCGATACGGGAAGTGCTGGCATGAGAGCCCCCTGGCCGTCGGTGTGGCCTTGTTGCAGGGCTGGCTCGAACGGATTGCCGGGAAGGCAGCAGGGCTCGAAACCGCCGCCGGCGGTTATAAAGCGGGGCGATGGAGCGTTCACTCGCGAGTGCGATCGGGATCGACGTCGGCGAGGGAGCCGCGCGGTGTCGCGTTGAACTTTTGCCCGGGCGGGCGGCGTTGCTGCCGGAGTCGCGGACGCTGCTCGTGGCCGATCTCCATCTCGGGAAGGCGGCGACCTTTCGCAAGGCCGGCCTGCCCGTGCCCGAGGGATCGGCGCAGCGGGATCTCGCGAGGCTCCGCTTGCTCGTGGACGCGAGCGGGGCGAAGCGGCTCGTGATCCTCGGCGACCTCTTCCACGCCGCGAGCGGCTGCACGAAGGCCGTGCTCGACGAGTTTCGGGTGTTTCGCGATGGGGTCGCGGCGATCGAGGCCGTGCTCGTGCTCGGCAACCATGATCGGCGGGTGAAGCTCCCGACGTCGCTCGGGCTCGACCTGATCGTGCCGGAACTCGTCGAGGGGCATGTGCGGTTTGTCCACGACCCTGGCGACGCAGGCGAACCGAACGCACGGCACGAATCGCTCGATCGGTGTGCAACCGATCGCCGCGTCACGTTCTGCGGCCACCTCCATCCGCGGCTCGCGATCCGGTCGCCGAGCGGCGGCCGGCTCACGGAGCGGTGTTTCGTCGAGCACGACGGATGCGTCGTGCTCCCGGCGTTCGGCTCGTTCACGGGCACCCACGCCGTGGAGGCATCGGCCGGCATGCGGCTCTTTGCCGCGGGCCTCGACGCCGTCGTCGACGTCACGCGGATGGCCCTGCTCGCGGCGGGCTGATTTCGCGGAACGCCGGGGGGCTGCCGATCCGAGCACGTAGGCTGCGTCCACCCGTCAACGGCCTGGCTCTGGCGGCAGCCGCATGAGCACGGCCTGCATGAGCGCATGGTGCGCGGGAAGCCTTCCGAGAATCAGGGGCAGGATCTCCTGCCGATAGACGTGACTGCAAGCGTTGCGGTCTTCGTAAATCTGCATGGCTGCCGCATATTCCGCCTCCTCGAGGATTCCGCTGGCGAGCGACTCCTTCAGCGTGCCGCGGGGGCTGTTGGGAACATCCCTCCCTTCGGCTTTGAGACACGATCGCACGTATTTCCAGAACAGCTCGGCGCAATACTCGAACTTTTGGATGCGGCCGTTGTCGATGCCATCCCGGGCGATCTCCGGAAGGCCTCGGGTGTCAAAAGCGAGCAGGTCCGCGAAGCCCTTGAGCGCCCGCCCGAGATTATCGTGGCCTAGCTCGCCGCTCGCCATATTTCGCGGCTCCCGTAGGCATGCTGCCGAAAGTGCTCGTCGTTCACCAACGCGAAATCGACGACCTGGCACCGCCACGGTACGTCGGATTCCGTCAGGAGCCAGAGCAGGTGCGCCGTTCCGCCCGGGAGCGGCTGGGGGCCGGCGATCCCGATGTCGACGTCGCTGCCATGGTCGCAATGCCCACGCGCCCGCGATCCAAACAGGAAAATTTCGTACCGTGGGTCGGTTACGGTCTCGAGACAGATCCTCCGTGCCTCGGCGAGGTATCTTTCTTCGAACGGAGTGCGGGGGTGAGTGCGAACGACCGGAGCGGACATGAGGCACGTCGGGATGCCGAGATGGAAGGCGTGCAGGACTCTCAACACAGTATATTGTGAGGGCGCGTCCGCACATGTGAAGCGGGCCATCGTGCCGTGATCCTGCTCGAGCATCAGCTTCCGTCCCCGATTTCGCGGAACGCCGCGGGGAGCGAGTGGAGGATGTCGGTGGCCATGAGTGACACCTGGCCGATGGCCTCGGCGGCGAGGTCGCCGGCTCGGCCGTGGACCCAGGCGGCGAGCCGGGCGGCGGCGAAGGCCGGAAGCTTTTGCGCAACGAGTGCCGCGACGATGCCGGTGAGCACGTCCCCTGCCCCGGCCGTGG
>JBBAVU010000095.1:0-11433 GCA_040397565.1 Pirellulales bacterium | reverse complement strand
CGCAAGCGGCGGTCACCGAGGTACCCGATGCGCCGGCCTTTTACTTGCCCTGCAGGAGACGGTCACCGAGGTAATTGTCGAGGTCCGCGATCGCGTGGATCTTCTGGCGGGTCGTCTCGCAGGGATACTCGACGCGGCGGAAGCGGACGGCCGATGGACCCTCGACGATCACGTAGCAGGCGCGGCGGTCGCCGTCGCGGGGCTGGCCGACGGAGCCGACGTTCACCATGGCCTTCGTGTGGGGCAGCTCGTGCCGCCACTCCTGCTGGCCCGCCGGCAGCACCGGCTGGAGGAACTCGGGGCCGGTCGTGAAGATGCCGGGGATGTGGGTGTGGCCCTGGAAGCAGTACTGCTCGATGAGTCCGAAGATGTGCTCGAGCTTCAGCGGATTGTAGATGTCCTCCGGGAAGACGTACTCGTCGAGCGGCCGGCGGGCCGAGCCGTGCACGAAGAGCATCTTTTCCTGCTGGTGGGTTCGCGGCAGCTCGCCGAGGAAGTCGCCCACCTGGGCGTTGCGGTACTTCGGCAGACGGTCGTGGGCCTCGATCTGGTTGCGGGTCCAGCGGATCGCCTTCTCGGCCCCGGTGTTGAATCCCTCGGGGTCGAACAGGGCCCCCTGGTCGTGGTTGCCGAGGATCACGACGCTGCAGCGGTCGCGGACGAGCTCGGCGCACTCGCAGGGATTCGGACCGTAGCCGACGATGTCGCCGAGGCAGTAGATGGCGTCGACCCGCTGGCGGTCGATATCCTCGAGCACCGCGTGGAGCGCCTCGAGGTTGCCGTGGATGTCGCTGATGATCGCCGTTTTCACGCTCGCTCGCACCGGGACCGAAGAGTCCGCTGATCGTACCCCCCGACGGATCGATGGCAAATGGCGACCGATTCCATGCCGCACGCCCACCCGCCCCGACGCCTGATCGCGATCGATACGTCCGCGTCGCAGGGCTCCGTCGCGGCAATCGGCGAGGGCGTGGAGTGCGTCGAGCGGCTGCCGGTGGCGATGGAGCACGCGCGACTGCTCGCGCCGGCCGTGCTCGCGGTCGCCGAGCGTGCCGGCTGGTCGATCGACTCGGTCGACTGCGTGGCGGTCGTCCGCGGGCCGGGCTCGTTCACCGGCCTGCGGGTCGGCGTCACCGCGGCCAAGGCGATCGCCTGGACGTGCGGCAGCCGGCTCGTCGGCGTGTCGGCGGTCGACGCCATCGCCCGCGGCCTCCGACATGAGCCGGCGGCGCGGCCCGGCGCGGCCATCGCGATCGCGTTCGACGCGGGCCGTGGCGAGGTGCACGCGACGGACCTGCGGCTCGACGAGGAGGGAGCCGTCGCCACGGCCGCGCCGGGCCTCCGCGGGATCGAGCCATGGCTCGAGTCGCTCGCCTCCGGCACGATCGTCGCCGGCCCGGCCCTCGAGAAGCTCGCCGACCGGGTCGCGGCCCGTGGCGACCTCGTCGTAGCGGCTATCGAGCGGTGGTATCCGTTCGCACCCCGCGTGGCCGAGGCGGCGCTGGCGAGGGCGGTAGCGGGCGACTTCGACGACCCGCGGACGCTCGTGCCCGAATACATCCGGCCGAGTTACGCCGAGGAGCCCCGGCAAGGCGGCCCACGCTGACCGCGGCGACGACCCCATCCTCTGGCGGGGACGCGGGCGCCGGGTAGGATTGTGCCCGCGTTCGCCCCATCGACATGGATGCTCCGCCATGATCCGCCCGATCCGCAAGCTGCTCGTCGCCAACCGCAGCGAGATCGCCATCCGCGTCTTCCGCTCGGCGCACGAACTCGGCATCCGGACGGTGGCGATCTACGCCCACGAGGACCGCTTCGCGCTCCACCGCTTCAAGGCGGACGAGTCGTACGTCGTCGGACGCCCCGGCGAGCCGCTCCGCAGCTACCTCGACATCGATTCGATCGTCGAGGTCGCGGTGGCGCACGGGGTCGACGCGATCCACCCCGGCTACGGCTTTCTTTCTGAAAATCCGGAGTTCTCCGCGGCCTGCGCGAAGGCCGGCGTTACGTTCGTCGGCCCGAGGACGGAGTTGCTCCGCACGCTCGGCGACAAGACGGCCGCCCGCGACCTCGCCCACCGCGCCGGGGTTCCGATCCTCGCGGGCAGCTCGCAGCCGGTGACGAGCGTCGCCGACGCCTCCAAGATCGCGAGGGAGCTCGGATACCCGGTGATCCTCAAGGCGGCCCACGGCGGCGGCGGCCGCGGCATGCGGATCGTCCGGGGCGAGGAGGAGCTCGCCGTCGCGCTCGAGAGCGCCCAGCGGGAGAGCCAGACGGCCTTCGGCAGCGCGAGCGTGTTCGTGGAGAAGTTCATCCCGCGGGCCCGCCACATCGAGGTGCAGCTGCTCGGCGACATGCACGGCAACCTCGTCCACCTCTACGAGCGCGACTGCTCCGTGCAGCGGCGGCACCAGAAGGTGGTCGAGGTCGCGCCCGCACCGAACCTGCCCGCGAAGATGCGGGATGCGATCTGCGAGGCGGCGATCGCGATCGGCCGCACCGCCAGGTATGAAAACGCCGGCACCGTCGAGTTTCTCGTCGACGCCGACACCGGCCGATTCTTCTTCATCGAGGTGAACCCGCGGATCCAGGTGGAGCACACGGTCACCGAGGAGATCACCGGCATCGACATCGTGCGGCGGCAGCTCCGCGTGGCCGAGGGCTACCGGCTCGACGACCCACAGGTCGGGCTCGGTGACCAGTCGCAGATCAGGTATATGGGCGCGGCGATCCAGTGCCGCGTCACGACCGAGGATCCGGAGAACCGCTTCCTCCCCGACTACGGCCGGATCACCGCCTACCGCTCGGCCAGCGGCATGGGGATCCGGCTCGATGCGGGCACCGCCTTCTCGGGCGCCGTCGTCACCCCCTACTTCGACTCGCTCCTCGTGAAGGTCACCGCCCGCGGCCTCACGCACGAGGAGGCCGCCGGCCACATCGAGCGGTGCCTGCAGGAGTTCCGCATCCGCGGCGTGAAGACGAACATCCCGTTCCTCATCAACCTCGTCACGCATCCCGACTTCCTCGCCGGAAAGTGCACGACGAGGTTCATCGACGAGACGGCCTCGCTCTTCGACTTCCCGGTGCGGCGCGACCGGGCGACCAGGCTGCTCGAGTACCTCGCCGACGTCATCGTCAACGGCAGCCCGCTCGCGAAGGGCCGGCCCGCGGCGGTCCGCCGGCACGCGGCGCCCCTGCCCGCATTCGACCGGATCGCGCCGTTGCCAAAAGGCAGCCGCGACCGGCTGAAGGAGCTCGGGCCGACACAGTTCGCCGAGTGGGTCCGCGGCCAGCGCCGCCTCATGCTCACCGACACGACCATGCGCGACGCCCACCAGTCGCTCCTGGCGACGCGGATGCGGAGCCACGACATGCTCGCCGTTGCCGATGCTTATGCCCGGCTCGGGAGCAATCTCTTTTCCCTGGAGATGTGGGGCGGTGCGACCTTCGACACGGCGATGCGGTTCCTCAAGGAATGCCCCTGGGACCGGCTCATCCAGCTGCGGGAGCGGATCCCGAACGTCCTCTTCCAGATGCTCCTGCGGGCGAGCAACGCCGTCGGCTACACGAACTATCCCGATAATGTCGTCCGCGAGTTCGTGAAGGAGTCGGCCGCGACCGGCATCGACGTCTTCCGCGTGTTCGACCCGCTCAACTGGGTGCCGAACATGCGGGTCGCCATGGAGGCGGTCATCGAGAGCGGGGCGATCTGCGAGGCGGCGATCTGCTACACCGGCGACATCCTCGACCCCGCCAGGACGAAATACTCGCTCTCCTATTACGTGGAGCTCGCGAAGGAGCTCGAGAAGCTCGGCGCCCACATGCTGGCCGTGAAGGACATGGCCGGCCTCTGCAAGCCGCTCGCGGCCGCGAAGCTCTGCGCCGCCCTCCACGAGGCGGTCGGCATCCCGATCCACTTCCACACGCACGATACGTCGGGCGCGTCGCTCGCAAGCGGCCTCGAGGCCGCGAAGAACGGCGCGAGCGTGGTCGACGCGGCGATCGCCCCGTTCGCGGGCCTCACGAGCCAGCCCAACCTCAACGCGCTCGTCGAGGCGGTCCGCAACACGCCGCTCGACAGCGGCATCGACCCCGAGAGCCTGCGGAGCCTCGCCCGTTACTGGGCCGCCGTCCGCGACCACTACACCGCGTTCGAGTGCGGCATGAAGGCGCCCGACGCCGACCTCTACCTGCACGAGATGCCGGGCGGGCAGTTCACGAACCTGCTGGAGCAGGCGAAGGCGCTCGGCCTCTCCGACCGCTGGGAGGATGTCTGCCGGGCCTACGCCGACGTCAACCGTCTCCTCGGCGACATCGTGAAGGTGACGCCAACGAGCAAGGCGGTCGGCGACCTCGCGCTCTTGCTCGTGACCAACGGCATGACGGCCGACGACCTGCTCGCCGACGGCCGCGAGATGGCGTTTCCGGAGTCGGTGGTCGATCTCCTCGCGGGCCGGATGGGCCAGCCGCCGGGGGGTTTCCCGAAGCGGGTCGTCGACCGCGTCGTCCGCAACGGCGACGTCGTGACCGGCCGGCCCGGCGAGTCGATGCCGCCGGCCGACTTCGCCGCGGCGGCCGCCAAATGCCGCGAGCTGCTCGGCCGCACGGCCTCGCCGCGGGAGGTGCTCTCGTGGCTCCTCTACCCGCGGGTCTTCCAGGACTTCGCAACGCACCGCACGAAGTACGGCGACGTGAGCGTGCTCCCGACGCCCGTCTTCCTCGAGGGCCCGAAGGTCGGCGAGGAACTCGCCGTCGACATCGAGCCCGGCAAGACGCTCGTGATCCGGCTGCTCTCGGTCGGCGAGCCGCACGCCGACGGCACGCGGACCGTCTTCTTCGAGCTCAACGGCCAGCCCCGCAGCGTGACGATCGCCGACAAGAGCCTCGAGTCGAAGGTGCAGCGGCGGCCGAAGGCCGTCGTCGGCGACGCCCGCGAGGTGGGTGCACCGATGCCGGGGCTCATCGTGACGGTGGCCGTCCGGCCCGGCGACACGGTCTCGAAGGGGCAGAAGCTCCTCTCGCTCGAGGCGATGAAGATGGAAACGACCGTCTACGCCGAGCGGGACGGCAAGCTCGCCGAGGTGCTCGTCGCCCCGGGCACCCCGGTCGAGGCGGGCGAGCTCATCGTGCGGTACGAGAGCTGAGCTGCCGGCCGGGGCGCCGCCCATGCCCCCTCGGATGCCAGGACGCTCACCGGCCGCTGCGGCGTCGGACGGCGTTGCCGTAGATATGGAGCGGGCGGTCGGGCCGCTTCTCGATCGGCATGTTCTTGAGTTTCTCGCGTTCCTTGCCCACCACGACGATGCGGGGATCGAACCGCTGGGAACCGGCGAGAGCGGCGGGGGCGGCCTCGACGAACGTGGCGAGAACGAGAAACGCGGAAATTGCGAAGCCGGAGGTGTTCATTCGGAGGGGGTGCATGGGTTGCAAAACCGGGTCGAGCAACCCTACCCCATGACCCGTGACCGCGACGGAACCCGTTTCGCCCAGCCCGGATCGAGCACGAAACGCAGCGGTTTTTCGGCCCACTCGCCCGCGTAGCCGACGCCGATTCGAGGGGTCCGGAGGATCTGGCGGGGAGGCACGCGTTTGGCTGGCGGCTCGAACCAGGCGGCGCCGCGGGGGCCGGCGACCGTGCCGTCGAGCGAGCGGTCGATGCCGAGGCCGTGGGTGAGCCTGCCCGGCCCGGAAAGGTCGCCGGCACCGCGGATCAGCACGGCGGCGGGCACGCCCTCCGGCCCCGTCACGACGTTGAGCATCCAGTGCATGCCGTAGCAGAGGTAGACGTACCAGCGGCCCGCGGGACCGAACATCGTGGCGTTGCGTTTCGTGGGCCCGGTTCGCCCGTGGCAGGCGAGATCGTGGGCCCCGAGGTAGGCCTCCGTCTCGGTGACGACCAGCCGCCGCGTGCCCTCCGGCGTCCTCGCGACGAGCCACGCCCCGAGGAGATCGCGGGCGACCCGGTCGGCGGGGCGGTCGAAGAATCCGGCACCACAAAACCCGGCGTCGAGACGGCGACGGCTCATCGCTCGGCCGGCGCGAGGCCCTCGGGCAGCCAGTCGCGTTCCGCCTCGTCTGGATCGACGGTGCTCGTCGGCGTGAATCCCTCGGCGTATTCCTCCTCGTGATCCTCGCGGGCGCTCGTGCCGAAGAAGGAGTACATCACCGGCACGAGCACGAGCACGAGGAGCGTCGTCGTGGCGAGGCCGAAGGCGAGGGCCGTCGCCATGGGGATCAGGAACTGCGCCTGGAAGCTCTTCTCGAAGAGCAGCGGCAGGAGGCCGCCGATCGTCGTGATGCTCGTGAGCATCACGGCGCGGAACCTGAGGCAGCCGGCCTCCCGGAGCGACTGCCGCAGTGGCTGCCCCTCCCGGACGCGGTGGTTGATGAAGTCGATGAGCACGATCGAGTCGTTCACGACCACGCCCGCGAGCGCGACCAGGCCGAACATGCTGAAGATCGTCAGCGGCATCCCCATGATGGCGTGGCCGAAGATCGCCCCCGCGCAGCCGAACGGGATGATCGCGATGATCAGGAACGGCTGGAAGTACGACTTGAACTCCATCGTCAGGAGCACGAACATCGCGAACAGGGCGACGACGAACCCGACGCCGAGGCTGCGGAGACTTTCCTGCGTCTGCTCCTGCTCCCCCTCCCACCGCACCCGCACGAGCGGAAAGTCGGCGAGCAGCCCCGGCATGAGCCGTTTCTCGAGGTCGGCCGTCACCTGCGAGCTCGTGAGCGAGCTGTTCGCGACGTCGATGTCGGCCACGACCGAGATCGAACGCTTCTGCCCGAGTCGGTTGATCTCCGAGTAGCCGCGGGTCACCGTCACGTCGGCGAGCTCGGAGATCGGACGCTGCACGCCGTCCGCCCCGGCGACGCGAATCTCCTCGAGCGTGCCGAAGCTCCGTCGCTCATCCCGTGGGTAGCGAACCATGAGCTTCACCTCGTGCCTGCCCCGCTGGAGCCGCATCACCTCCTCGCCGTAGAAGCTGCCGCGAACGGTCGACGCGACGTCCGCGAGCGAGACTCCCATCGCCTCGGCACGCGGCTTCACCTTCACCTGGTACTCCCACTTGCCGGGACGGGAGTCGTCGTCGATGTCGATGACGCCCGGGTATTGCGCGAGCCATTCCTTGCACCGCTCGACCGCCGCCTCGAGCTGCCGCACGCCCTCCGGCGACGAGTTCGCGAGCAGCTTGAACTCGATCGGTTTTCCACCGGGGCCAATGTTCTCCGTGCCGTAGAGAAGCGTCTCGGCGCCGGGAAACTCGCCCGCCGCCCGCCGCCACTCGCTGATGAACTGCTCGCTCGTGACGCTGCGGTTCTCGCCCGGCACCAGTTCGAGCGCCACGGCCCCCACGTGGCTACCGCTCATCCGGGCGTCGGGCCCGACTTCCCCCTGCGCGGCCACCTGGCCGACGGCCCGGTGCACGATCGTGACGATCGGCGCGTCGGGCGGCGAGAACTTCTTCGAGGTCTCGTAGGCGGCCCGCTCGATCCGCAGCGTCGCCTCCTCGGTCGTCCTCGCGGGCGTGCCGTCGGGGAAGACGACCTTCGCGAGCAGCCTGTTGGCGTCGATCTTGGGAAAAAGCGAGAAGGGGGTGATGCCGCTCCGCACGATGCCGACGGCGATCAGGAGGATGCCCACGGCGGTCGCGAGCACCGACAGCCGGTTGTCGAGCGCGAACTCCAGGAACGGCGAGTAAACCCGCTTCACGAACCACTTGAGCCCGGCGTCGCAGGCCCGCTGAAGCCAGGAGACGACCGGCAACAGGAGCGTGAGCGGCTTCAACACGATCCCGAAGAACGTGAAGACGAGGTTCTTCTCGTGGGCGAGGTGTCCCGGGAGGATGAGCGTCGATTCAGCGAGCGACACGAGGAGCGTCGAGATGAACGCGAAGGGCATCACGGCGATGAACTTGCCCATCACGCCCGACACGAAGCAGAGCGGCAGGAACGTGATGACGGTCGTGAGCACGCTCGAGATGACGCTCGGGATCACCTCCACCGTGCCGTCGATCGCCGCCCGGGTCAGCCCCTTCCCCATGCGGCGATGCCGATCGACGTTGTCGCTGACGACGATGGCGTCGTCGACGACGATCCCGATCGCCATGAGAAATGCGAACATCGAGAGCATGTTGAGCGTCTGGTCGGTGGAATACATGAGCGCCCCCGTTCCGAGCATCGAGAACGGGATGCCCATGGCGACCCAGAACGCGATCTTCAGGTCGAGGAAGAGCGAGAGCATCACGAACACGATCAGGAGCCCCTGCAGGCCGTTCTCGATGAGCATCCGCAGCCGGTCCTGCACGTCGATCGACTGGTCGGCCCAGACCATGAGTTCGTAGCCCTCCGGCAGGCTCGCCCCGGCCACGTAACTCTTCACCGACGCCACCATCGCGAGCAGGTCCTCGCCGGAACTGCGGTCGATCGAGATGACCGTGCCCGGCCGCCCGTTGATCCTGTTGGTCACCGCCACGTCGGCGAACTCGTCCCGCACGGTGCCGAGGTCGCCGACGGTGAGCACGAGCCCGTCGGGAAGCGTGACGAGCGGCAGCTTCGCGATCTCGGTCCCCGAATACCTCTTGTTCTTGCCCCTGAGAAGAATCTCCCCCGCCTCGCTCCGGATCGTGCCGCCGGGCAGCTCCAGGTTTTCCCGCCGCACGATGTCGGCCACGGCCCTCAGCGTGAGCCCGTGCTTCCGGAGCGTCTCCTCCGAGATCTCGATGTCGATCTCGTAGTCCTTCACGCCGAGCAGGTTCGCCGCGGAGACCGAGGGAAGCGCGAGAAGGTCGTCGCGAATCCCCTCCGCCACGTCCCGAAGCTCCCAATCGGAGACCTCGCGGCCCGCCGGAGCGAGTAGGCCGACCTTGATAGCGGCGGTGCGGAGCGTCACCTGCTCGACCTTCGGGTCCTCGGCCAGCTCCGGCATGCTCGGTATCCGTTCGACCTCCGAGCGGATCTCGCCGAGCACCTTCTGGACGTCCCTCACGCTCTCCTCGAGTTCGAAGACGCAGTAGCCCATTCCCTCCTGGGCGACGCTCGTGATCTTCTTGATTCCCGAGACGCTGCGGCACGCCTCCTCGACCTTCTGGCAGATCCCCTCCTCCACCTCCTCGGGCGACGACCCGGGATAGGGAACCGTGACGAGCACGATCTCGAGTTCGAATTCGGGGAAGACCTCCCGACGCATCGAGGCGAACGCGGCCGCGCCGACGAGCAGGATGGCGATGACGAGCGTGTTCATCGCCGGCATGTTGCGGACGGTCCAGCTGACGATCGTTCTCACGCCGACCTCCTCGTCCCGCCAGCCTCAGGGCAGCGCCCGCGCGGCCGCCTCGTCCGCCGCCGCCGTCTTCACGGGCATGCGTTCCGTCCGGCCGACCTCCGCCACGGCCATGCCCTCGCGGGCGGCCGACAGCTGGCTCGTGACGACCCGATCGCCCGGCTGCAGCCCCGCCGCCGACGATTCGTAGAGCACCCGCCCGGCTCGTACTTCGAGCGGATCGGTCGCGACGATCGCGAGCTTGCCGTCCCGCACGACCCAGACCTCTCCGCTCGGACGAAGCGCCTCCTCGGGAATCGAGATGATCGGTCGCGTCGGCTCGACGTGCACGCGAACCTCGACGAACATGCCCCGCAGGAGCGATCTGGGGGCATCCTGCGGAAGCTCCGGCATCACGGCCCCGTAGCGGTCGAGCGAACGGACGTCGGACGGATCCTCCACGAGCACGCGACAGGGAAGCGTGCGGGTCTTCTCGTCGAGGCCGCGGCCCTCCTGCCGCGAGAGCGTTCCGGACCACTGGTAGCGGCGATCCCCGAGCCGGAACTCGACCGTCACCGGCGTGTCGGGCACGTCGTAGGCGGAGCGGGAATCCCGCGGCGACCCCGACGTCGGCTTGCCGCCGCCCCAGATCCTCGCGACCTCGTCCATCTGGAGGCTCGTCTTCACCTCGGCGGCGCTCGTGTCCTCGAGCGTGACCAGGGCCGTGCCCTTCGCCACGAACGAATCCTGCTCGACCTTGTCGTCGACGACGACGCCGGCCGTCGGCGATTTCACGGTCGTGCGGGAGAGGTCGAGGCGGGCCCGCTCGAGCATCGTCGTGGCGAGCGACTGGGCTTCCGTGAGCCGGATCCGTCGCTTCGTGAGCACCCGTCGCTGCCCCTTGTAGGTCGTGACCGCGCTGGCGGCCGTCAGCTCGTCGCGGAGGGCACGCTCGTGCTCCGTCTCCGTCACGATCTTTCCGCTCTTGAGCCCGTCGAGCCGCTTCACCTCCCTGCGGGCGAGCTCGAGCTGCCGCTCGGCGAGATCGGTGGACGTGGCGTTTTGGGCGAGTTCCTCGTCGATCTCCTCGATCATGAGGCCGGCCTGGGAGAGCTCCCGCTCGAGCCGCTGCGCCTCGAGCTCGTAATCCCGTGGATCGATCCGAAGGAGCACCGTGCCGGCCTCGACGAACCTCCCCGCCTTGCAGGCGGCGGTCTTCTCGAGGATCCGCCCCGGCACCTCGGCCGCGAGCGTGACCTCCCGCAACGGCACGACCACGCCGTCGGCGATGACGTCGATGCCGCCGGTCTCCGGCTCCACGGACGCCGTCTCCACCGCCGCTGCGGCCGCGCGGTCCGCGGTTTTCCGGGCGGGCGGCGGCTGGCTCCCCATCGCCAGGAAGGCCCAGATCGCCGCGCCGAGGATCACCGGCGGCACGACCCACCCGAGCAGCTCTCGCAGGAACTTCATTCGACGACCTTCCAGCAGTGGAACGGAACAGGGATGTCGGCGTCGTTCTCGCCGATCGCGGGCCCGGCGCCGAGCGCCGCGAGCGCGAATCGGGTGACGTGGTCGGCAAGCCGCCTCGGCGTGTGGAGCGAGGCGAGTTCGTCGGCGGGCACGAGCATGCCGACGACGTCGCCGGCGGCGCGGTAGAGGAAACACTGCCCCACGATCGACAGGCCGATCCGGCGGAGTTCGGCGAGCGGGAGCCGCCCGCCGACGATCTCGTCGAGTATCCCGAGCAGCACGTCGAAGTGGGGGCGGATGTAGTCCTCGACGAGTTCGCGGCAGGCGTCGGTCGGCTGCAGCACCTCGCGGAGCATCAGCCGGACCTGCCACGGTGGCTGACCGCCTCCGAGCATCCGCTCGAGCAGGTTGCCGACGAAGTCGCGGAGCTTCTCGGACGCCGGCGTGCCCGCCGCCCACTGCGGCAGCGGCACCTGTTCGACCCTCGAGCGATGCGCGTGCTTGACGCTCTCGATGTAGAGCCGCCGCTTGTCGCCGAAGTAGTAGTTGACGGCGGCGACGTTCGCCCCCGCGGCCAGGCAGATGTCTCGGACGGTCGCCCCCTCGAACCCGTGCTCGGCGAACGCCTGCCCCGCCGCAAAGAGGATGCGGTCCCGGGCATCCTCGGCCATCGACGCATCGTCGGCGACGGG
>JBBAVU010000094.1:0-11451 GCA_040397565.1 Pirellulales bacterium | reverse complement strand
GCGACCGCCGAGGAAATTCGCGTCGACTGCGGCCGGCCGCTCGGCCGGATCAAGGCGATCCACGGCGTGAACAATGGCCCGCTCGCCAATGGCGAAAACGCCAAGCTTGGCCGCTGGTATGCCGAGGCCGGCTTCCCCGTGGCGCGGCTCCACGACGTCCGCTGGCCGAGCCCCGATGCCTGCGACGTCTCCACGATCTTTCCGCTCGCGCACCTCGACCCCGACGACCCGAATAACTACCTCTTCGCAAAGACCGACGACTACCTCGCCGCGATCCTCGCCGCCAAAGCAAAGATCGTCTACCGGCTCGGGCAGAGCATCGAGCCCTGGTCGAAGTACCACACGCATCCGCCCCGCGACATGGACCGCTTCGCGCGGGTCTGCGTGAACATCATCCGCCACTCCAACGACGGTTGGGCCGACGGCTTCCACCACGGCATCACCCACTGGGAGATCTGGAACGAGCCCGACATGAAGCTGCCGCTCATGTGGCTCGGCTCGCAGGAGGACTACTTCCGGCTCTATGAGACCGTGGCCCGGGCGATCAAGGCCCACGATCCGAAGCTGAAGGTGGGCGGCCCCGCGCTCACCTCGATGTCGAGCGACTGGGCGCGGCCGTTCGTCGCCCACTGCCGCGACCGGAAGCTGCCGCTCGACTTCTTCTCGTTTCACGTCTATTCGGCCAAGCCGCAGGTGCTCGTCGATTCCTGCCGGCAGGCGCGGAAGCTGCTCGACGAGCACGGCTTCACCGACACGGAAATCCATCTCAACGAGTGGCGGTATCACCCCACGTGGGACGGCCTGCGGCCCGACGACCCGGAAAAGTACGTGGACGTGCCGGGCTGGTTCGCCCGTGGCTGCAGTGGCAAGGGGGCGGCCTTCGCGGCCACCGTGCTCCTGCGGCTCCAGGACGAGCCGGTGGACATGACGAATTTCTACACGGCCGATACCTCCGCCTGGAGCATGTTCGGCCAGTTCGGCATCCGCACGCCGGTCTACTACGCGTTCAAGGCCTTTGATGCATTGGCCAAGCATCCCAGCCGCGTCGCCTGCGACGTGGCCGCCGCCAGGGCGAACGCCGCCACCGTGGCCTGCGCGGGCCTGAACGACGGCGGCACGTCAGCGGCCGTGCTCGTCAGCACGTTCGACGCGGCGGCGGGTCGCCGTGAGATCGCCCTGGCGGGCCTGCCGTGGAAGGAACCTTCCCAGGTCGAGGCCCTGCTCGTGAGCGACGCGCATGCGCTCGTGCCGATCGCCGCCACGACGGTAACTCCCAGCCCGGGCATGCTCCGCATCGCCGTCGAGTTACCGCTCGATGCCGTCTGCCTTGTCGTATGCACCCCCTCCCCATCCAAGCCCGAAGCGCCAGCGAGGGAACCCGGACCGTAGGCAAGGACTGCACAGGATGAAAAACCCAATCAAGCCTCCGCAGCACCGTCCCACTCCTGCGGCAGGCTACAGTCGTCGGCAATGGCTCGAACGGGCGACGGCGAGCACGGCGTTGCTTGCCGGCATGAGCCATACGCTGGCGGATGATCGCACCACCTCGGAAACAGCCGCGCCTCGGAAACGGCCTGCCGTGCTGCTCTACACGGGTTGGGCCAGGCACAACATCGGTGACGTGGGCCACACGCCTGGCACCCTCCGCTACCTGACGGAGTTCCTTCCCGAGGCGCGGATCACGTGCTGGCTCAAGGTCTTCACGCCCGACGTGGTCGCGATGCTCGAGCAGCGGTTTCCCAACGTCACGATCGTGCCGGGCGGTTTGATCAGTTCGGCTGGGAAGGCCACGAGCCCGGAATTGCAGGCGGCCTTCGACGACGCCGACATGTTCATCCACAACTCGGGCATGGATTTCAATCGCTTCTGGCAGCCGCCCACGCATCTGCCCAAGCTCTGTCTCTCACGCGGCAAGCAGTTCGGCATCTACGGCCAGAGCTTCGATGGCTTTCGGGCCGAGGATCGGGAATCGCTGCCGCAGCTGCTCTCGAAGCTCGACTTCATCTTCTGCCGCGACAACGAATCGCTCAAATCCCTGCGGGCGGCAGGGGTGACGCCCCGGGTGCTCGAGTTCGGCCCCGACGGCTGCTTCGGCATCGACGTTCGCGACGATGCTGCGGCTGCGACCTTCATGGCGAGGCACGCTCTCGAAAAGCGTAGGTTTCTCGCGGCCATCCTCCGGACGGACAAGCACGTGAGCGTGAACCCCGGCGATCCCCTGGAACAGCTCGCAGGCGGGCCGGAGGAATGGGTCGGGAAGCTCCGCGAGGTGGTCACCGAGTGGGTGCGGCGCACCAGACTGCCCGTGGTGATCGTCCCGGAGGTGGAGAAGGAGATCGGCCCAGCCAAGCAGATGGTGTTCGACCTCCTGCCCGAAGACGTACGGGGCCGCGTCATCGTCCGCGACACGTTCTGGAACGTGGACGAGGCTGTCTCTTTCTACGCCCAGGCACACACGCTCGTCTCGATGGAGCCGCATTCCTGCATCATGGCCCTAGCGGTCGGCACGCCCATGATTCACATGTTCACCATGCACCACGGATACAAGGCCTGGATGTTCCGCGACATCGGCCTGCCCGAGTGGCTCGTGTGCATGGACGACGAGCCGGCCTCCCGCGTGACCGCGGCGATCGACCGGATCCACGACCACTACGACGTGGCGCTGGCCAAGACGAAGCGGGCCATGCAGTTCGTCAACGCACGCTCGGCGGAAGTGATGGGCGACATCCGCCGGATTCTCGAAACAAGATGAGTAAAAAGGAACACGCCTCCGTTTGGGCACAAGTCCGTAGGTGCCGATTGTCACTCTGCACACCTCCCCACCACCAAAACCCTCCGATGCCCCACCCCCTCCGCCACCTCCTCTTGCTCGCCTGCGGCTGCCTGTCGTCGCTCGTGGCCTCCGCCGCGCCCGTCGCGGAATTCGTCGGCCCCTTCCCGAGCTGGGCCAACGTGAAGACCGAATTCGGCGCGGTCGGCGACGGCAAGGCCGACGACACCGCCGCGATCCAAAAGGCGCTCGAGAGCGTGCGGAGCAAAGACTCGCCGAAGAAGGTGCTCTACTTCCCCGCCGGCACCTACCGCATCACCGACACCGTGAAACTGATGCGGATCTCGCACCACGAGCCGCTCGGGATGAGCATCACCGGGGAGCACCCGGAGAAGACGATCATCACGTGGGACGGGCCCGCGGGGGGCAACATGCTCCTCTACGACGCCTGGTACGCGAGCATCAGCCGGTTCACGCTCGACGGCGCGGGCAAGGCCAAGACGGCGATCGAGCACGGGCCGAAGTTCGCCACCGCCAACGAATGCACCGACATGATCTTCAAGGATGTCGAGTTCGGCATCGAGGCGGGCAGTGCCGCGGGCATCGCCGAGACCGCCGTCCTCCGCTGCCGGTTTTTCCGCTGCGGCACGGCCGCCATCAGCATCCAGGGTTTCAACTCGCTCGACTGGTACATCTGGGACTGCTGGTTCGAGGACTGCGGCATCGGCGTCACGAACGAGTTCAAGGCCGGCAACTTCCACGTCTACCAGAGCACGTTTCTGCGGTCGAAGGACGCCGACATCACGATCCGCAACACCGGCTATTTCTCGTTCCAGGGCAACACGTCGATCGGCTCGCGGCGGTTCTTCCACGCCAAGCGTGCGAAGGCCTGGAGGGACCTCGAGACCTGGGGCTCGCAGGCGACGCTGCAGGACAACCTCGTTCTCGATCCGACCGATCCCACGCCGGTCATCATCGAAAACAACGGGCCCAACATGATCCTCGACAACACGTTCCGCGTGGCCGGCGATGGCCCGCTCGTGGTGAACACGCCGCTGTCGGAGAAAGCCGACCTGATCGTGATCGGCAACACGTGGACCGCAGCCCGGCCGATCGAGGTGCGGGGGCGGCTGACGGAACTCGACAACAAGACCGTGGCGGCCGGCACGATTGCCGACGTTAAGCCGGTGCCCGTGCCCTTCGCGGAGTCGGCTTCCCGGACCGTGATCGAGGTGGCGGCCAGCGCCGATGCGGCGGCGATCCAGGCGGCGATCGACCAGGCCGTGGGGCTCAAGGGGAAGCGGCCCGTCGTGCACCTCCCCAAGGGCAACTACACGGTCAAGAAGACGATCGTCATCCCGGCCGGCTGCGACCTGCAACTCGTCGGCGACGGCCCGGAGAATGCCACGCAGGTGATCGGCTCCGGCGTCGATCCGGTGATCCGCGTGCAGGGCCCCTCGCAGGCCACGCTGCGGAGTTTGGTGGTGAACGGCGGCAACGGGGCCGTCGGCATCCTCGCCGAGAACTGCGACCAGCCCGGTGGCCGGGTCTTCGGCGAGCAGCTCAACGTCAGCGGATTTGAATACGGCTTCGTGAGCGACGGGCTCGAGCACTCGCAGGTCGAGCTCCGCGATGCCGGACATAACGGGATGCAGGTGGTCGGCGGCGGACCCGGCACGAAGCCGTGGGTGGCGCTCTTCTCGGGGGCCTCGAGCCGCCACCGGCACCACGCCCCGGGCATCCACCTCTATGACGTCCAGAACGAAGGCCGGCTCTTCGTTCGCGACATCTGGTACGAGGGGGATTCGTGGAGCCTGATGAACCTCACCGGCAGCGGTGAATTCGCCTATCACTGTGGGTTCGTCGCGCCCGCCGATCCCAATCACCTCGACAAGTCGGTCAACTGGGAAAGGGACGTTCGCAAAAGCGTGGCGGCCCTGCAGTTTGACGGCTTCAAGGGCAAACTGGCGTTCACGCTCGTCTCGTCGAACGGCGGCAATCTCCGGGTCGTGCCCCCGAGCGATGGCACGAAGCTCTACCTGCTCGGCTTCCTCACCTACGACGGTCGGATCGACTACGGCGGCGACGCCACGAAGGGCCAAGTGGTGGCCGAACACGTGAAGGCCTTCCGCAAGGACAGCCATCCCGATTACCCGAACCAGTCGACCGGCCTCGACTCGATCGACGGCATCGGCAAGGCGTCGCCGGAATTCATCCGTGAGATGCTCGTTCCGCTTCGCACGGTGAAGCCGCAGCCGCTGGTGAACGCGGGCCGCGACGTGAGCGACCTGCGGTTCTACCGCGTCTGGGCCAACGGCAAGAATGGCGTCCGAATGGAGGGCAAACGATGAAATCACCAACATTCCTTCGAGCTCGCTTTGCGGGCGTCACGGCAAGTCTCATCCGGTTGGGGGTCATTCCGGTCGCCCTCGCATGCGGCTGCGTTTCGGCTCGAGCGGCCGACACGCTTTCGTACACCGAGCCCTTCGGCATCGCCCACAAGCGGGTCATCCTCTCGCTGGCCCTCGCAAAGCCGGTCGATCCCGCCGCCACGCGGCTCGTCGACACCAGCGGCAAGGAGGTGGCCTATCAGGTGGCGAAGGATGGAAAGTCGATCCTGCTGCGGACCGACATCGGGCCACGCGAGACGCTCACCTGGAAGCTCACCGCCGGCACGCCGTCGGCCGCCGACACGTCGCTCGTCACGGTCGTCGAAGACGAAAAGAACGGCTGGATCGAGATCAGCAACGGCCTCACGGGCGTCCGCATCCCAAATGGCAAGACGTTCGCCGACGAGTGGGCCCTGCTCGACGAGGAGCAGAAGAAGAAGGCTGCCGAAAGCGGCTGGGAACGTAACCAGATCAGGAACAAGCTCGGCATCGAGCCGAAGAACCTCGCCCCCGTGCAGGGGATCCGGCTTCGCGACGGCCGCTGGACGGCCAACGGACCGAACCTGCTTTCTGCCGAGCCGCTCTGCTCCGGCATGAAGGTGGATTTTCTCGCACGAGGCCCGCTCGAGACGGTCGCGCGGGTGCACTACGAATTCAAGGCGAAATCAGCGGTGGGCCGCAACGCCCAGTACCCCGACCGGAATCCCGGCTATCCCGGCGGCGACGGTCACTACACCTGCACGATCACCGTCAAGGCCGATTCCCCGACGATCGAGTTCGAGGAGAACGCCGATCTCGTGCCGGCAAGCTGGACGCTGAATCTCTGGCCGGAGTTCACGTTCGACACCGCGCGGCATCCGGCCGGCAAGCCCGGCGAGGTCAAGCCGATCGATACGCCGGTCGCCGCCGAGACCGGCACCAAGGACGGCACGAGCAAGCAACGGATCGTCGGCGGCCTCCGGCCGTTCGGAGAGCATCCCTACACGGATTTCTTCTACCTGCTGTTCGACGCGAAGGCCGGCAGCGACAGCCCGGTGGTCGGGGCATTCGTGGACAAGTCGGGCAGCGACATCGGGGCGTTGGCCAGCGGCGCAAAGGTGTTTCTGGGCGAGACCGCCGGAGGCTTCGTCAAGTCGCTCGGCTTTGGCTGGCCCGACGCCCGCGTCTGGCCGCTCGTGCACCACCGCTGGGGGCTCTTCGTGGGCACGAAGGGGGCCGACGCGCCGCCGCTCGACCGCCCGCAGCCGATCACCCGCGCGATGGACCGGCTGGCTGGAATCGACTTGGAACTGCGGCACGTCACGGCGCCGATCCCCCAACTGCCGCGGCTCGACTGGGAGGAGCGGAGTGACTGGCTCAACGTGAAGACGAAGTTCGGCGCAACAGGTGACGGCAAGGCCGACGACACGGCCGCGATCCAATCGGCCCTCGACAGCCTGAAGGACGGCTTCAACCAGCCCAACACCGTCTATTTTCCGCCGGGCGTCTATCGGATCACGAAGACGCTCAAGTGGCGAAACCTCTACGGCAAGCGGCTCATCGGCCACGGCCGCGACACCCGGATCGTCTGGGACGGCTCCGACCCGAAGGCGACGCCGGTCATGTTCCACAGCGACGGCGTCACGTCCGGCGTGCTCTTCGAGGGGATCATCTGGGACGGCGCCGGCAAGGCCGCCGAAGGCGTGTACCACTCCTCCTCGACCCACTACGAATCGGCCGTCGTCCACCGCAACGAGATGTTCGTCAACATGGGCACGGGCATCTTCTCCGGCCAAGGGGGCCGGTTTCCCTTCAAGGTGGCCACCGCGGAGGTGCTCTTCGACAACTGCCTCTTCGCGAACGTGGGCAACGGCATCATCTTCCTGGGCTACAACCAGCTCGACAACACGGTCACCGGCTGCGGCTTTTATCACTGCACATCCGCCATCCGCAACATCACCGGTAATGTCTACGTCCGCGACTGTCACTTCGAACGGAGCCGTGAGATCGACATCTACACCCACGTGGGGCACAACTCCGCGATCCGCTGCACCTCCGTCGGGTCGAAACGGTTTCTTGAGAGCGACGACGGCTTCGTGCTCCAGGATTGCCACGTGGAGGGGTGGACGTCGCCGAAGGGCGCCGTCGTCATGCGCGGCAGCCCGTTCACGATCTTCGACTGCACGTTCACCAATCCGCCGAGTGACGCTCCACCGGTGATGCTCCCGAGCCACGAGATCCCCGTTCTGCTCTCCAACTGCACAAGCGAGGGCACGGCTGGCATGCTCGGCTCGTCCAACGCATACAGCAAGGAGCCGATCAAGCCGCTCGTGATTCCCGCCGGCAAGCGCGGGTCGGCCGTGACCTCCGCGCGGCAGACCTTCTTCAGGAGTGACGTGAAGGTCGGCGGCAAGGTGTTCGACGCGAAGCGCGACTTCGGCGCGAAGGGGGACGGCAAGGCCGACGACACCGATGCGATCGTGGCCACGATCGCCGCGGCCCGCGAACATGGAAAGGGGGCGATCGCCTACCTGCCGTGCGGTGAATACCTCGTTAAGAAAACGATCGAGATCGCGGGGAACGACTATCGCGTGACCGGCGCGGGCTGCTGTTGGCAGGCCGGAACGGCCGTCCGTTGGGGCGGTCCGGCCGTGGCGGAGGGGAGCGAAGCCGCGATCTTCCGCGTGAAGAATGCGACGAACGTCGGGCTCGCCGGGCTGAAGGTCGGCTCGGCCTACTGCGACGAGCCCGGCCTCATCAGCATCCTGCACGAAGGCTCGGACGCCGCGTCCGGCGGCCCGTCCCTGGTCACGTACGACGACGTCGGCGGCTACACCATGTTCCGCGGGCTCGGGACGAACGACCGCGTCTTCATCGGCGTGCTCTTCGGGATCGCGGAGTTCGATTCGTGCCAGCGGGCGACCGTCGTCTTCGAGCAGTTCCACCCGAGCCGCCATCCGCAGTCGAAGAAATTCGACACGACGCTGCGTGTCCGCGGCCGCGACCAGACGGTGCCGAAGGACGGCTTCCTCGGCCTGCTCACGTTCTACAACGCGCAAAACCCGTTCGACATCACGGTGGAAGACAGCCAGAACCTCGTGATCAGCGACTACTACACCGAGCAGACCTGGCGGGTGCTGCTCATGAAGGGGAATCCGGGCGACACACCGGGCCGCGTGACGATGCTCTGCCACAAGTTTCACGGCGAGCACGTGGACGACCTCGTGAACGTCCGCGACTACCACGGCGGGCTCTACCTCACGGCGGCACCGATCCCGCAGGTGCCGATCGCCGATCCCGAGGAGGCGAAGAAGGCCGCTGGTGGCACGATGGCGGGCGTGAAGGTGAAGGGCGTGCCGATGGTGTTTTCGCACACGGGCGAGAATCCCTTCGACATCATGTTCGTCGGCGGCAACACGGTCTTCAAAGCCGATCCGGCCGCGTCGCTCGTCCTGCCGAAGCAGGGCCAGCCCTGTCCGCCGACGTTGAGCGACGCCGAGCAGGCGAAGATCTCCGCGGCGCTCGATGACCTGCGACGGTTGGGCGCGGAGTACATGGAGTTCAAGGGTGTCGCCGGAAAGCGCCCCGGCTCATAGCCGCAGACAGCGGACCTCGAACACGCACACCTCGCCTGTGAACCCAACCGGCGAACCGGCGCCGGTCAGCGGGCTGGGGCCGGCGTTCGGGCGTTGACCGCCTCGGCCACGGCGGACGCGATCTCGTCGGCCATGCGGCGTTGCTGCGTGATGTCGGCGATGCCGCTGTTGGACGCCACGATCTTGCCCGCCACGACGGCCGGGTTGAATCCGGCGACCGCCCCGATGGCGAGCGTGCCGGGCGTCCGTCGGCCGCGATCCGAACTGTCGAGCACGAAGAAGGGGCGGCCGCCGGCGGTGGCCGGGTCGGCGAGGGCGATGTCGATGCCGAGCGTCGCGTTGCCCGCGCCGAACCCGATCATGTTGCGGGCCACGGCGTTGCCCTCGTCCAGGTTGACGACCTCGCCGTACAGCCGCCAACCATCGTTCGGCGGCGGGGTGGCCGCGGTCCAGAACACGGCCGGCCAGCCGGAGGCCGCGAGCTCCTCGGCCACGAGCCGGGCCACCGCCACGCCCGGCGGCTCGCCGCGGTCGTAGCCCGTGACCGCATCGACCACGCGGGGCCGCGACGCGAGCAGCGACCGCACCGGTCCCTGCGGGATGACCGGGGCCGCCTGCTGGGCGAGCTGCTGCTGCAGGGCCGGATCCATCCGAAACGGCAGCACGTAGAGCCGCCTCGGCGGTGCGGCCGGCCAGGTCGTGCCGGCGGGCAGGGCCTGGGAGGTGGTGGGGCCGAGCAGCGGCGGCTGGGCCGATGCGGGGCCGCCCAGGCAGCAGGAGGCAGCCACCGCGAGGATCAGGCGGACCGGGCGGATTTGCAAAGCCATGCGGTTCACTTCGGCCTTTCGCGCCGACGATCTTGAAGACGGCGAGCCCGCCCGTCGCTGCCCCCACTGCCCGTGCTCGTCTCCGGACGTTCGCTTCCGGTCGGACGAGGCTATTCAGTAGAGCCAGACGCGGGAGCGGTCTCGCAGCGTGACGGCGGGCTGCGGCGTGAACCGTGGGATGCCGGCGAGCGATCGCACTTCGGCACCGCGGCGGCCGATCGAGAACCACTCGCCGAGCGGCGGCCGCGGCCTGACGGCCGCCATGGGGAGCGCCCAGGCGTCGGCCACGCGGCTCCAGAGATCGCGGAGCCTGCGACGCCTCACGTGGATCGCATCGATTCCATACCACTCGCCCGGCTGCTCGAGAACCGCCGCACCGCGGCGGGCCGCCGCCTCCGCAACCAGCCCGTCGAGATCCGCGGCGGCCGACTTGAGCGACTCGAGCGAGAGCGTGCAGCCGGGAACGTAGAGCGTCTTGAGCGCCCTGTAGCGAAGCCCGCCCACCGTCGCGATGCTCGCCATCGGCAGCCGCGTGACGACCGAGCGAAACCCGCGGTCCTCCAGCCGCCGCAGGCACTCGTCGACCCAGGCGGCGACCTGCTCCACGGAAAACCCGTAGAGCAGGTCGTTGCCGATATCGGTCACGACGGCGAGCGGCCGCGGCCCATCGGGCGGGCCGCCGCGGTCGGAAGCCGTCCGGTCGACCGCCCGCCAGAGCCCCGAAAAGAGGATTGACGGCAGCCGCCGCATCCAGACCCGGCTGTTGGCCCCGTAGGAGCGGCCGTGTCCCGCCGCGACGAAGAGGTCAACGGGCGATGCCGACCGCGAGCGGGCCGTCACGGCGAGCGACGCGAGTCCGCGGGAGAGATTGCTCGCGCCGATCGCCACGACGGCGAGGGCGGGTGGACGGGTGCCATCGGCGTACATCACCGTATCCTACTTCGCAGATCGCCGCGGCCCGCTACCGTCCGCCGAACGACTGGATGCAGGAGGCGGCGAGCGCGAAGAAGAGGATCGCCAGATAGGTCTGCCCGCTCGACATCGCGAGGAGGCCGATGCCGCAGCCGCAGATCGCGCCGATGACCGCGGCGACGCGATGGGCGTTCGGCACGCCGATCCACTCGAGCCCCTCGCGGACGATCTGACCGCCGTCGAGCGGCGGGACAGGCACGAGGTTGAGGAGCGGCCAGAAGATGTTCACGAAGAGCAGGAAGCCCACGACGATCTGGCCGAGCGCCGAGGGAATCTCCCGCCCGCGGTCGAGGGAGAGCCAGTCGGTGAAGAAGGGAATCGGAAACGGTACGGCGTAGCCACCGCCCTTGAGCACGACGACGACCGCCGCGGCCAGCGCCAGCTGCAGGAGCGGACCGGCGGCCGAGACGATCACCTGCTCCCGCGGCGTCCGCCGCCACCGCCTGCCCCAGCCATCGAGCGACGTGAGCCCGCCAAAGTGGTAGAGCACGATGCTCGAGGATTTTCCGAACGCCCGCCACGCAAGCGCGTGCCCCATCTCGTGCACGAGGATCGAGACGAACACGACTCCAACCCACGCCAGGAGCAGCCGCAGGAGCATCCGCTGATCGCCCCCGGCGATCCACTGGCATTCCCCCCAGCCCAAAAGCGCCGCCCCGACCCAGAACCACGCCGACACGCGAACGACGATCCCACCGAGCGAAAACGAAACGTCGGCCGGCGTCGGCGGCGGTGCGGCGAGAAACATGCTGAGGTTTTATCACAATCCCGGTACGCGGCACCGGCAGCCCCTCACCAGCACTCTGGGGGCACGTGCGTTTTGAATGACGGCTCCTTGTAGGAGACCGCATTGTCGCCGGGGGAGCGGACGCATCGTCGCTACGGTGAGGATACACCTGATGCTCCTCAACGTCCGC
>JBBAVU010000093.1:0-11514 GCA_040397565.1 Pirellulales bacterium | reverse complement strand
GGCGTTTACGAGTTCGTGTCCCGGCGCCTCCGAGGTGGCCATCACGGCCTTCAGCTGCGGCGTGGCGGTCTTGCGATCAGGGGCCGGGACCAGTGGCGTCGCGGTGACCACCACCGTCGACAGGAGGAAGGAGCCGTCCTTCCCGGTCCCGGGGCCGCCGCCGGGGGCCGCGGGGGTCGCGAGCGCCTCCAGCCGCAGCCTCCGGATGCCTCGCTGGTGCGTGCGGAACGTGAGCGTGTAATTCTCGTTCGGCCCGAGGGAGCCTGACGCCACGATCGTGTCGTCGGCCTCGGCCGCGAGGGTGGCCTTCGTGGCCTTCGTCGACTCTGGATCGAGCGTGAGCCACTCCGCCGCCTGGCGGGCCGGCGCCTCGGTCGCGATCCATCGGGCAAGCCTCGATGGCATCTCGGTCGAAACGAACCGCTCCAACCCGGCTGCCAAGGGCCCGCGTTCCGCGAGCCAGGCCTCCCGCCGCTGCCTGGTGACCTCCGGCTCGAGATCGATCCCGTGATCCTTCTGCACCACCTTCCCCAGGCAGGCGATCATCGCGTAGTAGTCGCGATGGCCGATGGGGTCGTATTTGTGGTCGTGGCAGCGGGCGCAGCCGATCGTCATCCCGAGCACACTCGATCCGAGCGTGGCCACCATGTCGTCGAGTTGGTCGTAGCGAATCGGCTCGACCGTCTTCGCCGTCACCTGCCCCGGATACGGACCGGCCACGAGAAACCCGGTCGCAGCGGTCGCGTCGTAGTCGCCGGGCTTGATCATGTCGCCCGCCACCTGCATCCTCAGGAACTCGTCGTAGGGCAGGTCGGCGTTGAGCGCCTTGATCACCCAGTCACGGTAGTGATGGGCGCCGGGGCGATCGCCGTCGAACTCGTAGCCGCTGCTCTCGCCAAACCGCACCGTGTCGAGCCAATGCCGCGCCCACCGCTCGCCGTACCTGGGGCTCGCGAGCAGCCGGTCGACGAGCTTTTCGTAGGCGTCGGGCGAGGTGTCGTCGAGAAAGAGCCTCAGTTCCTCGGGGCTCGGAGGCAGGCCCGTAAGATCGAAGAAGACGCGTCGGGCGAGCGTGGCCTTCGGGGCTTCGGCCGCTGGCACGATCCCCGCCTCTTCCTGCCTGGCGAGAACGAAGCGATCGATGTCGTTCTTCGGCCAGTCGCGGTCTGCGACGTCCGGTGGCGATACCGGCGCGAGCCGGCGGTACGACCAGTGGTTCCGCCCCTTCTCCACGTCGATCGTCCGCTCGTCGATCGTGGCCAAGGGCTCGTCCCGCGGGTCGGGCGCCCCCATGTCGATCCAGGTCTCGAAGTCGGCGATCACGTCGTCGGGAAGCTTGCCGGCCGGGGGCATCTCGAAGCCGTCGTACTTGAGCGCCGCCAGGAGCAGGCTCTCCTCCTTGTTCTTGGGCACGACGGCCGCGCCGCTTTCGCCACCCTTGGCCATGCCGGCCCGCGAGTCGACGAGCAGGCTCGCCTTGAGTTTGCCGGTCCGCAGGGCCTCGGCCGAATGGCACTGGTAGCAGTGCTGGGCGAGCACCGGCCGAATCTTCGTCTCGAAAAACGCAATCTGCTCGGGAGTCGGCGTCGCGATGGCCCGGGGGAAGCCAATCAGGACGGCCACAAGGCCGACGGCCAGGAGCCCGAACGAGCCGCGGGCCCGGGCATGGCGATCGATCGAGGGGGCCGAGCAGTTGTGCATGGCGGACCTCGCGCGAGCGGGGGCGGGTGAACGAATCAGCTGGCGATCAACCTATTTCCTGTCTCCATTTATATATCGGAATTTGCAGCCGGGCATCTTTCTCGCGGAATACTCGCTTCCACGATGTGCAGACTGCCAGTCTGTACCCACATAAGCCAGTCTGTACCCACATAAGGCAGAGAGAACGGGTGCCGGTGTTTCCTAGCAGGCCGTAGAAAAACGGCCTGCTGGGTCTCATGGAGGAGACCCCGGGAGCGAAGCTCCCGTGCAAAACGAAGTTTTGCATTCGGAAAAAGTTCACGAACGAACTTTTTCCACAGCCAGCTAGCGGCCGCGGATCCGCAGGCTGCGGGCATTGAGGTAGTCGACGAGCACCTCCGCGGGATTGCGGCCGGTGTCGACCACGACCCGCTCCACCTTGTTTCGCAGGCAGGCCTCCTCGAGCCTTTCGTTGAACCGTGAGAGCGCCTCGAGATACCGCTTTCGCAGTTCGGCCGGCTGCGTCAGCAGCTGCTCGTCGACCTCCAGCCCGCGAAACTTCACGTTGCCCTCGAACCGGAATTCGAGCTCGTCGGGGTGGAGCACCTGGAAGAGCACCACCTCGTGGTTGGAATACCGCAGCCGCTCGATCGCCCCCTCGAGCCGCTCGATGTCGGTGAAGAAGTCGCTGAAGACGAGCACGATGCTTCGCCGGCCGAATCGGCCGCAGAGGTCGACGAGGCACTCCGGCAGGCGGGTCTTGCGGGTCGGCTTCAGCGCGTCGAGCCGTTCGGTCATCCGTACGATCTGGCCCATCGAGTTGCTCGGGGGCACGAAATCGAGCACCGATTCGTCGCAGGTGGCCAGCGACACCTTGTCGCCCTGCCGCACGACCGAGTATCCGAGCGTCGTCGCGAGCCTGGCCGCGGCGAGGAGCTTCTGCTTCGCCCCCTCGCCGTACCGCATCGACGCGCTCGTGTCGAGCACGAGGTGGCAGACGAGGTTCGTCTCCATCTCGTACTGCTTGATGAAGTACTTGTCGCGGGTGAAGTAGACCCGCCAGTCGATGTGCTTGGGATCGTCCCCCGGCACGTACTCGCGGTGCGAGGCGAACTCCACCGCGAACCCCGAGAAGGGCGACTTGTGGTGGCCGGCGAGCGTGCCGGCGACGAGGCCGCGCGGCTCGAGGCCGCGGCCCGCCAGCCGGTTGAGCGTCTCCGGGTCGACGTATTTCGAAAGCACCGACTGGGCCATGGGCTCCTCCTCACGCCGCCGGGCGTTCGTAGACTCGATCGGACGGCACGGCCTCCAGCAGCATGTCGATCAGCTGCTCGCTGCCGATGTTCTGCGACTGGGCCGCGTAGTTCGGGGCAAGCCGGTGCCGCAGCGCCGGCTTCAGCATCGCCTGCACGTCGCCCACCGTCGCGTGGTAGCGGCCGTACAGAACGGCCCGCGTCTTCGCGGCGGTGACGAGCGTGAGCACTCCCCGCGGCCCGGCGCCCCAGGCCACCCAGCGGTTCACGAAGTCGGGCGACTCAGCCGAGCCCGGACGCGTCGCCCTCACGAGGGCCCAGGCGTAGCCGAGCACCTGGTCGCTCACCGGCACGCGGGTCACGAGGTCCTGCACGGCGAGGATGTCCTTCACGCCCAACACCGGCTCGATCCGGCCCGACTGGCCGCCCGTGACGCGGCGGGCGATTTCCCACTCGTCACGGGCCGTCGGATAGCCCACCTTGATGTGGAGCAGGAACCGATCGAGCTGCGCCTCGGGCAGCGGGTAGGTGCCCTCCTGCTCGAGCGGGTTCTGCGTGGCCAAGACGAAGAAGGGCCGCGGCAGCTGGTGCGTCGTGCCCCCCGCGCTCACCTGCCGCTCCTGCATCGCCTCGAGCATGGCGGCCTGCGTCTTCGGCGGCGTGCGGTTGATCTCGTCGGCAAGCACCATGTTGGCGAACAGCGGGCCGGGGAGGAACGTGTACTGCCGGGCTCCCGTCTCGAGGTTCTCCTGGATCACGTCGGTGCCGGTCACGTCGCTGGGCATGAGATCGGGCGTGAACTGCACCCGCTTGAACGTGAGCTGCAACGCCTGCGCGAGCGAACTGACGAGCAGGGTCTTGGCGAGGCCGGGCACCCCCTCCAGGATCGCGTGGCCGCGGGCGAACATCGCTACGAGCGCCTGCTCGACGACCTCCTCCTGGCCGACGATCGTCTTCGACAATTCGTCGCGGATCTTGTTGTAGGCCTGTTCGCACTTCTGCACGGCGGCGACGTCGTCGCCGGATGGTTTCTCACTCATGGGTCGAGGGCTCCTTCGGGGTGGGGTTCTCGGGCACGGTTCACTCGATGTTCTTGAAATAGCGGTCCATTTTCTCCTCGTAGCCGCGTGGGGCGCGTCGCTGGCTGCCGGAGCGGATCGCCTTGCGGACCTCGGGGGGCAGCTTCGCGAACCAGGCGTCGCGCTCGAACGACTTTTCAGCGAGATCTGCGTCGCCCTCGCGGCTGCCGGCGTCCGCCTGTCTGTCGACGGCATCGATCTCGCTGAGCGGCCCGTCGTCGCGGGCCTCGCCCCTGCGGCCGCCTTGGCCCTGCGACTTCTCTCCCTGAGACTTCTCTCCCTGTGAAGCCATGCTCTGGGAGGTTTCCCCCTGCGAGTTTTCGTTGCGGGCGGCCTGCCCCTGTGATTTCTGGCTGCCGGGGTCCTTGCCCTGGGCCGTTTGGCCCTGCTGGCTTTCGCCCTGCGAATTCTCACCCTCCGACTGGCTGTTCGACCGACCTTCGTCGCTCTGACCGGGCTCCTGCGAACCTGTCTGCTGCGAACCTGCCTGCTGGGAATCGGATGGCTGACCAGCCTGGGATTGCTGGCCCTGCTGCTGGCCCTGCTGCTGTCCATCGGCTGCCGCGAGCATTTCCTCCGCTGCCGAGTTGGCCCGTTCGCCGGCGATCATGTCGGCAGTCGTCTCCGGAGACTCCGGCACGAAGCCCGTTCCCAAATCTTCGCCCGTTCCCAGATCGTCCTGCCGCGACAAGTCCTCGAGCGACTCCCGCAGCGGTTGGTTGCCGATCTCCTGCTGGTCGAGCGCGGCCGCAACCCGCTCCCCCACGGCTCGCTGCGCATCGGCAAACTTCTCCTTCGCACGGGCCAGATTCGCGGCGGCCGCCTCGCGGTCCTGGGAGGCCGTCGTGTCGGGGGCCGCGTCGGCCGGGAGTTGTTCGATTTTGTTCGCGGTCGCTGCGACCGCTTCGCGGGCCGCGGACTGTTCCTCGAGCGCCGCGGCGATCTCTTCCGCGAGCAACTGGTCGCGGGCGAGCGCCGTCTCACGGGCCGCGAGCGACTCGGCCTGACGCTGCGGCGAGGCCGCTACCGGCTGCGGCTGGCCCTGCTGCGGCTGGCCCTGTTGTGGCTGGCCCTGTTGCGACTGCTGACCAGGCTGTGGCTGCTGGGCTGTCTGGCCGCCCTGCGGTGCCGCCTGGGAAGCCGAGGGCGACTGGGCGGCCGCGGCCTGTTCGGCCGCCTGCCGGGCCTGACCGGCCGCAGCTGCCTGCTCGGCGGCCGTGCGGGCGAGTTCCTCGGCAGCCTTTTTCGCATCCTCCCGCATGGCCGCCGCCGCCTTCGCGAGCGACTCGGCGGCCGCAGCCGCAGCCTTCGCGGCGGATTCGGCAGCCGCCTGGGCCTCGGCCCGCGCGGCAGCCGCCGCAGCCATGTCGGCAGCCTGTGCGGCCTTCTCGCCGGCGGACTGTTCGCCGTTCTTTGCAGCCGCAGCCTGTTCGCCGGCAGGGTTGCTCCCGGCGGCGGGCTCCGCGGCCATCTTCTCGCCAGCGGGTTCTTTGGCGGCGGCCAGGTTCGCGCCGTCGTCGTCTGCCGCGCGGGCGGCGAACTGCTCCTCGGCCACCTTCATGTCGGCCCGCGCTTCCTCGATCATCTTCGCCGCTTCCGGCGCCAGGGCTTCGGCGGCGGCCTCGACCGTCGCGGCAGTCTCCGCCAGTTCCGCCTGCTTCGCCGCGAGTTCGTCGGCCGGCGCCGTGGGCTGTTTCGCGGTTTCCGCGATGTCCCGTTCCGCAGCGGCCACCCGCTCCGCGATCTGTGCCGCCCGTGCGAGATCCTTGGCCATCGCCGCAGCCTCGGCCTTCTGCCTGCCGTCGGTCGCCGGCGCCTCGGCAGCCTTCCTCGACTCCTCGCGCATCGCCGCGGCAGCCTTTTCGAGCGACTCCGCCGCCCGCATCGACGCCTCCGCCGCGGTCTGTTCCGCCATCGGGACGCCAGCGTCCGTCGCCGGCTTTTCGGCGGCGGCCTGGTCGCCGGCGGCGGTCACGGCAAACATCTCCTCGGCCGCCTTCATCCGTGCCATCGCATCCGCAAACATCCTCGCCGCCTCCGGCACGAGCGACTCCACGGCGTCCTCGACCGCCGAAGCGGCCTCGGCCACCTGCGCCTGCTTGGCCTCGAGTTCCGCGGCGATCTTCTGCGCCGCTTCGCCGGCAGCGGCCTGATTCGGTTCGTCCCCGACCTGCTGCGACAAAGCGAGTTCGTCGGCCCGATCGGCGGCCTCTGCCGCCATCTCCGCGATGCCACGCTCCGCGGCGGCCGCCCGCTCCGCCATTTCCGCGGCCTGCGAGAGCTCATTGGCGGTCGCCGCGAGTTCGGCCTTCCGCGCGTCGGTCGTGGATGGCGTGGCGGCGGCCTGCGCAACCGCGGCGGCGGCCTCCTTGGCCTCCTCGCGGACCGCCGCGGCCGCCGTCGCGAGCGACTCCGCCGCCAGGGCCGACGCCTCGGCCGCGGTCCTCTCCGGATCGGGCGGCGCCGACTCCGTCGCCGCTCCAGGTTCAGCCGGCTTCCAACCGCCGGCAGTCGGGTCGCTCGCCGTCTTGCCGGCAGCCTTCGGTTCCATCGCGGCCGTCGCTTCGCTCGCTTCATCACCCAGCGCCTCCTCGACCGCAGCCCGGGCGGCGAGCTGCTCCCTCGCCGCCTCCATCGCGGCCCGCGCGGCCTCGATCATCGTCGCGGCCTCGGGCGAGAGCCCTTCGACGGCGTCCTCCACCTTGCTCGCAACCGCCGCCACCTCCGCCTGTCGGGAGGCGAGCGCGTCGGCCGAAGCCAACGGCACCTCGCGCGGGCCGTCCGCGTCGCCGGACTGTTTCCGTGCCGCCTGCGATGCCGCCTCGGCGATGGCCCGCTCCGCGGCCGCCGCCCGCTCCGCGACCTCAGCGGCTCGCGACAACTCCCCGGTCTTGGCCGCGAGTTCGGCCCGCCGCGCGTCGGCCACCGCGTTCGCGAGTTCCCGCGCGGCCGACTGCATCGCCTCGGTCGCCGCCTGCATCGCCGTCTGCGCGGCCTGGGGCGATTGGGCCCGGCCGACGTTCGCCGCGGCGTCCGCCGCCATCTGCAGCCGCTGCTCCACGGCAGCAGGCAGATCCCGCCCCGCGGCCTGCGAGTCATCGGCGTCTTTTGGATCGGGCTTCGGCCCGCCCAGCCCTTCGTCGAGAAGCTTCGCGACCGCCGCGGCCAGCTGCCGTTCGGCCGCGACCGCCGCCTGCGGCTGCGCCGCAGCGGCCCGCCCGATCTGCTCCTGTCGCCGGGCGAACTGCTCCACCGACTCGAGCACCTTCATCAGCTCCGCAGCCTGCCTCGCGAATTCCTCCGCGCTTGCCGCCGCCGGCCGGGCGGCCTCGAGCCGGTTCGCCAGATCCTCGAGGCTGTCGATGACCGCATCCTGGGCTGCGACCGCCCGCTTCTGGTCCCCTTCGAGCAGGCCGGCCGCCGCCTCGATCGCCGACTCCTTCGCCCGTGCAACGAGCGCCGCGGCGGCAGGCTCGCCGCGGGCCTTTTCCGCGAGCTTCGCGAGCGACTCCTGCAGCGCCGACTGTTCCGCGAGCAGCTTCTCGACGCTTTCGTCCGTGAGCGGCACCTTCGCCATCTCGGCCCGCATGGCCGCCGCCTTGCCGGCGAGCGCCGCGGCGTCCTTCCCTGCGGCGGCCGCGTCGACACGTTGCACGGCCTGATTGCCCTCCACCGCCGCGAGCACCGACTCGAGCCCCGCGATCGCGCGGCGCTGCTCGGTCGCGGCGGCCGCCGGATCCGCAGCGGCGAGCCGAACCTCGGCGGCTGCCACCGCCGCGGCCACGCTCTCCTTCTCGAGCTCGCGCAGACCGGCCAGGCCGGTCGCACCGGTCTCGCCTCCCCAGTTGCTCACGTCGACGAGCGCCGCTTGGAGCGTCGCGACGAGTGTCTTCACGTTCCGCTCCTCCTCGATCGCGGCCAGGATCGCCTGCTCCCGGCGGCCGTCGGGGAGCGTGGGGAGCGATTCGGTCGCCGCGAGCAGCCGCGACTGCCGCTCGAGCACCGCGCGGGCCTCGGCCGCGAGCGTGGCCTCCTTGAGCCGGCGGACCACTTGCTGCCGTTCCGCGGCGAGCCGGGTCACGATCCCGCGGGCACGGTTGCGGGCCTCGCCGATGATCTCGCGACGTTCGGCGGGAACCGCGGCGTCGGCGCGGCCGAGCAGGTCGATCACGTCCCGCATCTCCCGCTGCACGAGCGAATCGATCGCGCCGCGGAGGGCGAGGATGTCGGCATGGATCGGCCGGTCGGCAAGGCCGTTCTCCTCCAGTTGGCGCAGCTGACCGTCGATCACGCCGCGAACGAGCTCCGCCGCGAGCGCCCGGGCACGCTCCTGGGCCGCGAGCCCGGCGGCGGGTGCGACCGGATCGGCCGCCCCTGCGGGCCGAGCCACGACGCACGCCGCGGCCAGCAGCCACGCGGCGAACCGCATCGATCGTCCGATCGTGACATCCGATCGCGTGCAAGACGGCATCATCGTCCACCTCCTACCGAGAGTTCGCGGTCGATGATCGCGTCGAGCTGCTCGACCGATCGTTCGTCCGATTGCAGGAGCGCCGTGAGGATGCCCCGCTCGTCCGTCACCTCGAGCAGGATCGGCTCGCTCTCGGCGGCTCGGCCGGCCGCGTCGCCGCGATGGTCGACCGCGCGAACGATCACGCTCACCTGGTCCCCGACCTGGAGGCCGAGGCCGTCGAGCTTCAACGTGGCGGTTCCTTCGAGCGGCAGCCGGTCGCCTCCCACCCAGCCGACGTCGCCGGCCGCGGCAAGCGGGATCGGCATCGTTTTCGTGCGGTCGGAACCCGCCTCGCCCGAAGCCGTGATCGGCTCCACCACGATCTCCAGCCGGCCGATCGCATGGTCGTCGGCCACCCGCCACGCCAGTTGCGGCGACGCCGTCGGCAGCACGAGCCGCGTCTGCACGTCGGCCATCACCCGTGGCGGTGCGTCGGGCTTGACGCGGATCGACCCCACGAGCGGCGAGTCGGCGCCGAGGCCATCCTCGTCCTCGACGCGAATCTCGTAGGACATGGTGCGGTCGACGCGATCGAGCGGCGAATCGCCCCCCGCCAGCTCCCACTCCACGGCGGATCCCGAGGCAGCCTCGCCTTCGACGCTTCGCGGCACGAGCGGCCGCTCCTTGCCGTCGACCACGAGCGTCGCGGAGGTGAGCTTCTTGTTCGTGCAGCGGAGGGCGAGATCGACCCGCGATCCCTCGAGCACCGTCACCTGCCGGGCTCCCTGGGGGGCCCGTTCGACGCGGCCGCCCGCGTAGGCGGGGGGCGTGGCCGAGAGCGAAAGATCGACCAGCGGCGGAGCGATCGCCCTCACCCGCACCGGCTCCGTCCAGGCGTCGCCCGCGAACACCTGGACGTCGACCGTTTCCACGAGCCTCGGAAGCTTCGCGGCGTACGTGGTCGAACCGCCGGCGGCATCGGAAACGAGTTCGATTTCCGTCGTGCCTCCCGTCTCCACCGACGCGAGCCGCAGCCTCGCGAGCCGCGGCGGCTCGCCGCCGATGCCGACCTGGAAGGCGAGCGGACGGCCGAGCGGTGAGGGAACGCTCGCCGCTGCCCATGGCGACGGATCGACCTGCTGCCCGCCGATCGCGAGCGACTCGATCCTCGTGCGGGTCGGGTAATGCGCGAGGCCGAGCAGCATCCGATTGACGAACGCGGCCGCGAAGTCGGGACGCACGGCGACCGCGGTGACCACGACTGTCGCCGCGACCGCGAGCCACGCGAGCCGCCGCCGCAGCTTGGGATCGACGGCCTCCCGCGGCATCTGCCACGAGCGTCCGAAGTCGGCGACGTAATCGACCACCGCATCGCGGAGGTCCGCGGAGCCAGGGGCCGCAGGGCCGCCTGCGAATTCGAGCGCCGCGACGAGGTCGCTGTCGATCCCCTGCTGCTTCTCGATCAAGAGCGCGATGTCGACCTCCGACTCTCGGGCCGCCATTCCGGGACGCACCCGGCGCCAGTAAACGCGGGCGATCGCCGCCGCCGCCACGAGGAGCATGAGCATTCGGGCGAGGCGGCCCGGGGCGAAGACCCAGTCGACGAGGAAGATCACGGCCGCGGCGACGAAAATCGCGATCGCGATCCGCGACGCGGCGGAGAGCCGCCGCATGAACCGGCGGCGGCGGCCGACCTGCGCGATCCGCGACCGCAGCGTTGCGAGCCGGTCGCCGCCCGTCGTTCGTTCGTGCGTGTCGCGTGCACTCATGGCAGGCTCAGCCTCTTGCGGACGATCCACTCGCCGACCAGGAGCCCGAGGCCCAGGAGCAGGCAGGCCCAGGTCATGCCGAGGGGAAACACCTTCACGGCGTGCTCCGGCCGGGCGACGGGATCGACGTCGCTCGCGAGCTTCGCGGCGGTGGCGAGGTCGTATGACTTCCCCCCGGTGGCGGAGGCGATCGCCTCCTGGAGAGCGACGTTGCGGCTCGCGGACCGCTGCTCCACCGACACGCTCGTCACGGTGAACACCGCCTGCGACCGTTCGCGGGTGACCGGATCTTCGACGACGATCCGGTGCTCGCCCGCCACGAGCGCCGGCACCCGAGCCTCGAAGAGCCCGGGCCGCACCTCCGCGATGGCGAGCTTCTCGGGCTCGTCGGAGGCGGGCTTGTCGGGCCGCACGAGCCGCGCGGCGAGCGTGCGGTCGGGGAGCTTGTCGGCGGAGAGCGGCTGGAAGTCGGCGTCGAACGCCTCGATCGTGACGAGCACCGTGTCGTCGGTGCGGTAGGTCTCCGCGTCGGTGCGCACGACGAACCGCTTCTGGCTGCCGAGGGCATGGCTGAGTCCGAGCCGGTGCATGAGCTGGCCCCAGAACTGTCGGTAGTACCGCTCGCCGTACTTCCTCCGCAGCCGCCAGGTCTCGTTCGTGCCGACGTAGACCACCTCGCCGCGGCCGTAGCGGCGGATCGCGATGATCGGCTGCGGCGTCTTGCCGTCGGTGCATTTCTCGCTCGGATGCACGGCGAGCACCGTGGCCTGCGGATGCGGCCGCGACACCGGCTGCCACCAGGGGAGCCGCCCGAGGTTCTTCCACGCCTTGCGGTTCTCCGCCTCGTCGGCGCCCAGCTGCATGAAATCGACGACCGCCGCCTCGGGAGCCAGTGCCGGCTCGAACGGCGTGTCGTCCCGGGGCCGGCGGGCCGAGTCGAAGACCACGGGGAGCATGTCGCCGATCGCCGTGTCCGCGAGTTCCGCCGGCCCGAACCGCGGCCCGGCGATGACGACGAGCCCGCCGCCGAACTTCTCGACGAACTCCCGCGTCATCTCGCAGAACCGGCTCGAGAGGGCGGCTGCCGGCATGTCGCCGAGGAAGAGCACGTCGGTGGCGAAGAAATCGGCCCGCGATGCGGACGGCGCCGCGAGGAAGAGCTCGTTGGAGAGCCGCACCTGCGGGTCGGCGGAGCGGAGGAACGTTCGGAAACCCCGCTCGCCGACGAGCGGGTCGCGATGGAAGACCTCCTTCACGAACCGCCACTCCCAGGTCGGCTC
>JBBAVU010000092.1:0-11622 GCA_040397565.1 Pirellulales bacterium | reverse complement strand
TACGGTCATGATCGACATAGCCCAGACCCTTTCCGAACTGACGGCCCTGCCGATTCATGATCGGCTGCGCGTGGTCGAGTCGTTGTGGGACAGCATCCCGGCAGGCTCACCCGTCGAGATTTCCCCCGAGCAGCGGGCGGAACTGCAGCGGCGGATCGCCGCTCATGAGCGGTCGCCCGAGCAGTTGCTCACGTGGGACGAGGTTCTCGATCGCCTGCGTGATAGTCGATGAAGTTCGTACTTCGGTATCGCCCCGAAGTCGTCGGGGATCTCGATGCTGGGCGGAGGTGGTACGAGGAGCGGTCCGCTGGGCTCGGCTCGGAATTCGTCGTCGAGTGCTCCGAGGCCCTCGCGCGGATTCAGCGAAATCCGGAGTGGGTGGGCGTCGATGCTTATGGAGTACGGTCCCTCCGCATCCGCCGCTTCCCGTACGTCATCCACTACCGTATCGAAGGCGAAATGATCGTGGTCTTCGCGATTATGTTCGGCGGCCGTGATCCATCGGCGTGGCAATGGCGGATATAACACGCGATCCAGCGGACTCGCGATAAAATCGGTCCTGATGGAAAGTCCAAGGTCACGAGCCGCCGATCGCCCGCGTTCCGGGGAAATCCAGCCCGGTCACTTGACCTGTCGCTCGTCCTCGGGTGGTTCGTCAACGGCGACCGCGTAGGCCGTCGCGTTGGTGCGGCAGTGCGAGATGCTCACGAAGACGCAGCGGATCCCCCGCTCCGCCGCGACCTCCGCCGTGCCTCCACGAAGCGTCGCGACCGGCTGGCCGCTCGGTAGGTTCCGGATCTCGACGTCCCGCCAGCTGATGCCACGCCGCCAGCCGGTGCCCAGGGCCTTGAGCACGGCCTCCTTCGCCGCCCAACGGCCGGCGAAGTGCTGCGTGGCCATCCGGCGGCTGCGGCAGTATTCGATCTCGTGCGGCGTGTAGACGCGGCCGATGAAGAGCTCGCCGTGCCGCTCGATCATCTGCGCGATCCGCAGGCACTCCGTAATGTCGGTGCCTATCCCAAGAATCTTCATGGACGGACCGCCTTTCGCAGCGAGAGCCCGCAGGCCTGCTTCGCCCGGTCGAGCACCCGCGAGGCCTGCGACCTCGCCCGTTCCGCGCCCTCGGCGAGCACCTTTTCCACAAGGCCGTCATCGGCCGCGATCGTCTCCCTCCGCGCCCTCACCTCGCCGAAGAACCGTTCCGCCGCCGCCGCCAGCGCCTTTTTCACTTCCCCGTAGCCGAAGCCGCCACGGCGGTAGGTGTCGGCCATCGCCGACGTCTCGTCGGACGTGGCCACGAGCTTGTAGAGCGCGAAGAGGTGGTCCGTCTCGGGATCCTTGGGCTCCTCCATAGGCCGCGAGTCGGTCGTGATCCGCATGATCTTCTTCTTCTGTGCGGCGGGGGCCTCGAACAGGTCGAGCGTGTTGTCGTAGCTCTTGCTCATCTTCTGCCCGTCGGTGCCCGGCACCTTCGCCGAACCGTCGAGCACCCTCGCCTTCGGCAGCACGAAGATGTCGCCGTAGTGGTGATTGAACGTGCCGGCGAGATCGCGGCAGACCTCGATGTGCTGCACCTGGTCATCGCCGACCGGAACGGTCGTCGCGTCGTAGGCGAGGATGTCGGCCGCCATGAGGACGGGATAGGTGAAGAGCCCCGCGTCGGCCGGGAGCCCCTTCGTCTTCTTCTCCTTGAAGGCATGGCATCGCTCGAGCAGCCCCATCGGCGTCACGGTCAGGAGCAGCCAGGTGAGCTCCGTCACCTCGGGCACGTCCGACTGCACGAAGAGCGTCGCGTGCGCCGGGTCGAGCCCGAGCGCCAAAAGGTCGATTGCCGCGTCGCGAACGAGCTCCCGCAGCCTCGCCGGCTCGCGGACCGTCGTGAGCGCGTGGAGATCGGCGATGAAGTAGAAGGCATCCCCCGCCGTTTGCAGCTCGATGTACTGACGGATCGCACCGAAGTAGTTGCCCCAGTGGAACCGGCCCGTCGGCTGGATGCCGGAGAGGATCCGCGTCGGCCGGGCAGCCGGCGGTTTTTCGGAAGTCTCGGCGCCGCTCATGAATGCTCCTCCCCGCACGCTGGCCTCGGCCCCTCGAGCCGGAGCGTGCCGACGACGTCCCGGACGGCCACACCCCCCGCCTCCGCCACCGCCGCCGGCAGGGCGTCGAGCAGCCTGGCCGCCACGGTCGGGTCGGCGAAATTGGCCGTCCCGATCTGCACGGCGGAGGCACCCGTCACGAGAAACTCCATGATGTCGTCGATCGTCATGATGCCGCCGACGCCGACGATCGGAATGTCGAGCTTTTGGCGGACCTGGTGCACGCACCGGAGTGCGATCGGCTTGATCGCCGGCCCGCTCAAGCCGCCGAGGCCGTTGCCCAACAGCGGCCTGCGTCGCCGCCAGTCGACGACGATGCCGAGGCAGGTGTTCACGAGCGTGACGCCGTCGGCGCCGCCGTCGGCCGCGCCACGGGCCACCGCGACGATGTCGGTGACGTTCGGCGTGAGCTTCGCGAGGATCGGCAGCGACGTCGCCCCGCGTGCCCCGGCCACGACGCTGCGGCAGGCCTCGGGGTCCGTGCCGAGGTCCACGCCGTGGCTGACGTTCGGGCAGGAGATGTTGAGCTCGAGCGCCGCGATTCCGGGCACGCCGTCGAGCCGAGAGGCGAGGGCCACGAACTCATCGCGATTCGCACCCGCGATGCTGACGACCACGGGCGCCCCGCAACCGGCCAGCCAGGGAAGTTGCTTCTCCACGAACGCCTCGACGCCGTCGTTGTCGAGCCCGATCGAGTTGAGAAGCCCCGCCGAAGTCTCGACCGTCCTCCACGGGCGATTGCCCTTCCTCGGCATTGGCGTGATCGTCTTCGGCACGACGGCGCCGATCCGGCCCACCGGCACGAATCCCGCCATCTCCTTGCCGTAGCCGAAGGTCCCGGAGGCGACCATCACTGGGTTCGGCAGCCGCAGGCGGCCGAGGACGACCGAAAGGTCGATGGCGCGGGCGTCTGGCCCCGCCGAAGGGCTGGTCTGGGCGGGCGTTGGCACGGTCGTGGACATGTCGGTAGGAGGGGGCGTCGCGGTCAAAGGGCGAGTGTAGTGGGTTTCAGAAAACCCCCAAGGGAGCCTCGCGGAAGGCCGACACGGCCGGTTCTGCCGGTCGTGACGAATGGATCAAGTTTGCGGTCGAACCTGCCGATTGAACCCCTAGGGGCTGATCGGCTCGGGCCGTTCAGCCTGTCGTTCGTTGACATTAACCCTTGTCACTACTAGGCTTCGGACTCGTTTGACCACGAGTGGAGGCCCGGACCGTGACCAAGAAAGACATCGTCAAGAACATCTCGGAACAGATCGGGCTTCCCAGGCTCCGCACGAAGGACCTCGTGCAGATGACCTTTGACGCCCTCATCGAGACGCTCGTGAAGGACGGACGCGTGGAACTGCGGAACTTCGGGGTTTTCCAGATCAAGCGACGGGAGCCGAGGATGGCCCGAAACCCCCGCACGGGGGAGAAGGTGCCGGTCGAGGCCCGAAACGTCGTGATCTTCAAACCGGGCAAGGAGATGGAAGCCAGGGTTCGCTCGTTCAGCAGTGTCGTGGAGGCCGACGAGGCGATTTAGGCAACCCTGGTCCTGCCCTAGGGCCAGGAAACGGAACGAAACAGATCGAACGGAGTCGATTCACCGGGCGGGAATCTGGTACGTCTTCCGCCCAGCTTCGATCAAGGAGGAGTCACGATGCGGTCTGGACCGATGCGAACGGCAGCCTGGATGGTCGCCGCGGCAACCGTGCTCTCCTCGTCCGCCGGCTGCCTCATCCCGCTCTACTCCGGCGACCCGATCCGCCGGGCGCAGGAACTCATCTACACGTCGGAAGACCTGCGGGCCATCACCGACGAGTGGGAGCGAATCTGGTTCCTCGACCAGCCCTCCCACATGACGCCCTACCGCACCCACGGCGGCATCCTCTAACAGTCAGCCAGCCAGGCAGCCAGCCAGCCGGGCTTCAGATCCTGATCTTGGAGGCCTGCTCGACGATCGTCTCGAGCGGCACGATCTGCCCCTTGTTGCATCCGGGGCAGGCTTCGGCGGCCTCGGCCCACGATTCCGGCGAACGCAGGTTCGAGTCCCAGAACGGCCAGGTGCGGCACTGCCTGGGACGCTCGTCGTACGCGGTGCACTTCCGCGTCGTTTCGTCGAGCAGCACGCAGTCGCCGTTGGGCCGCTCCTTGAGTGAACGCCGCACGCCGACCCGCTTCACGTAGGTCGCCTCGAACTCATCCGGGAGCATGCCGACCCGGGAGGCCATCGCGTCGATCTCCGCCTGGTTCACCCAGACGTAGCCCTCGCTGCCGGAGCAGCAGTCGCCACACTGCGTGCACTGGAATCGCAGTCCTCCGGCATACCAGGCCGCTTCCTTCACCGATGCCGACTCTCCCGCCGATGCCATTGTCTTGCCTCCTTCTCAACCATACGACGCCACGATCTTCGCCACGGCGTCGACGAGCGCATCGCAGTCGTCGGCGGTGTTGAACGGCCCGACGCTCGCCCGCACCGTACCCTCGGGCGTGCCAAGCCCGGCGTGCACGAGCGCGGCACAGTGGAAGCCTGACCGCACCTGCACGCCGGCGATCTGCTCGACCGCCGCAGC
The DNA here is from genome assembly GCA_040397565.1 of Pirellulales bacterium. Classification (GTDB taxonomy): domain Bacteria; phylum Planctomycetota; class Planctomycetia; order Pirellulales; family UBA1268; genus UBA4655. The sequence goes on along the minus strand of JBBAVU010000092.1, from coordinate 6,974 downwards.
GACTTCCGCGGGAGCATAGCCCTCCAGCGTGAAACTCACAATTGGCGGCCCGAGTTGCGCCGCGACGACCCGGACACCGGGCACCCTCCCGAGCGACTCGGCGAGCCCGGCGGCGAGTGATCGGCTCCGGTTGGCGGCCGTCCCCCGGTCGCCCTCGCTCCACCGCGCCGCGGACGCGAAGGCGGCCAGAGCCGGCAGATCGGGCGTTCCTGGCTCAAACCGGTCGCAGATGCCCTGCGGCATCTCGAGGCTCTCGCTCGCGGTCCCCGTTCCCCCCTGGATGATGCTTCGCGGCTCGACCCCCTCGCGTAGGAAGAGCACGGCCAGGCCGGGCATGCCAAGGAGCCACTTGTGTGCCGGCGCCACGAGACAATCGACGCCGAGTGCTTCGACGTCGATGGAAAGAACTCCCAACGTCTGCGACGCGTCGAGAACGACGCCCGCCCCCGCGGACCTCGCGATCGTCGCGATCGCCGCGACATCCTGCACCGCACCCGTCACGTTCGAAGCGTGCGAGAGCACGATCCAACGGGTGTCGGCGGCCAGAACCGCCTGGATCGCCGCCGGTTCGACCACCCCCGCGGCGTCGCAGGGAACGACGGTCAGCCGGATCGTGCCGGATGCCGCGAGGGCATGGAGCGGCCGGAGCGTGGCGTTGTGGTCGGCCGCCGTGGCGATGACGTGGTCCCCGGGCGACACGAGCCCGTGAATCGCCATGTTGAGGCCGAGCGTCGCGGCCGCCGGCAGCGCGATCCTCGAGACGTCCCGGCAGCCGACGAGCCGTGCCGCCGCCGCGCGGGCATCGTCCCGCAGCCGATCCGCTTCGATCGCCTCGCGGTAGCCGCCACGGCCCGGCGCGACGCCGTTCTCCCTCGCCGCCCGCTGCCACGCGTCCCAGACGCACTCGGGCTTCGGCCAACTCGTCGCCGCATTGTCGAGATACCGCCGCGGGGGCGACGCGTCCGAACGGGCCATTCACCCTCCGATCTGGTACATCGACCGCGTCGGCCGCTCGAACTCCGGCGAGCCGATGCCGTGGGCCGCCCGCTTCGCCCCGACGCATTCCGCGAGCAGCCTCGCAATCTCCCCGTCGTCCCCGCCAGACCGCAGCACCGACCGCACGTCCCATTCCGTCGCGGAGAAGAGGCAGTTTCGGAACTGCCCGTCCGCCGTGAGCCGCAGTCGGTCGCACCGGTCGCAAAACGGACGCGACACCGGGTCGATGAAGCCGACCCGCCCCCCGTCACCGTCCGGACCGCCGGCGGCATAGCGGTAATCGACGGCGGGCTGTCCCGGATCGGTCTGCCTCTCCGGCTCGAGAGGCCCAAACCGGGATTCGAGGATGTGGCGGACCTCCGCGCCGGAGAGCACCCGCGCATCGGACCAGCCACGCTCCGCGTCGAGCGGCATGAACTCGATGAACCGCAAGTGGAACCCCTCCCGGCGACAGAACTCCGCCAACGGCACGATCTCCGTTTCGGTCATGCCGCGGAGCGAGACAGCGTTGATCCGGATCGACCGGAAGCCGGTCCGTTTCGCGACGGCAAGCCCCTCGAGCACCTGCGAGAGCCCTCGCGTTCGGGCGATCGACTCGAACACCTCTTCCCGCAGGCTGTCGAGACTCACGTTGAGCCGGACGAGCCCGGCCCGCGCGAGATCGACGGCCTGGTCCGCGAGCAACAGGCCGTTGGTCGTGAGCGAAAGATCCTCCAGCCCATCGATCGCCGAGAGCGATCGCACGAGCAGGTGGAGATCCTTCCGCACGAGCGGTTCGCCTCCGGTGAGCCGGACCGATCGGATCCCCAAGCCCACGGCGACCCGCGCGACACGCTCGATCTCCTCGAATGACAAAAGCTCGCTCTTCGGCTTGAACGTGACGTCGAGCGGCATGCAGTAGGTGCAGCGGAGATTGCATCGGTCGGTCACGCTCACCCGCAGGTCGGTGTGGCGCCGGCCGAAGCCGTCGACCAGAGGGCCGGGCGTGCCGCCGACACGCCGCGGCGTCGTTTCAGCGGACGATGTCATGGTGCGGCCCCCCCGTCGAACACGGCCTCGGGGTGCACCCATCGCCGGTCCCCGACGGCCGACTCGTCGCACTTCCAGATCGGCACGCTCCGCTTGATCTCCTCCATGACCCACTCCGCCGCGGCGAAGGCCTCGCGGCGGTGGGCCGCCGCCGTGGCCACGGCCACGCTCGTCTCGCCGACCCCGACCACGCCGAGACGGTGCACGATCCCGCAGCCGGCGAGCGAGAAACGGCTCACGGCTTCGTTCCGCAGCCGGGCGAGTTCGCGGACCGCCATCGGCTGGTGCGCCTCGTACTCGAGCCGCTCGGTCACGACGTCGCCCGTGTGCCGCCGCGTCGTGCCGAGGAAGAGCACCGTCGCGCCGGCGTCGGGGGCGGCCACCGAGGCCAGCAAGGCCGCGTGGTCGATCGCTCCATCCACGAGCGAGACCTCTCCCTTCGATCGAGCGTCCATGTGCCTCCGCCTAGCCGCCACTCACCGGAGGGATGATCGCCACGTCGGCATCACCCGGAACGTGATCGGTGTCGGCGGCATAGCTGGTACCGACCGCCACGGCGCTGCGGGCAAGCAGCTCCGCGATCGCCGGGATGCGGTCGCCGATCCGCCGCCGAAGGTCGGCGACCGAACCGCCCGTCCATTCGAGGTCGAGCCGGCGGGTTCCGGCCGATTCGGCCATTCCGGCGAACAGGTTCACGACGACCATGAAAATCTCCCGGCATCCTCTCGTACGTCCGAATGTACCACCTGTGGAAGGCCGCGGCACGGCACCACCTCGGGCAGCGGCGTCAGCTCACGACGAGCCGGCCGCTCGCGGCGGCGAGGAGGTCACCCACGCGGTCGAGACAGCCGTAGCTCTTTGCGAGGAGCTTCACGGGATGGACCGTCGGCTTCGTCGTGCCCTGCTCCATCTGGAGTCGGCAGGCCGTGCACTCGGTCGTTCCGGCGGCGATCCGTGGGTCGCGGATCGCCGCGACGAGCGGGAAGCCGGCGCGGAGGCTCGTCCGGTAGTGTTCCCTCGCGAGGCCGAACGTGCCCGCCATGCCGCTGCAGCCATGGTCGTCGGCCTGCACCGAGAGCCCCGGCACGAGCCCGAGCAGATGCTCCGACGGGCTGCGTCCGCTCCGCATCCGCACGTGGCAGGGTGCATGGTAGAGGACGCTTGCGAACACCGGGTCGAAATCGAGCCGCAGCCGTCCCTCGCGGTGCATCTCCCAGAGGAAGGTGGTGGCGTCGCACGTGGCGTCGGCCACCCGCTTCGTCTCCTCGTCGTCGACGAGCAGCGGGTAGTCGTGCGTGATGCAGGTCACCGCCGAGGGCTCCGTCGCCACGATCCGATAGCCCTGTCGCACCGCCTCGGAGAGGATCCGCACGTTGTGTCGCGCCAGCCGCCTCGCCGCCTCGAGGTCTCCCTCCGAAACCATCGGCATGCCGGAGGAGACCTGCCTGGGATCGACGAAGACGCCGATGCCGTTGTGCTCGAGCACGGCGACGAACGCCTGCCCCAAAAGCGGGTCATGCCACCTCGCGTAGGTGTCGAGAAAATACAGCACGCGAGGGCCGCCGTGACGGCTCGGCCGCGTCAGTCCGCGGCGGGCCGCCCAACGGAGGAACTCGTTGCCGCTGAACCGGGGCAGCTTCCGCCCCTGCGCGATCCCGAGCAGTTTTTCGAGCACCCAGCGGGCCTGTGGGTTCTCGATGGCCCTGTTGGCGATCGATGGAAACCTTCCGCCGATCGCCGAAAGCATGTCCACGCGGGAACGGGCCCACCGTCCGAGCCCGAGGCCGTTGGCCGCGGCGTGGCGGCCCTTGATCTCCATGACGATCGCCGGGATGTCGACGCCCGCGGCGCAGTCGGCGCGACATTGGTGGCAGTTGAAGCAGAGATCGGCGATCCGCCGAGCTTCGTCCCCCTCGAGCTGCTTTTGGTCGAGCCTGCCGGAGAGCACGGCGGCGAGCAGCCCGGCTTTCGCCCGCGGCGACGCCTCCTCCGAGGCGGCCGCACGGTAGACGGGACACATCCGCATGCCGGGCGACTGCGTGCGGCAGGAGCCGCAGCCGTTGCAGGCGAACGTCTCGGCGACCACGGTGCGGTCGCCCTGGAGCAGTTGGACGTCGAGAACGTCGAGCCTCGGCATGCCGCGGGCGATCGCCCCGAGCGGCGGCGTCGGCTCCGACTGAAGTTCGACGACCTTGCCTGGATTCAGGATCCCGGCCGGATCGAACAGCCGCTTCACCTCGCGAAAAACGCCGGTCAACTCGGGAAAGCTCCGGCCGAACGAGGCGGTCCGCGCGAGCCCGAGGCCCTGCTCGGCGCCGAAGCTGCCGCCGGCGAGCGCCGCCTGCTCGTAGAGCGCGTCGGCGAAGCGGGCAAGCCGTTCCCTGTCGGCGGGATCGGACGGATCGACGAATGGCCGCACGTGCAATTCGCCCTGGAGGGCGTGGCCGTACAGCATCGCCGTCACGCCGCCGAGCTTGATCGCCGCCTGAAGCCGCGGCAGGAACTCCGGCAGCTGCGACGGCGGGATCGAGACGTCCTCGACGAACGGCACGGCCGGCGGCCCGCTACGCGAACGGTGCATGGTCGCCACGACGTTCCGCGCGAGCGACCAGAACATCGCCGCGTCGTCGGCATCCTCGGCGCGGCGCACCTCGTCGGAGAGCCGCTCGGTCGAGTGGACCCTCGCGATCGCGGCATCAAGCTCCGCGGCGGCATCCGGCCCGGCGAACTCCACGAGAAGGCAGGCGTCGGCCGCCCGAGGGATGATGAGGTCGAACGCGACGCTCGTGCTCCTGGCCAGCGTCAGATGCCGCTTGTCGAAGAGGTCGCATGCGGCGGGCCCGTACTCGGAAAGGAGCGTCGCCGCGACCGCGGCCTTCTCGAGCGACTCGAAGAGGAAGAGGGCTACCTCGCTCGTCGCCTGGACCGGCTCGGTGCGAATCGTGGCCTCCGTCACGATGCCGAGCGTCCCCTCCGATCCGCACAGCAGCCTGACGAGGTCGGGGGCGGAAGGATCGCCGAGATCGTGCAGCCGGTAGCCGCCGTGGAGCGGCCTCGCCGCGGGCTGCGAAGCCCCCACGACTTCCGCCGAGGCCTCGAGCTGCCGCCCGACCCCCTGCCGCAGCTCGGCAAGTCGACCGCCGACGCCATCTCCGGACGCGACCGGCGGGCCGATCTCGTGGATCGAGCCGTCGGCGAGGACCACTTCGACCGAGCGAACCCACTCGCGCATCGACCCGTGCCTCGGAAACCGGCTGCCGGAAGAATCGCGGCCGATCATGCCGCCAAGCGTCGAGGCCGCAGGATCGGCTGGGTCGGGCCCGATCTCGCGGCCCGAGCGGGCAAGCAGCTGCGCAAGCTGACCGCAGACGACGCCGGACTGGATCCGCACGCGGTCCGGCCCGACGAGCACCACGCGGCGCATGAACCGTGAGAAGTCGAGCACGATACCGGTGCCGAGCGGCCCGCCGCAGAGGCTCGTGCCGGCGCCGCGGGAGTGCACCGGACAGCCGTGCTCGGCCGCCCAGCGGACCGTGGCGGCCACGTCGGCCGTGGACCGCGGCCGCACGACCGCCGACGGCATCAGCTCCAGCAGGCTCGCGTCGGTGGCGTAGATCGCCCGGGACGGCAGGTCGCAGAGGACCTCGCCGGCCACGATGCCGCGAAGGTCTTCCGCGAGGCGTCCAAGGTCGAGGTCAGAGACGCTCATCGGTTTCCGGCGGCGGTTCCCGCCGGAGCCGCGTCGCGGAGACGTGCGGTCGCCTGACGATGACGCTCGTGTGTTTCGAGGTCGAACGGACCGTGCCGCTCCGTCACGCCTGGGCCGCGGTAGCGGGCGGCGCAGCGATAGCAGGTGAGGCAGTCCGGCATGAAGAGGTAGAGCGCGACGTCGATGGCCGCGGTGGCGAAGAGGATCGCGAACGTCCAGACGAGCTCCCGCATGCCCCAGGCAACGCAGCTGGCAGCGAAGCCGGCCACGACGATCGCGATCCCGAGTCGCTGCGGAAAATCCTTCCGCACGAAGAGGTCGCGACTGGGGCAGACGGCGCAGCGTGCGATGCGGCCGGCCTCAAGGAAGCCCGACGGGATCGCAACCGAGCCGCCGCACGCCGAACACCCGAGCGACGAACGCGACTCGTCGCAATCGGCGGCGTTCGTGGCTCCGCAGCGGGGGCAGGCGTAGGTGATCTTCATCGAGGTCGCCGCCGGTCAGACAGGCCAGTGCGTCCGGGTTTGGAGGAGTTGGGCGGCGAGCTCGCCGGTGATGGCGGCGAGGCACGCCACGTACAGGATACCCGTGGCGCTCTGCGTGTTGGGAATCTCGAGCGTTTTCTGGCTCATCACGAGCAGGATCGGCAGCCCGACGAGCCCTGCGAGCCACCGCAGGGCGATCAAGGCCATGGTGGCGGAATCCCCCGCGAGCGGCAGAAGCCGCGGCGAACCAGCCGCCGCGATCACGACCTGCACGACAACCGCGGCGACCGCGATCCAGGTGAGGCGGCGAAGCACGTCCACCCGCATGCCCGGCGCGTTGAGATACCAATGGCCGAGGAGCATCGCGTGGACCGTGAGCCCCGTCACGAGCCCCGACACGATCGCACCGGTGGCACCGGCAAGCGGTGGCGAATCGCCCCGCGCGGCGAGCCACGCCGTGAGACCGGAGGTGATTCCACCACAGATCAGAACGAGCGCCATGCCGGCCCGCCGTTTCTCGCCAAGCCAGGCGACGCTCCCCATCCATGCCACCACGGCCGCGGCCGCCGCGGCGATCCACGCACCTCCGGCCCCGGCCGATCCCGCGACGAGCGCCGCGAACGTGCAGAGCCCCATCACGACGAGCAGGTTCACGCGAAAGAACCCCGCCGGCACGAGCGCCGACGGCGTGACGGCGAGCCCGAAGGCAAGTCCCCACGCAAACCGGCAGAGAAAGTCGAGCAGGAGATTCATGC
>JBBAVU010000091.1:0-11755 GCA_040397565.1 Pirellulales bacterium | reverse complement strand
TCTCGAGCCTCGCGGTCGCCTCCTCCTCGCCGAGCAGGGCCTCGCCCAGAAAATTCAGGTTCATCCGCAGGCCCTGCCGGCGGCGGGCCGCCAAGTGCTCCTGCAGAAGCTCCGGCTCCGCCGGCAGGACGACGTTGGCCGTCTCGTGCTGGAGGTGGGCCTTGACCAAGGGCACGGTCACCGACGGCAGCCAGTCACCGAACGTCTGGAAGCCCGCGAGGAGCGCCTGGTCGAGCGGGCTGAAGAACCGGGGGATTCCCTGGACGTCGAGGATGTGGGTGAACTGCTCGGCCGTCCGCGCGGCGGCGTGCGACCGGAATGCCTGATCGGTGAGTTCGACGAGCGTCGCCTTGTCGGCGGGGCTCCGGAGCATCCGGTCGAGTTCGGCCTGCTGCCGCCGCTCGGCCGACGACTGGAGGGTCACCGCCGCCCGCTGCAGGTCGGCGGCGAGCCTCACCGCGGTGTCGATGGTCGCTTGCTGGGCGGGCATGGTGCCGGTTCCCTTGGGTTCGGGGCCTCCGATAGAAGTGTATGCGGACCAAAAAGAGAACGGCCGAGGGGGATCGCCCCTCGGCCGTCGTTTCGATCCTCCGAACCCGGGCCCAGGGGGGGCGCTCAGGCGGTGGCCGGCTTCTTGAGGAAGCTGACGATCAGGGGCAGCAGGGCCCCCACGATCGCCGACAGGCCGCCCGTGCCGGCGAGGTTGTCGGCGCCGCCGACGAGCGACGCGATCGCCGGAACGAGCATCGGGAGAACCTTGCCGCCGAGGCCGCCGCCGACGAGGCCGAGCACCGTGTTGAGCATGGGGCCGAGGTTCCGGTTCTTGAGGAGCGCACCGACGATGTTGCCGCCCGCGCTGCCCGCGATGAGGCTCACAATCCAACTGATGATCTGGGGATCCATGATCTTTCGTTTCCTGTCTTCCGTGATGAAGGTCTCTGCCGTCCCCTCCGCCGGGACCGGCTCTCGATAGGTCTGTTGCCGGCCGGCCGCCGCGTGTCACGGGGCCTCTGAAAAATTTTTCGCCGCCCCTGCGAGCGTGCGGGTCGTGCGGGTCGTGCCGGCCGACTCGCGGGGCGGGGGCGTCAGGCGAGGATGCCCTTCACGATCTTGCCGTGCACGTCGGTGAGCCGGTAGCGGCGGCCCTGGAACTTGTAGGTGAGCCGCTCGTGGTCGATTCCGAGCAGGTGGAGCATCGTGGCGTGGAAGTCGTGGACGTGCACGCCGTCCTTCACGACGTTGTAGCCGTATTCACAGGTCTCCCCCCAGCTCGTGCCGGGCTTCACGCCGCCGCCCGCCATCCAGATCGTGAAGCACCGCGGATGGTGGTCGCGGCCGAAGTCGCTGCCCGGCTTGTAGAGACCTTGGCAGTAGTTCGTGCGGCCGAACTCGCCTCCCCAAACGACGAGCGTGTCGTCGAGCATGCCGCGGGCGGCGAGATCCTGCACGAGCGCGGCGGCCGGCTGGTCGGTCTGCTTTGCCTCGCGGGCGATGCCCCCCTTCAGGCCGCCGTGGTGGTCCCAGTCTTGGTGGTAGAGCTGGATGAACCTGACTCCCCGTTCCGCGAGCCGTCGGGCGAGCAGGCAGTTGGCGGCGAACGTGCCGGGGTTCCCGGCGTCGGGGCCGTAGAGATCGAGCACGCTTCGGGGCTCGTCGGAGAAGTCGGTCACCGCGGGCACGCTCGCCTGCATCCGGAAGGCCATCTCGTAGTTGTTGATGCGGGCCGTGATCTCGGCGTCGGGCGTTTCGGCGAACTGGTGCTCGTGGAGCTGCTTGAGGCCGTCGAGCAGCTTGCGGCGGCTCTCGGCCGACACGCCCGGAGGATTGCCGACGTAGAGCACGGGATCGGCGCCGGAGCGGAAACGCACCGCCTGGTGCTTCGACGGCAGGAAGCCCGCGCCCCAGAGGTGGCTCATGAGCGGCTGCCCCGCCTTGTCCTTCGTGACGAGCACGACGAACGAGGGGAGGTCGTCCTTCGGGTTGCCGAGGCCGTAGTCGAGCCAGGCACCGATGCTCGGCCGCCCGGGAATCTGCGAGCCGCTCTGCATGAACGTCACGCCGGGGCCGTGGTTGATGCTCTCCGTGAACATCGTTTTGACGAAGCAGAGGCGGTCGGCCACCTTTGCCGTGTAGGGCAGCAGCTCCGACACCCACGCGCCGCTCTCCCCGTGCCGTGCGAAGGCATACGGCGACGCCGCGAGCGGGATCGAGCTCTGGTTGCCCGACATGCCCGTGAGCCGCTGGCTGCCGCGGACGCTCTCCGGCAGCTGCTCGCCGTCGCGGTCCTTCAGGAGAGGCTTGTGGTCGAAGAGGTCGAGCTGCGACGGGCCGCCCGACTGGAACAGGTAGATCACCCGCTTCGCCTTGGGCACGACGTGGAAGGCATCGAGCACGCCCCCCTTCGAGCCCGTCGGCAGCGACAGGCCTGGCGTTTCGGCGGCGGCCTCACGGACGAGCATGTCGGCCACCGCGATCCCGCCGAGACCCATCCCGAACGATTGCAGCCACGCTCGTCGGTTCATCGCTTCACCACGCTTCCATCGTAGTTCATGAGGGCGTTGATCACGCTCGCGGCCGCCGCGACCTCGACCGCGGGAATCGACACGTCCCGCGTGGCCTGGCCGACGGCGACGTACTTCGCGGCGTCGTCGGGCCGGGCCGCATACCATTCCCGCTGCTCGGCGAGCATGCGGCGGATGACCCCTCTCTCCTCTTCGTCCGGCGGGCGGCTCGTGAGCCGTTCGAAGGCGATCTCGACCGCCCGGTCACCCTGCCCGGCAGAGTCCGCCAGGAGCCGCTCGGCCAGGACGCGGGCGGCCTCCACGAACTGCGGCCCGTTCATGAGCACGAACGCATGGAGCGGCGTGTTCGTCGCGTCCCGCCTCGCGACGCAGACGACCCGCTTGGGCACGTCGAAGCTCTCGAGCATCGGGGCCGGACCGGTTCGCCGCCAGTAGGTGTAGAGGCTGCGCCGGTAGAGCGAGTTGCCCGTGTCGGCTGCTTCCGGCTTGAAGGAGTCGGGCATGTCGTAGGTCTTCACCGGCGGGCCGCCGAGCCGCTCCACGAGCAGGCCGCAGGCGGCGAGCAGGCCGTCGCGGATCATCTCGGCCGGCAGCCGGTGCCGCGGGCCACGCGCGAGCCAGACGTTCAGCGGATCGTCGGCCATCGTCTTCGCGTCGGCGATGCTCCGCTGCCTGTAGGTCTTCGACATCATGATCGTCTTCACGAGCCGCTTCATGTCCCAGCCGAAGCCGCCTTCGGCAACCGGGTGGGAAAACTTCCACGCCAGGAGGTCGAGCACCTCCGGATATTCCGGACGCGTCGACTGGCTTCCGAGATCCTCCGGCGACTGCACGAGCCCGAGGCCGAAGAGCGACTGCCAGAGACGGTTCACGGTCACGCGGGCGAGCAGCGGATGGTCGGGGTCGACGAGCCATCGCGCGAGCCCCAGCCGGTTCCTCGGCTCGTCGGCCGGGAACGGCGGAAGCGCGGCCGGCGTGTCGGGCTCGACGGGATCCCGCCGCTTGTCGTACTCGCCGCGTTCGAGCACATAGGCCATCTTCGGCTGCGGGACGTCCTCCATCACCATGATCTCGGGCGGCTTCTCGGCAAGGTCGTCGCGGGCCCGCCGCGTTTCTTCGAGCGCCTGCCGCCTCGCCCGCGACGGCTCGTCGAAAGCCGCTGCGACATAGCCGGCGACGAGTTCGGGCGGCTGCTTCGCCTCGATCGACCTCCGGATCGCGCCCGGCTCGAACGTCTCCCGCACTTCGAGCGGAGAAAGCTCGCGGTCGAACACCCGGAAATCGTCCACGAGGCCGTCCTTGAAGCCGTTGTCCCGCATCCGCTGGCCGATCGTGATGTGGTCTTCCCCGCCGCCGGTGATCTCGCGGGTGAGGCCGTCGCGGACGACTTCGGTCGCGGCAGCATGGCCATCGACGAAGATCTGGAGCCCCGAAGCGCTGCCCGAGCCGTCGCTCGTCACGGCGACATGGGTCCACCTGCCGACGGGGAGCGACTCCCGCATCCGAACGCTCGCCGCGTCGCCGGGCCAGAAGTGGATGAGCGACCAGCGGAGATGGCCGCCATCGACGATGAGCTCGTAGCCTCGGCTGCCGGCGTCGGTCCACGCCTTCGAGCGATGGAAGACGACGGCGCGATCGTAGCCCTTCGAAGCGTTCAGCCAGAGGGAAACGGTGAATGGATGGCTGCGGCGGAAGTTCCCGACGGGCGTCTCCACGCCGTGGTCGCCTGTGAGCCGGATGGCCCTGCCGGTCTTTCCAACGACGAGCGTGTTCTCACCCGGGGACTTCGCGGCGAGGTCGGCGGGAGGCGGCTCCACCGGCTCGTCCGGCGGGGTTGGAGCCAGGAGATTGTCGAACCGGCCGTCCTGCCGACGCTCGTCGAACGAATAGCGGACGAGTTCTCCCGGAACCACGACTTCCTCATCGGCCGGGAGCCCGGCCGGGGCCGCGGCCGTGCCGGCAAGCCAGTCCACGGTCGCCCCGATCGCCGCCTTCTCGGCTTCCGTGAGGGCCGCCGCCGCCTCGCCGCAGGCCTCCTCCGCCTTTGCCAGCTGCGTCGTGGCCGCTCTGTCGAGCAGCCGCATCTTCGGGGTCGGGGTCGCCTGTGTGAAAAAGGAATAGAGCCCCGCCTCGTCGATGTCGTCGAAGAAGGCGAAGAGCGAGTAGAAGTCCTTCTGCGTGAGCGGGTCGAACTTGTGGTCGTGGCAGCGGCAGCACTCGAGCGTGAGGCCGAGGAACGCCGTGCCGAACGTCACGACCCGGTCGTTCACGTAGTTGACGCGATACTCCTCCTCGACCGAGCCGCCCTCGGTCTCCTGCGGGTGGAGCCGGTTGAAGGCGGTCGCGAGCCGCTGCTCGTCGGTGGCGGCCGGCAGCAGGTCGCCCGCCACCTGCCAGACCGCAAACTGGTCCCATGGCAGATTGTCGTTGAACGCCTTGATGACCCAGTCCCGCCAGGGCCACATCGTCGGCCGCGGACGATCGACCTGGAAGCCGTAGCTGTCGGCGTAGCGGGCGATGTCCATCCAGTCGGCCGCCATTCGCTCGCCGTACCTCGGGCTCACGAGCAGCCGATCGAGCAGCTTTTCGTAGGCATCGGGCGACGAGTCGTCGATGAACGCCCGAACCTCGGCGGGCGTCGGCGGGAGGCCGGTGATGTCGTAGCTCGCGCGGCGGATGAGCGTGGTGCGGTCGGCCTCCGGCTGGAGGGCGAGCCCTCGCTTCGCGAGCCTGCCCATGACGACCGCGTCGATCTCCGCCGAGGTGTCGGCCGCCTGTGGCGTCACCGCCGGCACGAACGCCCAGTGCGGCTCGTAGGCGGCTCCCTCGGCGATCCATTGGCGGAGCGTCGCCACCTGTTCCTCGGTCAGCCGGCCGATCTTGGCCTCCGGGGGCGGCATCACGGCATCGGGATCGTGCGACGCGATTCTCGAGACGAGTTCGCTCTCGTCGGGTTTCTCCGGCACGATCGCCCGCGAGCCGCTCTCCAACTCGGCGGTCGCCGCATCGAACGTGTCGAGCCGCAGGCCCGCCTGCCGATTGGCGTTGTCGGGGCCGTGGCAGGCGAAGCAGTTTTCCGAGAGGATCGGCCGGATGTCCTTGTTGAAAGAGAGCCTCGGCGAGCCCCGGGCCGCCTCGGCGAGGGCGGGCGCCGGCAACGCCCCAGCCGCGATCGCCGAGAAGACGACCGTTGGACCGAGCAGAGCGTGGAGCGGGGGCAGCCGGAACGTCATAGTGGTAAAGCCTAGGTCGCTTCTCGTTCGGTGGCAACGCGACCCGGGGACCGTGCGGCCGGCACCAATCGGCTGGGTTGTGCCGGCTTTTGGCGTGTCGCCCACGGCCTCGGCGAAGGTATTCTGACGCTGGACGTTCGGCCCGTATGCCCGATCGGAGAAGACGAAGCATGCCATCGAAGACCCAGGCATGGTGGACGGCGATCGTGCTGGCCTTCTGGTGTTGCGCCGGCAGGTCTGAGGGCGGACAGCCCAACATCCTCTTCATCTTCAGCGACGACCACGCCCAGCACGCCATCTCGGCCTATGGCTCGAAGGTGAACCAGACGCCGCATCTCGACCGGCTGGCGGCGGGCGGCGCTCGGTTTCTCAACTCGTTCGTCACCAACTCGATCTGCAGCCCGAGCCGGGCCACGCTCCTCACGGGGCAGTATTCCCACCTCAACGGCGTGCCGGTGTTCAACCGGTTCGACGGCGGTCGCGACCACCTCGCCAAGCGGATGCAGTCGGGTGGCTACCACACCGGACTCGTGGGCAAGTGGCATCTCGGGAGCGAGCCCACCGGCTTCGACCGCTGGATCGTGCTGCCCGGGCAGGGCGAGTACCGCGACCCCACGTTCATCACGTCCAAGGGCACTCTCTCGATCGCGGGGCACTGCACGCAGCTGACGACCGATCTCGGGCTCGAGTTCCTGCGGACGCGGCCCCGCGACAAGCCGTTCTTTCTCATGCTCCAGCAGAAGGCGCCGCATCGCCCGTGGGACCCTGACGAGCAAAGCCGCGAGCGTTTTGCCGACGTGTCGCCGCCGGAGCCGGCAACGCTCTTCGACGACTACGCGACGCGTCCCGCCGCGCTCCCGGAGAACGAGCAGACGATCGCCCGCGATCTCACCCGCCACGACCTCAAGCTCCCTCCCCCCGACGGGCTGTCGCCGCAGGAGCGTCAGCGTTGGCTGCGTGAGAAGCCGATGGAACTCGAGATCGACGGGAAGCGGCTCGTCGGCCCCGACCTCGTGCGGTGGAAGTACCGCCGGTTCATGCAGGACTACCTGGCCTGCGTGCAAGGCGTGGACGATGGGATCGGGCAGGTGCTCGACTGGCTCGACCGCGAGGGACTCGCCGACGAGACGATCGTGATCTACACGACCGACAACGGCTGGTATCTCGGTGATCTCGGCCTCTACGACAAGCGGTTCATGTACGAGCCGGGCCTGCGGGTGCCGCTCATCGCACGTGGCCCCGGCATCCGCGCCGGCATCACGCCCGAACAATTCGTCGCGAACATCGACCTTGCTCCCACCATTCTCGATGTCGCCGGCCTTCCCGTGCCGGGGAGCATGCAGGGCCGAAGCATCGCGCCGCTGCTTCGGGGCGAGCGTCCCGCGGACTGGCGGACGAGCGTCTACTACCGCTATTACCACGACCCGGGCCACCACGACACGCGGGCTCACTACGGCATCCGCACGGCCACGCACAAGCTCATCCACTACTGGAAGAAGGATGCCTGGGAAATGTTCGACCTCGTCGCCGATCCCGCCGAGCAGCACAACCTGCTCTTCGACCCGGCCGAGGCGGCCTCCCCCAAGGTGGCGTCGAAGCGGGGCGAGCTCGAGGCGGAGCTGCGCCGGCTCCAACGCGACTTCAGCGACACGGGCCTCTATGCCGAAAAAAGCAGCTGGCCGGCCGGCGGGGTCGATGACCCTCCCCAGGGTTACAATCGTCTCGGCAGCATGGACGTCGCGGCGGCCATGGCGGTCACGCGGTAGGCTGCCGAGGAAAGGTCGTCGTCATGCTTTCGCGATGCTGCATCCATCTGCGACACTGCGAGCGAAGCGGCGGCCGGGCCGCTTCGGCGGCCCTCGCGGTCGTGATTCTGTCGGCCGCGTGTGGGCGGGCCGCGGAAGTCGCTCCCTCGTTCACCCGCGATATCAAGGGGATCCTCTCGAACCGCTGTGTACGGTGCCATGGGCCCGATGCCGAGTCGAGGGCCGGCGGCGGCGACGAGGGGCTGCGGCTCGACACGTTCGCCGGGGCGACGGCCGACCTCGGTGGCCACGCGGCGATCGTCCCGGGCAAACCAGACGAGAGCGAACTCATCGCCCGGATCACCTCCACCGATCCCGACATCGTGATGCCTCCCCCCGAGGCTGGCGAGCGGCTGCCCGAGAAGCAGGTCGAGATGCTGAAGCGGTGGATCGCGGCCGGGGCCACCTACGAGCCGCACTGGGCCTACGTCGCCCCGAGGCGACCGCCGGTTCCGGCGGTGAAGCAGGCCGCGTGGCCGAAGAACGACATCGACCGGTTCATCCTCGCGCGGCTGGAAGCCGAGGGGCTTTCGCCGCAGCCGGAGGCCGACCGGGCCACGCTCGCCCGACGGCTCGCCCTCGACCTCACCGGCCTGCCGCCGACGCCCGCCGAGGTCGATGCGTTCGTGGCCGATGCCTCGCCTGATGCCGTCGAGAAGTTCGTGGACCGGCTGCTCGCCCACGACGGCTATGGCGAGCACATGGCACGGCAGTGGCTCGATCTCGCCCGCTACGCCGACAGCGCCGGCTACGCCGACGACCCTCCGCGAACGATCTGGGGCTGGCGGGACTGGGTGGTCCGAGCCTTCGACGCCAACATGCCGTTCGACGAGTTCACGATCCGGCAGCTTGCCGGCGACCTGCTGCCGAATGCCACGCTCGACGACAAGGTCGCCACGGCCTTCCACCGCAACACGCTTACGAACAACGAGGGGGGCACGATCGACGAGGAGTTTCGCACGGTCGCCATCGTCGACCGCGTGAACACGACGATGGGCACCTGGATGGGCACGACGATGGCCTGCGCGCAGTGCCACGACCACAAGTACGACCCGTTATCCCAAAAGGAGTATTTCCAGCTTTACGCGATCCTCAACAACACCGCCGACGCTGATCGCAGGGACGAATCCCCCTTCGTGCGGCTGCCCTGGAAGGAGATCGATGACAAGCGGGCCCCGATCGAAAAGGAACTCGCGGAGATCGAGGCGGGCATCCCCGAACTCAAGAAGACGGCCGGGAAGGACCGGCCCGAGCCGCCCGAATTCCAGCCGGCGAGGAAGATCGTCGCCGAACTGCGAAAGCTGCTCGACGAGAATCCTGCCGCGACGGTGCCGGTGCTCGAGGAGCTTGCCGACGACAAGCGGCGGGTCACGAAGATCCAGCTCCGTGGCAATTGGCAGAACCTCGGCGACGAGGTCCACGAGGGGGTGCCCGAGGTGTTCAACGATGTCGATGTCGTGGCGGCCGATGGTGGTCGCGTCGATCGGCTCGCGCTGGCGAAGTGGCTCGTCGATCCGGCGAACCCGCTCACGGCCCGCGTCGTCGTCAATCGTCTCTGGGAAAGGCTGTTCGGGATCGGCATCGTCTCCACGAGCGAGGAGTTCGGCAGCCAGGGCGACCTGCCGAGCCACCCGGAGCTGCTCGACTGGCTGGCCTGTGAGCTGGTGGAGAGCGGCTGGAACCTGAAGGCGATCCAGCGGCTCATCGTGACGACCGCCGCCTACCGCCAGACGTCGAAGTGCCCGCCCGACCTCGTGGCCCGCGATCCGGAGAACCGTCTCGTCGCCTGCGGCCCGCGGGTGCGGCTGCCGGCGGAGGTGATTCGCGACCAGGCGCTCGCCGCCTCGGGCCTGCTCTCGCGGAAAAAGGGAGGGCCGAGCGTGAAGCCGCCGCAGCCTAATTTCGGACTGCGGACGGCGTTCGGCGGCGGCGTCGACTGGCAGACGAGCACGGGAGAGGACCGCTACCGCCGCGCCATCTACACGAACTGGCGGCGAAGCAACCCCTACCCGTCGATGGCGACCTTCGACGCGCCCTCCCGCGAGGTCTGCACGATCCGGCGGCCGCGGACCAATACGCCCCTGCAGGCGCTCGTGACGATGAACGACCCGGCGTACGTCGAGACGGCGCAGGCGCTTGCCCGCCGGATGGTGCGGGAAGGGGGCTCGACCGACGCCGACCGGGCCGAGCTGGGCTTCCGGCTCGTGCTCGCCCGGCGGCCGACCCCCACGGAGATCGACCGGCTCGTTCGACTCCACGACGACGCGAAGGGCGATTTCCGCGAGGCGCCGCTCGAAGCGGAGAAGATGGCGACCGATCCCCTCGGTCCCCTTCCAGGCGACCTGCATGTCGAGATGGCCGACCTCGCCGCGTGGACCGTCGTGGCGAACGTGATCCTGAACCTCGACGAAGCCTTCATGTGCCCCTGAGGCATGTCCCTCTTCGAACGTGAGGAAGCCGATGGACCCGATTCTCGAACACAAGCTGCTCGCGACCCGCCGCCACCTGCTCGGGGGCATGGCCGGCGGCATAGGCACGATCGCGATGCACGAACTCCTGGCGGCCACGGGCAGCCTGCCCGGCCCAACGGTCGCCGCCGATCCGATGGCGGCGAAGAAGCCGCCGCTGCCGGCCAAGGCCAAGCGGATGATCGTGATCCATCTCACGGGTTCGCCGCCGCACCTCGACCTCTACGACCACAAGCCGGAGCTCGTGAAGCGGGACGGCGAGGATTGCCCCGCCGAGACGATTCAAGGGAAGAAGTTCGCCTTCACGACCGGCACGCCGAAGCTGCTCGGCACGCGGCGGAAATGGATGCGGTGCGGCGAGAGCGGCATGGAGCTTTCCGACGCGATCCCCAACCTCCACCGCGTGGCCGACAAGCTCTGTCTCGTGCGGAGCATGTTCACCGACCAGTTCAACCACGCCCCGGCCGAACTGATGGTCTACACCGGAAGCCCTCGGGCGGGGCGGCCGAGTCTCGGCAGCTGGGTGACCTACGGGCTGGGGAGCGAGAATGCCGACCTCCCCGGCTTCGTCGTCTTGATCTCGTCGGGCGTGCAGCCCAACGGCGGCACGAGCAGCTTCGGATCCGGGTTCCTGCCGAGCGTCTACCAGGGAGTGCAGTGCCGGTCGAAGGGCGATCCGGTGCTGTACGTGTCGGACCCACCGGGGATGAGCCGCGGCATGCGGCGCAAGACGCTCGACGCCCTCAAGGATCTGAACGACCTACAGGCCCGGGAACTCGGGAACCCCGAGACGGTCACGCGGATCGCGCAGTACGAGCTCGCCTACCGGATGCAGACGAGCGTGCCCGAGGTGATGGACATCTCGAGGGAGCCAAAGACCGTGCTCGAGGCCTACGGCGCGAAGCCGGGCGAATCGAGCCTCGCCAACAACTGCCTTTTGGCCCGACGGCTCGTCGAGGACGGCGTGCGGTTCGTGCACCTCTTCGACTGGGGATGGGATTTCCATGGCACGAATCCCACCGAGGACATCCGCGACGGCCTCACGAACAAGGCCGCCAAGTTCGACAGGCCGGCGGCGGCGCTCATCGAGGATCTCGAAGCCCGCGGGCTCCTCGAAGACACGCTCGTGCTCTGCACGGGCGAGTTTGGCCGCACGCCGTTCCAGGAGGGGCGGACGGCGGCCAGCGGCATCCTCGGCCGCGACCATTATCCCGACTGCTACTCCATCTGGATGGCCGGCGGCGGCGTGAAGCCGGGCTACGTGCACGGGGCGAGCGACGACCTCGGCTTCAAGATCGCGAGCGACATGGTGCACGTCCACGACCTGCAGGCCACGATCCTCCACCTGCTCGGCTTCGACCACACGAAGCTCACCCACCGCTTCCAGGGACGCGACTTCCGGCTGACCGACGTCCACGGAAACGTCGTGAAGTCGATCCTGTCGTGACCGAAAAGGGGAAGCAGGTCTTTACTTGCCGCTTGCCTCTTCGAGCAGCCGAATCCACGCGCCGAGGTAGCGGCCGTTGTCGTGAAACGTGCGGCCGCTCACGAGGTTGCGATCCACGACGCACGGTTCGTCGACGTAGATGCCGCCCGCGGTCTCGACGTCGTGGCGGCACTTCGCCACCGTCGCGATCCGCCGCCCCTGGAGGCAGCCGGCGTAGGCCGGGATCTCGACGCCGTGGCAGACGCTCGCCACGGGCTTGTTCTCAGCGAAGAAGTGCCGC
>JBBAVU010000090.1:0-11878 GCA_040397565.1 Pirellulales bacterium | reverse complement strand
TGTAGAGCCCGCCCGCGAGGTTGCCGGTCTGGGGCTTGATCAGCAGGGTGGGCGGCTGGAGCGGCAGCAGGGTCTTGGGAGAAATCAGCATCACCATCGGCGTTTGGGCGGTCTTGGGCGCCGTGCTGACGCCGACGCACACAAGAGCGCCATTCTCCGACATCAGGATCGACGGCACCGTGGCATTCAGCCCGAGATTGTGGTGGAAGGTGAGATCGGTCGTGCCGGGGCCCGCGAAGACGATGGCATTTGAAGACGCCGCATTGGCGTGCATCGTCGACGTGCCTTCGAGGCCCATGTAGGGGTTGCTCGGCGGAAGCGACAGCCGCGTGCCGTCGGCGGCGACCGCCAGCGAGGCCGGCAGGCCATTGCCGGCGAACGTGGTCGCACGCAGGCGAAACAGCAGCGGCCCGCCGCCGGTCGCGAGGCCGCTGAAGGTGAACGAGGTGGAGGTGGTGGTGACGGTCTGCTCGAGATTGCCCTGATAGACCGTCGCCGTATAGGAGAGGACCGGCGAACCTCCATCATCGGCCGGAGGCTGCCAGCTGAGGACGAACTCCCCGCTCCCCGACCCAACGACCGCCGACAGGGCGAGCGGCTGAGTCGCCACGTCCTCGACGGAGGCATACGACGCCGTCGCCGCCGGCCCGGAGCCATTGGCATTCGTGGCTGCTACCGTGAACGCATACGAGTTGGCCGGCGACAGCCCCGAATAGTCCACCGACGTGTTCGACGTGACCAGGGTTTGGGTTGATGTCGCCGCCCCGGTCGTGGTCGTCATCGTGACGGTGTAGCTCGTCGCCTGGCCGGTGAGCGGAGCGTTCCAGGTGACCGCGAGGGCACCCGCGCCGGTCGGTGCGACGGCCAGATTCCGCACCTCGCCCGGCACGGCGGAGACGGCCGTCACGATGGCGGCCTGCGCATCGGCGGCGAGGATCGTGCCGTCCGGCGCGGAGCGGATCGCCGCGATCGTGCCGCCGACGGTGACGGGGCCCTGCGGCGCCCAGCCGCTCCGGGTCGGAACGAACCGCTGGATCGCGTCGCCGGCGGCGACCCAGATCGAGCCGTCGGGGTGGGCCGCGATGTCGGCGGGAGCGCCGGCGGTCGGAACGGCGGCCCTCGGCCGCCAGGCCCCACCGGCCCGTACGACCCGCTGCAACGAGCCGGTCGCGGCGCTCGCGACCCAGATCGAGCCATCGGCCGCGGCCGCCAGCGACGAGGGCCCTTCCACGACCGCGATCGGCCGGCCAACCCGCCAACCACCGCGATCAACGGAGATCCGCTGGACGGAGCTTGCGGATCTGCTCGCAACCCAGATCGAGCCATTCCTGGAGACGGCAAGGGCCGCAGGGCCTGCGCCGACCGGGAGCGTCACCGTGACGAGTGGAACGCCGCTCGAGGATGCAATCCGCTGGACGACGTTCGCGTCGGAACTCGCCACCCAGATGGCACCATCCTTGGCGGCGACCAGCGCGGCCGGGTTCGCCGCGACCGGCACGGGGGCGTTCGCCGTCCAAACGCCATCCCTCTCCACGATCTGCTGAACCGTGTTGTCGTCTGCATTCGCGACCCAGGCGGAACCATCGGGGGCGACGGCGATCGTCTTGCCGCCGTTGCCGACCGAGATCGTGTTCGCGACGTTCCAAACACCCCCCTGCCGCACGAGACGCTGGACCGCATTGATGCCGGGGTTGGCGACCCACGCAGTCCCGTCGGCGCCGACGGCGATCGCGGTTGGTGCACCGCCGACAGCGGCATTGCCGGCGGTCGCCGGCGCATAACCATCCAGACGGGGCATGCCCGGGGCGACGAGCCTGGCGGTGACGGTGAACGTGTCCGTCTTGCCGAGCTTCGGCTGGGCGAGCGTCAGCGAGCCGGAGAGGCCGGGCACGCCGTCGACGCCCACCCGGTAGAAGAGATCGAGCTTCATGCGGCGGGCATTGAAGCCGCGGACGGCCTGCACGACGACCTTGTTCGCGGAGTCGATGACGTAGTCGACCTTGATCGCGCGATTCGTGACGTTCTCGAGCCGCGCGGAGGTGACGCGGAACGTGGCGGTGCCCTCGTTGACGCCGTAGGTCGCCGTGACGCTGCCGGTCGAGTCCGGGCGGGGTTGAGCGTCGCTCGGGCAATCGAGCGTTCCCTTGAACGTACCCGCCGCAGCGATCGCGGGGCTCACGAGGCCCGAGTCGCGCGACTCGATCCAGATGGCCTTCGTGACGGCGGCCCTGCCGACGGTGGCGACGGAGACCCGCACCGGGACCGCGCGATTCCCGTCCGCCGCGCCATCCTCGATCGACCGGATCGAGACCGTTTGGGGAATGTCCCAGTCTCTTCTCGTGAAGACGAGCGGGGCCGCGCTCGAGAGGTCGTTGGCGGGCACATGAATGGCCGATGCATCGGCCCCCACGCCGATCTCGAACGGGCTACTGCTTGAAAACGCAACGTGGACGGGAGCATCGGGCCGGCGCGTGAGTCTCACGCTTGCCGTGATCACCGCGCCCTCGGTCACGCCCACGGCGAGGTCGGCCGACGTCGCGGCCAGGAGGTTCGCGTTCGCGTCATCGACGACCGACACGAGCGTGCCGAGCGGACCGGAGGCCAGCGCGAGCCGCGGCTCGAGCGATTCGAGTTCCAGGGCCCGCCCCCGCCGACGGCCGGCAGCCTCACGCGAACGGCGGCAGAGCAGATCGAAAAGCGGATGGAACTGGCCATGGAGGAGAACGCGATTCCCGAGATACCTCGAGTTTACTTCGTCTCGTGCGGCCGTCGCCACGATTCGGCGAGGTTCGCAAACGCCTGGAAATCGGCCGATGAACTGCCCCCCTTGGTTTCGACGTCCATCGGGCCAGCCCCGTGCGGCGGCCGAGCCGCAGCCGGGGCGGTGCGGTCGCTACACTGCGAGGGTCGAAGTCACCGCACTCACCTGCACGCATGCCCTCGACGGGAGTTTTTCTTCCCGATGCCCACGTTCAGCCGCTCGTTCGCGTTCATGG
Organism: Pirellulales bacterium; assembly: GCA_040397565.1. Classification (GTDB taxonomy): domain Bacteria; phylum Planctomycetota; class Planctomycetia; order Pirellulales; family UBA1268; genus UBA4655. The sequence continues at coordinate 8,882 of JBBAVU010000090.1, read as the reverse complement.
CCGTGGCCAGCCTCGCGGTGGTGGGCAGCTTCGCCCGCGCCGAAACGGCTGGTGACGGCGGCCTCGACCCGCGGCCCTTTGGCGCCGAGTTTGCCAACCTCGACGGCTGGGCCACCGGGAACTGGCGACTGGCCGCGAAGCCCGCGTCGAAAGGCGGGCCGCCTCTTGAACTCGACGTGCCGCGCAGCGACGTGATCGCCTTCGCTCTCTACACCGTCACCGTACGGCCGGAGTCCCGCGGCACGCTCAAGCTCTCCGCGCAGCTCTTCCCGCTCTTGGCCGAAGAACCACGAGAAGCGCGGCTCGAGATCAAGCGCGGCGACGACTGGGTCGAGGTCGCCCGCGGCCCCGTGCTCTACCCCGGCTGGGACACCCACTTCCGCGTCGAGGGCTGGGATTCGTCCCGCGACCATGCCTACCGCGTGCGGCACGGTGCCGAGGCCGTGTTCGAGGGAATCGTTCGCCGCGACCCGGCCGAGAAGCCCGAGATCAAGGTCGCCGTCATGTCGTGCAATTCGTCGCTCACGACGGGGCCGCGGGCGGAACTCGTGCAGAGCCTGCGGAAGGCCGATCCCGATCTGCTGTTTTTTGCCGGTGACCAGACCTACCGCCACACGCAGCATACGGTCGGCTGGATCGAGTTCGGCCTGCAGTTCCGCGACGTGATCCGCGACCGGCCCACCGTCACGATTCCCGACGACCACGACGTCGGCCATCCGAATCTCTGGGGCGCCGGCGGCCGCAAGGCCGAGCGGAAGGACGGCGCCGACGGCGGCTACTTCTACCCGCCCGCCTACGTGAACATGGTGCAGCGTCAGCAGACCTGGCACCTGCCCGACCCCGTCGATCCCGCCCCAGTGGCCCAGGGCATCGGCGTGTTCTTCACAAGGCTCGTGGTGGGCGGTCTCGACTGCGCGATCCTCGAGGATCGCAAGTTCAAGACCGGCCCGTTCGGGGCGATCCCGGAGATGGGTCCGCGGCCCGACCACATCACCGACCCCGCCTACGATCGGGCGAGCATCGACAAGCCGGGGCTCGAACTGCTCGGCGCGAGGCAACTCACCTGGCTCGAGGCGTGGGGCCGCGACTGGCAAGGCATCCGCGGGAAAACGGCGCTCTCCGCCACCGCCTTCTGCGGCGCCGTCCACCTGCATGGCCGCCCCGACAACCGGCTGCTCGCCGATCTCGACTGCAACGGCTGGCCGCAACGCGGCCGCAACGCGGCGCTACGGCTCCTGAAGGCCGCCCACGCGACCCACCTCTGCGGCGATCAGCACCTCGCCGTGGTCGTGCAGCACGGGATCGACAAGCACGGCGACGGCCCCTGGTCGTTCACGTCGCCGGCGCTCGTCAACACGGTCTATGGCCGCTGGTGGCATCCGCTCGACGAAAAGCCCGGGGCGAATCCCGTGCCGGGCAGCCAGCTCCCATGGACAGGCGACTACGAGGACGGCCTCGGCAACAAGATCTCGATCGCCGCCTACGCCAACCCCGAGGATGTGAGCGACGAACGGAAGCGGGCCGACGGCTACGGCCTCGCCCGGTTCAACTTCGCGGGGGACACGATCACGTTCGAGTGCTGGCCGCGGTTCCCCTCGCTGGCTGCCGACGGCGCGGTGCGGCAGTATCCCGGCTGGCCCGTGACGGTGCCGCTCGAGCGGCCGCGGCCCCAAGCCGCCGCCGCCACGCGTCCGAAATCGCAGCAGCCGAACGTGGTGTGGCTCACGACCGAGGACATGAGCCCGTGGATCGGCCCCTATGGCGACCGCACCGTGCCCACGCCGAACCTCGACCGGCTCGCGCGGGAGGGCGTCGTGTACGACAACGCCTTCGCCACGTCGCCGGTCTGCGCCCCCGCCCGCTCGTCGCTCATCACCGGCATGTTCTGCACCCGCATCGGCACGATGCACATGCGGAACAACTCGCCCAGTGAAGAGGCGGTCCGGCGGAACCCAGCCGCCTACCGCGACATCCCGGGCTACGAGGGCGTGCCGCCGCCGTTTGTCCGCTGCTTCCCTGAGCACCTCCGGGCGGCCGGCTACTCCTGCACCAACAACGCCAAGAAGGACTACCAGTTCCAGGATCCGGTCACGGTGTGGGACGAGTCGAGCGACCGGGCCCACTGGAGGAACCGCCCCGCCGACCGGCCGTTCTTCGCGGTCTTCAACTACGAGGGCACCCACGAAGGCCGGGCGTTTCCCGAGACCCGCCGCAGCCCCGAGGTAGTCCGCCGCGATTCCGTATCGCTTCCCCCCTTCTATCCCGACACGCCGAAGGTCCGCGAGGCGGTCGCACGGACGTACGACAACATCGCCGCGATGGATCGCTGGGTCGGCGAGCGGCTGAAGGAACTCGAGGAGGCCGGCCTGCTTGAAAACACGATCGTGATGTTCTTCAGCGATCACGGCGTCGGTCTGCCGCGGGGCAAGCGGTCGTGCTTCGACACGGGACTTCGCGTGCCGCTCATCGTGCGGCATCCCGATGGCGCGGGGGCGGGCAGCCGCGAGGGGCGGGTGGTGAGCTTCGTCGATTTCGGTCCCACCGTGCTGTCGCTCGCAGGCATCGAGCCCGACACGCGGCTCGACGGCACTCCCTTCCTCGGCCGGTTCGCCCGTGAACGCGACGACTACCGCCGCGGCCATGCCTACGCAAGCGCCGACCGGTTCGACGAGACGTATGACCGTTGCCGGTCGGTATCGGACGGCCGTTTCCGCTACACGCGGAACGTGCTGCCCGACCTGCCCTACCTGATCCGCAACGCCTTCCGCGAGCGGCTGGCGATGACGGCCGACCTCTACGCGCTCGAGAAGACCGGCCCAGAGCGGCCCGAGCAGTGGCAGCTCGCCGCGGGCCGTCGACCGAAGGAGGAACTCTACGACTCCGAGAGCGATCCGTGGGAGGTGAAGAACCTCATCGATGTGCCGGAGCATCGCGAGCGGCTACAGAGCCTCCGCGAGCATCTCGACGCCTGGATCGCCGACACGGGCGACCTCGGGTTCGTCGAGCCGGAGACGCGGCTCGTGCGGGAGAAGATCTGGCCGCCCGACGGCCGCCAGCCGGCCACGCCCGCTGCGGAGATTCTCGACCGGGCGGTGTCGCGGGGCGAGTCGATGGCGTACGTCGTGACGCTGTCGTGCAGCGATCCCGGGGCGTCGATCGGCTATCGCCTCGGCACCGACAAGAACTACTCCGGCCCCTGGCAGGTCTATGCCGGGCCGTTCGAGGCGCCGGCGAACCGCAGGTTCATCGAGGTGCAGACCCATCGCATCGGCCACCGGCCGACGACGACCGGCGGCCTCCTCGGCGGAGAGTGACGCCGCCGGTCACTCGACCAGGATGACCGCGAAGTCGTGCTTCTTGATCGTCACCTCGAAGACGCCAGGGGCGACGCGGGTGAGCCGGCCGGACGGATCCTTGCCGTCGAGTTCGGCTTCGAGGTCGGCCGCGGGTTCGTCGGCCTTGCGGGCCTTCGCCTTCTTCGGCGAGCGGGCCGCTGCTGCCCGCTCCATGTCGGTGGCCGTCGCCGTCTCCGGCAGGCCGAGGGCCGCGAGGTCGAGCTTCAACTGCACGGTGTAAACGGGCCGCTCGACGGCCCGCGGCGACGCCACGGCAGCGGCGCGTTTGGCGACGCCCGCGTCGTAATCCTCCACCGAGGTCGGCTTCGCATCGGCGGGCTTCCCGGCGGCGGCTGCAGCCTGCCCGTCCGGCGGCTCCTGGCCGTAGTTGCCGATCGCCAGGACCGCCTTGCCGGCGCGGGCGAGCACGAGGCCGCGGATTCGGGCGCCGCTGGCCTCCAGCGGATGCCCCGCTTCCCAGTAGCGAAACACCTTGCAGTCGGGCAGCCCGTAGCCGAACTCATCGAGCACGCCCTGGGCGAAGGCCGCGGCGGGCCCGCCGTCCTTCTGGCGGATCTCGTGTGGCAGACAGACGGCAAGCCCCGTCCGCATCTGCCAGTCGATCGCCTCCTTGCCCTTGGCGTGGAAGCGGTCGATCGCCACCGGCACGTTGCCCGACTGCAGGCCCGTGCTCTGCACGAGCACGAGCGCCGGATCGCGGTCGATGCCCAGCCGATCCTGGATGTCGATGCCGGCCTGCTTGTCGAGGTCGCGCCACTCCCAGTCGAGATTCGCTGCGCCGAAGGAGAGCACGGGCACGACGTGGGCGTTGGTCATGTGGATCCAGGAGAGCGGCCGCTTCCCGAGGCCGTGCATCATCACGGCCGTGCGCTTCACGAGGCTGCGGAAGCCGCGCAGGTTCACGCCGGGCTTCAGCCGCCCCTCGTCGTCCACGTAGGCCGGCCCTCCCGCCTCGGCCGGCACCCAGCTCGCCTTGAAGAAGAAGTTGTCCCAGTAGGGACCATCGGAAAACGTCTCCACCATCTTCCGCTGCCACCAGACCTGACGGTCCACGTTGCTGGCCACGGGCTCGCCGCCATACCACACCGGCGCGAGCTTCTCCCGGAGGGTTCGGTCGGGGCCCGGCTTCCAGCCGGGATCGGCCACGTCCATTGTGGACCACTCGTCGAGATACGTCGTGGCGAAGGCTGAGTCGAGGGAGCTGCCGCCGCGGGGATTGAGGTAGGGAAAGATGTATTTGCAGGGTGTCGTGCCGGCTGCGTTCGGTGGCATGCCGCTCACCGTCTCGAGGCCCCACTTGTATGTGGTGAACGACTCGGCGAGGGTCGGGTAGCGCCGCTTCCACCGCTCGAGGAAGTCCTGATCCCACTTGCCGCGCGCACGATTGGCCGCCATCGCCTCCCAGAACGAAACGTCTTCGTTGGCGGGGGCAAGGTCCGTGACGAGCTGCGCCGCGCCCCAGCCGAGGTTCACGCCCATCATCGTGCACTCCACGTCGTGCCGCTTTCCGTGCGGGGGGCGGGTGAACCACCACCTTCTCCAGGAGACCGGCTCCGAGGGCATCGGCTTGGCCGGCGTGGCCTGCAGCGCGAAGCGGATCGTCCGCGGCCGCATGAGCCGGTGCGGCCGGGCGACGAGGTTCAGCCGCAGGTTCACCGTCTCCCCGTCGCGGTCGATCTCGGCGGCGGGCACCGCCGGATCGGCGACCCAGTCGCGGTCGTTGTCGGCCGCGAAGCAGATGCCCCGCTCGGGTCCGCCCACGAACACGTACGGCACGAACGTGCCCAGCATCTTGCCGCCCGGCAGGTTCGCCGAGTCCCACACCTTCCCCGAGCCGGCCGGCACGCGGCCGGCATAGTGGTGTCGCAGCAAGGTCGTCACCGGATGGAGGAGCCACGCCTCGGAGGCCTGGAGCGGGATCACGAGCTGCACGCGGTCGATCGCGGCGGCGGTGGGAGCGAGCGTGAGCGTGAACTCCGTGAACCCGTCGTAGTCGTAGGCGAAGTCGGTCGTGCCCTCGAGGCCGCCGGCCTTCCACGCCGCTTTGCCCGCCACATGGGTGGGCTTCCGTTCCGTGATCGTGGCCGCCGCACCGGTGGCCGCGACCGTCTTCCCATCGGCCGTCGCCTCGAGTCGGACCGCCCCGGCGAGGAGTTCACGGCCCTGGCTTTTGACCTGCTTCCAGAGCCCGGCCTCGCCGTGCTCGTGGCTTCGGAGCACGCAGGAGACCCGCGCAGCCGACTCGTCGACGCCAAGGGGCTCGAACGGCGGGATCACCACGTCGTCGAGGCCGATTTTTTCATGTTCCCAGGGAAACGTCTGCCGGTAGAACCAGCGATTCAGCCTGATTGGCTCGCCTTCACCCTCGAGCGTGCACTCCACGAAATAGAGGTCCGCGTTCAACTCGGGAGTCTGAAGGTTCTCGCCGGCGGCCGACATTGGGAACGTGCCCGACCGCTCGGCAAGCGGCCGCGGGTCGCCCTCGCGGCGCAGAGCGACCTTCCACCGCGAGACTCCCTCCGGCGGCTTTGGCAGATAGAACCGCAGCAGGTCGTGCGATGGGAAGATCGCGTGGCGGAAGTCGATCTCCTTCGGGCCGGCGTCGGGCAGCGGGGCAGCCTCGGGGATGCTCAGTTCGTCGAGCTTCAACTCGGCCTGGCGGCCGCCGTCGGCCGCGACGATCACGAGGTGCGGCACGCCGAAGAAGGGTCCCGACATCCCGGTGTGGCCTGGCACGGTCACCTTGCCGGCCGCCACCTTGCGGCGGTAGACGCGGTCGAGGAGGTTGCCCGAGCGGATCTCCATCCCGGTCGGCTCCCACTCCGCCGGCGGCACGTAGCCGGCACGGTCCATGACGCCGAGATAGATGGTGGCGGGGAAGTTCGTGCGAAACGACCACTCCGGCGCGGGCTTGGCGCCGTTGCCTCGGGGCGGCGCGATCACGGCCAGCCCGTTCAGCTCCGCGGGAAACTCCGTGACCTGCGGCCCGTCCACCAGCCGCTTGCCGTCCCAGCCGCTGCCCGGCGAGAGGTCCGGCGGCCCGACAGGCTTGACCTCGGCCGCACCGCACCGCACTTCTAGCAGGGGTACTGCGAGCAGGGCACATGCAGCGAGCGCAGAGATGAGGCGAGTCATGGCAGCTCCTTCGAGGTTGGATGGAGACTATTGGGCGTTTCACCATGCCGTCCACCGGCCATTCGGCCGGTCGCAGTTCAGCCGGCCGCAGCGTAGATTCTGGGTCTTCCCCCGGCTTTCACCATGCTCTCCTTTCACATCTCGTTCGCCGCCGTCGTGCTGTGCCTCGCGCCCACGATCGCCCATGCAGCCGACTCGCTGCCTGACTTCGCAAAGAAGGTTCAACTCTGGAACTGCGGCGGCGCCGAGCCGACCGCAGACGGCAAGGGCGTGATGCTCTACCGGGCCCCGAAGGTGGTCCGCGATGCGCTCGACAAGACGACGCCGGACGGCAAGGAGCGGGACGGCGCCAAGCAGATGCGGGTGGCCGCACACTCCGAGATCCGCTTCGTGCTCGAGGAGGGTGAAAAGCTCGAGAACGTGAAGCTGCACCTTCGCAGCGCGCAAGGTCCGTCCGTGTGCTGGTTCTGGGGCGACATTCTCGCCGGCGAGGCGAAGGTGGCCGCGGGGGATCGCGCGAAGCCGATCACGCCGCACGGACACGGGCTCATGTTCAGCTTGCTCGAGCAGTATCCCCGCGGCCGGTTCGCCAACCGGGTCTGTCGCGTGATCATCAGCGGGCTCGACGTCGAGTTCGCGGGCATCGAGGGCAACGTGCGGCCGCCAAAGCCCGAGGAGCTCCCGCCGGTGATGCTCAGCTACGGTACGTCCATCAGCCAGGGGGCGTATGCCAGCCGTGCCGACCTCGGCTGGAACGCGCTCACGGCCCGCGCCCTCGGGCACGACTTCATCAACATGGGCTCGAGCGGCACCGCCTTCTGCGAGCCCGCCATCACCGACTATCTCGCCGGGCTGAAGTGGAATCTCTGCGTGCTCGAGATCTCGGTCAACATGTCCGGCACGGGTTTTACCGATGAGCAGTTCAAGGAGCGGGCCGGCGCGATGATCACGAAGCTCGCCACGAGCCATCCCGACGCCCTCATCGTGTGCATCAGCCTGTTTCCGATCGGAACCGGTGATCTGTGGGGCAATCAGAAGGCCAGGACCCAGGCCTATCGCGACGCGCTCGCCGAAGTCGTCAAGTCCTGCGGCCACAAGAACGTCCACTTCGTGAGCGGCCCAGAACTCCTGAGCTTCAGCGGCTTGAGCCCGGACATGCTCCACCCCACCGATCAGGGCATGATCGAGATCGCGGCCAAGCTCGCCCCGCGGATACGGGAGTGGCTGCCGGCAGACCATCGACACGGGAGACAGGGACATGAATAACGCGATGCCGATTCGCTCGACAGTGCTCGTGGTCGCCGCCTCCTTGGTCACCGCGGTGGCATCCGCGGCGGAACCGCCCCGCGAGCCGACCGTGATCAGCGGCGTGGTTCCCCGGCTGGCGATGGTCGCGGACCACGATCCCCGCTCGGAGGCGGGCGTCGGGGCGCTGATGCCCTGGGCGGGCAGGCTCTGGGCGGTCACCTACGTGGCCCACACCGCGAAAACTGGATCCGGCACGGGCCTCTACGAGATCACCGACGACCTCACGCTCGTGAAGCGGCCGGAGAGCGTCGTCGGCACCTACGCCAACCGCATGGTTCACGCGCCGAGCGGACAGCTCTTCATCGGCCCCCATGCGATCAAAAGCGACGGCACCGTCCGCACGATCGCCGGCATCCAGGATCACCGCCTCACCGCGACCTGTCCCCATCTGAAGAACCCCGCCGGCATGGTGCTCGTGCTCGGCATGGAGGGGGAGTTTTGGGAGGTCGACGTGAAGACGCTCGAGGCCCGCCTGATCACCGACCTGCGGAAGGACCTCGGCCTGCCGGCCGACGCCAAGCCCCACTTCAAGGGCGCGTGGACCCACCACGGCCGCGTCGTGGTCGCCAACAACACGTTCACCGAAGCGGACGCCCGCGGCGAGCCGTCCGCCGGTCGGCTCGCGGAGTGGGACGGCACGACCTGGACGGTGCTCGAGCGGGCGTCGTTCACGGAGGTCTGGGCGACCGAGGAGTTCTCGCGGCCCATGATCTGCATCGGCAACGACGGGCGATCGGCGATTCTCATGGTCCATGCCGAAGGCCGGTGGACAAAGTACCGGCTGCCGCGGCACGGCCATGCCTGGGACCAGACGAGCACGACCGAGTGGATGCGGATCCGCGAGGTGGAGACCGAGCGGGCGCTCATGGATTGCTACGGCATCTTCTACGAGGTGCCCTTCAACCTCGTGCGGGGAAGGCTCCGCGGGCTGCGGCCCGTCTCCGCCCACCTGCGGGTCGTGCCCGACTTCTGCTCGTGGCGGGGGATGCTCGTGCTCGGCGGCAACCAGGCGACGCCGATGCGATTCGGCCCCGGGCTCGACCTGAATCCGCTCGCCGGCCAGCCGCAGGCGGGGCTGTGGTT